>CABTZX010000008.1 GCA_902489445.1 uncultured Bacteroidales bacterium
AAGTTGGGCGAAGGTGCGCTGCGGTGGGGGCTTTGCTGCCTAACCGTGGGGGGTGAGTTTGGTTACATGTAGGAGTAGGTGTGGTTACGTGTAGGCGTGGGGGTGCAGGGGTAGGTGCGCGGTCATAGTTAAGTGTAAGCGTAAGTGCGCTACTGTAGGGCAATTGGGCGCTGTTTCGGGGGCAAAGGTGCATACACGCGGGGGCTGGGGGATGCTGATGCGACTGCGGAGGCGCGGTGGAACGAGGGGGCGGATATGGGTCGAGGGTAAGGCGCGTACGGATTTGTATTGCTATCTTTGTAGAGTATCCCAATAAAGGGTACGCAGAATACTATAAACCTATGCGCTTGCGTTACTAAAGTATGAGTGCTAATTCACAACTACAGCGGACAGACGATCTGTACTGTATTATTGTAAGCGGCGGGGTCGGCAGCCGCTTTTGGCCCGTAAGCAGGGAAGATAAGCCGAAGCAGTTCCTCGATTTTTTCGGTACCGGACAGACGCTCTTGCAGCGCACATTTCATCGTTTTGCGCGATTTATCCCCACGGATCAAATCATTGTAGTAACCAACGAGAGCTACGCCGAGGAGACGCTCCGCGAGCTCCCCGATCTGAATCGCGACAATCTGCTCTTGGAGCCGGTACGGCGCAATACGGCTCCCGCCATCACTTACGCGGCACTGCACGTAGCGGCACGTTGCCCCAGCGCAACGCTCTTTGTAACGCCCAGTGACCATCTGATATTAGATGAGGAGCGGTTCCGCGAAACGGCATTAAAAGCGTTGACTTTTGCCCGCCGAAACAACTATCTGATTACGCTCGGCATAGTGGCGTCACACCCCGAAACCGGCTACGGATATATCCAATGGAGCGACGAAACGCTGGACGGCTTCCACAAAGTGAAGGTGTTTACTGAAAAGCCATCGAAGGAAATGGCGGAACTGTTCGTAAAGAGCGGTGATTTTCTGTGGAATAGCGGTATGTTCGTCTGGAACGTACCCACTATTCTGCATGCCGTACACCGTCATCTGCCCGATGTGTACAACACTCTGTATGCATCCGGCAAAGCTCCGTACGGAACAGATGCCGAAACGGCTTTTATCAAGGAACAATTCGGCTGTTGCCCGGGCATTTCCATCGATTACGGAGTGATGGAAAAGGCGGATAATGTGTTGGTTCTGCCCAGTGACTTCGGTTGGGCGGACTTGGGTACCTGGGGCAGCATCTACGAGTTCGCCGATAAGGATCAGAACGGTAATGCGGCTCCGGCAACCAATGCAGTCTTTTACGACGCAGAAGGCAACTTGGTGACCCTATCCGACCCGAATCGCATAGCCATCGTACAGGGCGTATCAGACTGCATTATAGCGGAACACGACAATGTACTGATGATTTGCAAAAAGGATCAGGAACAACGCATCAAAACCTTTATGGCGGATAGCGAGTTGCGCTTCGGAAACGACTACATTTAGCCGTGAAACCGATTCCCGAAGAGGTGCTTCAGCGCATTTGGGAGCTACGCGCCTACAAAAAGCTTCTGTTTGAGCCAACCGAGCCGACGGGCAACGCCACATCGTATCCCGAGCTATTCCATCCGGGTATACGCAATCGGGATGCGGGACCGGATTTCTTCAACGCAAAATTACGCGTGGGGAAAACGATTTTGGTGGGAAATGTGGAACTGCACTACGCTGCTTCCGAATGGGCAAAGCACGGGCACGACAGCGATCCGGCATACGATAACGTTATTCTGCACGTTGTAGTGCAGAACGATGCACCCGTCCGCCACCGCGTTACCCACGAGCCGCTACGCACTTGTCGTATGGTGCTACCCGATAACCTTGCTCCGTTTGAAAAAGGTACCGATACACCGCCTCTCACACGCAAGGAGGCGTTGCAGTGGAAAGAGGAGTGTACCGCGCTCTACCAACGGCGCATCACAGAGCAGGCACGGGCTTTGCGCGAACGGCTCAGCTCGGAATCGATCGATAACGACGAAGGAGCGCTGGTTAGGCTCTTATTGCTCCGCTATCTCGGCGCCAAGGTCAACAACGAAGCATTTGAGCAAATTGCACGTGCGCTCCCTATTCGCGTGGTGCGTAAACATACCGATCATCCGGATCAATTGGAAGCTTTGTACTTTGGCACGGCAGGGCTGCTTGAGGATGCAGCTGCCGACGACTATATGCGTCACCTGCAGGAGGAATGGACCTTTCTACGCGCCAAATACAACTTACCCACGCTCGGCGGTGTAGTGCGTAAATTGCGACTGCGTCCGGCGGCGTTTCCGCATCGGCGATTGGCACTGATGGCGCATTTGCACTATAAGCATCCCTCCATCGAACAGCAGTTGGGAGCGGTGCGCACCTGTAGCGAAGCGGAAAAGCTGCTGGCGGTTAAACCGAGCGAATATTGGCAATATCATTACGATTTCGGAAAATCGTCCGCAAAACCGCTCGGGACGATCAGCCGCAATACAGCGGTGGTGATCATTCTCAACGTGGTTATGCCCTATCTGTGGTATTTGGCGGAGGCAAACAGCCTTGGCGATGCGCGAAAAGAAGAATTGCTCGCGATGGCACGCACCCTTCCGCCCGAAACAAACAGTATTGTTTCCGACGCGCGCCGCCGAGGGCTTTGCATAGCCAATGCGCTTGAGAGTCAGGCTCTTTTGCAGCAAATTGCCGAAAGAGCGCACTAAAGGAAATCGAACCGAACACATTTAAGGCACATTTATCCCCTAAAGTGTTGCTTATTTACCAATAAATAGGTATCTTTGTAATGGAAAAAAGCGTATTAACCATTAGAAAAATACCTACTATCAATGAGTAACAAATCAATCAAAGGTACCCGTACCGAACAGAACCTGCTGAAATCATTCGCAGGCGAAGCACAAGCGCGCAATCGCTATACTTATTTTGCCGGAGTTGCCCGCGAGGAAGGATATCGTCAAATCGAAGCTATCTTCCTCGAAACGGCTGATCAGGAAAAGGAACATGCAAAGCGTTTCTTCAAGTTCTTGGAAGGCGGTGATTTGGAAATAACGGCTGCTTTCCCCGCCGGTGTTATTGGCACTACGGTGGAAAACCTTAAGGCCGCTGCCGCAGGCGAACACTGCGAAGCTGAAGAACTTTACCCCGAATTTGCCAAAATAGCCGAAGAAGAAGGCTTTACGGATATTGCTACCGTTTGGCGCAACGTAACAATTGCGGAAAAAGAACACGAACGCCGCTACAACACGCTATTGGAACGTATTGAAGAGTACGACTACTTCGAACGTGATGGCGAAATCTATTGGCGTTGCCGTAACTGCGGTTACATCTTCAAGGGGAAGAAAGCACCTAAAAAGTGCCCCGCTTGCGATCATCCGCAGGAATTCTTCGAACCGAGACCCGATAACTATTGATCGCGTGTTCGGCGAGCCGAAGCGGGCTCCGGTAGCCCACTTACGGCGATCGATCTGAAAAAACATTAGAAAGCCTCCTCGGCATTGCCGGAGGGGCTTTCTTTCTTTGTGGTAGCACCTTTCTGGTATTAATGGAGAGGAGTGGTTGCTCCGGTAGAAAGGAGTAACTTTGCGGTGGAACGGATTCAATCACGTAAAAAGGTCGATGGAACCGATAAAGTGCGTGAATGAGAGCGAAATAGAGAAAAATGATGGAATGGGCAAGGTTAATCTGCGATAAGCGGTTAGGCAAGGAGGAAGAGCAAGGGGAACTGCGCGGTACGATAAGCGGTATCGGGCGCCGAAGCGAATTTGAACGGGATTACGACCGGTTGATCTTTAGTGCACCATTCAGGCGTTTACAGAACAAAGCTCAGATATTTCCACTCCCGGGTAACGTATTTGTGCATAACCGTCTCACCCACACGTTAGAAGTAAGCTGCGTGGGGCGTAGTTTAGGTAATTTGGCTGGAGGGGCTCTGGCGGCCAAATATCCGTCGCTACCCTTTTCCTCAGGCGATTTGGCGGCAATTGTGTCGGCAGCCTGCTTAGCACACGATTTGGGCAATCCGCCCTTCGGTCACAGTGGTGAGCGTGCTATTTCAGCCTATTTCCGTGAGGGCGAGGGACGTAAGTGGGAAAAAGAGGTTCGCAACGAAGGCGGACGCTGGGAAGATTTTACCACATTCGATGGCAATGCCAATACCTTTCGTTTGCTGACGCATCGCTTTGTGGGTAGGCGTCCGGGCGGCTTCGGGCTTTCGTATAGCACGTTGGCAGCCATAGTCAAATATCCGTACCCATCCGTTTCGAGCCTTAAAGCGGGCAAATTCGGTTTTTTCGCTACAGAAGAGGATACCTATCGTCAGTTAGCGGATTGCCTCGGTATATGCTGCAAGGATGCCGCACGCCGTATCTACGCGCGCCATCCGCTGGTCTATTTGGTAGAGGCAGCCGACGATATCTGTTACGAAATAATGGATCTGGAGGATGCTTTCAAGTTACGGATCCTTTCGCTGGCGGAAGTGGAGGCGCTTCTTATCGATTTCTTTGATGAACAAGAGGGTAACCGTTTGGCACAGAAAGCGCATGCCATAGAGGACGATAACGAGCGCGTAGCTTATTTGCGGAGTAAAGTGATCAACGTACTGATTGCCGATTGCGCTACCGCCTTTGTAACACACGAAGAGGAGATTATGAAGGGAATCTTTCGAGGGTCGCTAATTGAGCATTGTTCCGCGCGGAGCCTTGCCGCATACCGGAAAGCGGAAAAAATAGCGTACGGACGCATCTATACATCGCGCGACGTGGTAGATGTAGAGCTGGCCGGGCATCGCATCTTTGCAGAAATAATTGAGCGCACGATGTACGCTTTAGAACATCCGGACAATGCCTACAGCCGAACCTTTTTGAGCCGCGTAAGTAGTCAGTACGACCGCAAAGCGTCAAGCACGTACGAAAGAATTCTTACCACGCTCGATTACATCAGCGGAATGACCGATCTGTACGCCTTGGAGCTGTATCGGAAAATAACCGGTATGAGCCTGCCTCACGTATAGACCTTTCCGTTCAAAGATGGGTAAAATCAACGGTTTGTATGGGATAGATATGGGCGTTAAGTGTAGTTGCAACGTTCGATACGTTACGATACACTTCGATACGTTACGATACAGTTTGATACACTTCGATACACTTTAATACGTTTCGATACATTTGCGGGGAGTGCCGTATGCTATCTTTGCACCACTTTTCCGTTTGACCCACGTTGGGCAGCACGGGAAGCGTTTAGAACAGTAAGGATGAATAGAACAAAAGCATGATGGTTATAGGAAGGCATAAGTACCTACAGTTTTCTATTGAAGGCGATTTTGCTACCTTTGTCGGGAAGAAAGGCGCAAACGAAGCAATTACCCGCACCGTTCTGCGTTGGACAGACTAAATATAAGGATGGAAATAAAGCGACTGAAGAGCTTAGACGCGATAGCCGGGTGGATTGTGTTCGCCGTGTCGGCTGTAGTCTATCTGCTTACGATAGGGCCGAGCGCGAGTCTGTGGGACTGCGGCGAGTTCGTAGTTTGCATACATAAGTTGGAAGTAGGGCACCCACCAGGAGCTCCCTTCTTTATGCTCTTATACAACTTCTTTAGCCACATGACCGATGATCCGCAAAAGATAGCCTATTTGTGCAATGCGGTAAGTGGGTTAGTAAGTGCCGGTACGATCTATTTTCTGTTCCGCTCCATTACTCACATTGCGCGCAAACTGCTCGTAGAGGAGGGTGCGTTACAAGTGAGCGTTCATCAAGCTGTTTGCATCCTTGCAGCCGGTACGTGCGGAGCGTTGGTCTATACGTTTAGCGATACCTTTTGGTTTAGTGCCGTAGAAGCGGAGGTATATGCCTTGAGCAGCCTCTTTACCGCTGTGGTATTTTGGCTGATGCTCAAGTGGGAGGATCATGCGGATAGCGCGGATTCGGATCGCTGGCTCATTCTGATTGCCTACCTGATGGGGCTGGGAATCGGTGTGCATCTGCTCAACTTGCTGTGCATACCTGCTATGGCTCTGATCTTCTACTACCGTAAATATCCGAAACCGAATGTACGCGGAGCGCTTGTGGCGCTACTGACCTCTTTTGTGGTAATTGCGGTGATTATGTTCGGCATCATCCAAGGCTCAATGAAGGTTGCGGCTCGTTTTGACCTCTTTACGGTGAACGCGTTGGGTTGGAGCTTTAACTCGGGGATGATTCTGTACGTAGTGCTCATGGCATTGGTTATGGCGTTTACGCTGTGGTTGCTGTACAGGGGTAGGAATAGCTCCCTGGCTCGTTTAGGGGTGCTCGTTACCGCCATACTGATGGGCATTCCGTTCATCTCCTCATCGCCCATCCTTTGGCTCGTTGTTTTGGGCGTAATGTGCTGGTTGCTGTTCGGAACAAAGCGAATAATTTCGATTCGCCTGCTCGGTACGGTGCAATCGTCGCTTGTGGCTATGGCTATCGGCTTCTCGTGCTACGGAGTAATTTTGATCCGCAGTGCCGCGCAACCTCCGATGAACGAAAATGACCCCTCAACGCCCATTACGCTGAAGGGCTACTTGAACCGCGAACAGTACGGCTCCGTGCCGTTATTCTCCGGTCCGAGTTTTGCTACGCAACCGATTGCGCTAAAAAAGGCGGGGCATGAGTGGAAGCCGGCACCAAAGGATGTACCGGGAGTGAAAGATCACTACATCAAAACGGATAAGCCGTTGGGATATGAGTACGCGTCGGAAACCTTCTTCCCGCGAATGTACTCCCCAAAACCGGAGCATATTCGTGTGTATAACTCGTGGCTCGGTCGCCATCCGGAAGATATGAGCGAACCCACGTTTGGGCAAAACTTGAGCTTCTTTTTCTCCTATCAAGTGAACTATATGTATTGGAGGTACTTCGGCTGGAACTTTATCGGCAGGCAGAATGACCTACAAGGGAATGGTTCCCTCATGAGAGGCGGTGTGGCTACAGGCATTAACGCCATCGATAGGCTCTTTTGGGGCGATCAAAAATGGTACCCTGACGATATGGCGCGCAACAAGGGGCATAACGTGTACTACCTGTTGCCCCTTATTTTAGGGCTGTTGGGCATAGTGTTCCAGCTCGCCAAAAAGCGTAAGGGAACCCAAAGCTTTACAGTGGTGTTCTTCCTGTTCTTTATGACCGGGATAGCGATTATATTCTACATCAATCAAACGCCTTTGCAACCTCGGGAACGGGACTACGCCTATGCCGGCTCGTTCTATGCATTTGCTATTTGGGTAGGATTGGGTGCCGCTGCTGTGGGCGACTTTATCATGCGGCTGAAGGTGAAGAAAATACCCGCCTCGGTACTAAATCTTTTGGGCGGAGTAACCGCGATTCATCTTGCCGTTTTGGTACCTGTTCAAATGGCGCTCCAAAACTGGGACGACCACGATCGGAGCGGACGTACCGTGTCGCGGGACTTTGGTGCCAATTACCTGAATAGTTGCGGTAAAAACGCCATTCTGTTCTGCTTTGGCGACAACGATACCTTCCCGCTTTGGTATGCTCAGGAAATAGAGGGCATCCGTACCGATGTACGCTCCTGTAACCTCAGTTACCTGCAAGCTGATTGGTATGTGGATCAAATGAGGCGCGATGCTTACGACTCAAAAGCATTGCCCATCAAGTGGCTGAAACCCTCCTTCTACTACCCCAAAGCCTATGCACGCATAGAATCGAGGGGCGAAATGACGGTGGAACAGGCTTACCGGATGATGCTTGAAGATAAAGGCAATCCGAGTATATTCCCCACTGATCACGTACTGATTCCCTTGGATAAAGCTGCCGTGGGAAAAGCGTTCCCCGGGCTTGCCTGTGAAAGCGACAATATGTTGCTTACGTTGCAGGATGGTGGGGCACTTGTTCGTGACGGAATGGTCGTTTTGGATCTTATCGCCAACAACCATTGGGAACGTCCTATATATTGGTTAAAATCGACCCCTACGTCGCTCTTTACTAATCTGAACGGATATTTATCCTCGTCCGGTATGGCGTACCAATTGTATCCCACTATGGTATACGGTACTCCTGATGCGACGCAGACGGAAAAAGAGTACAACTTAGTGATGCACGATTTCCTCTGGTTTGGGGCTTCTCGAAAGAATATCTATTTCGACGAAAATATCCGCAACAACATCATTGTGTACTACCGCTCCGGGCTTATTCCGGATCTCGCTATGCGCTTGCAGCATGATGGCGAAACAGCCAAGGCACGCAATGTGCTTCAAAAGTGCTTTAAAGAGCTGAACAGTACGGCGTTGCCCTATCAGTATAGCGACCTTTACCTCGCTATGGCAGCGTATGAAGCGGGTATGGAAAAGGAAGGCGATATGGTGGTAAGGGAAATTCTCTCCGGTGGCTTACGCACGTTCCGTTGGCTCAAGCATCTTAACAACAGACTGCTGGATCAAGCCATTGCGGACGGCATTCTGGAGGAAGCCCTGCGCGCCGGTTCCGAGCCACTCCGTTTAGCAGCTAATTACAAGCGAAGCGATCGGTTTGCGAAAGAAACAAAGGAACTACAAGAAGCATTGATCGTCTTTTGGGGCAACAAAGCGCCTTCAGTGGATCAAATCATCAAACCGGCACCGATAGCCGAAGAACGAGATACCGCGGAGCATGATTCACTCACGGAAACAACATTAGAAGAATAATTCAGAACAAAATAGAACAATATGGCTACAACAGCTGATTTCAGAAACGGTATGTGCCTCGATATTGACGGGCAATACTATTTCATCGTTGAATTCCTACACGTAAAACCCGGAAAAGGCCCCGCTTTCGTTCGTACGAAGCTCAAAAATGTGGCTACGGGACGCATCCTCGATAAAACGTGGAACAGCGGCGTTAAAGTAGAAGAGGTTCGCATCGAAAGGCGTCCCTATCAGTACCTCTATAAGGACGAAATGGGATACAACTTTATGCATCAGGAAACTTTTGAGCAGATCAGTATCCCCGGTGAAAGCATTGAAGGGGTTCAGTTCCTAAAGGAAGGCGATACCGTTGAAGCTATGGTACACGCCGAAACCGATACGGTGCTTACTTGCGAAATGCCGCCTCACGTAGTGCTGCGCGTAACCTATACGGAACCCGGCATAAAGGGGGATACCGCCACTAACGCCCTTAAACCCGCTACGGTGGAAACAGGTGCGGAAGTACGCGTTCCCTTGTTTATTTCGGAAGGCGAATTGATCGAAATAGATACGCGCGACGGCAGTTACGTAGGTCGCGTAAAAGAGTAAGTAACGCTACAACTTCGGTAAACTTTGCGGAAGGCACTTTGCAACGTGTATGCCGTAAAGTGATAGAAGAAGGAGTGATACAAACGTGCCGCGAACGCGTCAGGACGAAGAATTGAAAGCTGCCGAGCAAGAGCGCTTGGAAGCGTATATGCAGCTCAAGGGGCAGCGTCTCTCAGTAGAACGCACAGCCCTGTTTGATACGATTTTGGCGTATGAGCGTACCTTTTCGGCATCCGAACTGTACGAAAAAGCCAAGGAGGCATCTTGCCCGGTAACGCTCGCCACCGTATACAACGCGCTGGAGCTGTTTGTAAAAGCCGGTGTAGTAATTCCCTTCGAAACACAACGAAGGGAAACATACTACCTTCCTTACTTTTGCGCCTACAATCGTGCGGTTGTAGTGTGCAGTGAGTGCGGCAAAACAGTCTATTTGCGACGCGTTAAGGTGTACGATATGCTGACTAAGCTGATTACGCCTCATTTTAGTAAGAGCAGACCGCTGCTACTCTATTACGGCTACTGCAAGGATTGCAGGTTTGCCCTTAGGCAGGCAGCGAAAAAACGAAACAATAAAACTTTGGAATAGGCACTATTATGGCTAAGGTAGATGTATTGTTGGGTCTTCAATGGGGAGACGAAGGAAAGGGTAAAATAGTAGACGTACTGACCCCAAATTATGATATGGTGGCGCGCTTCCAAGGCGGCCCGAATGCCGGTCATACGCTTCATTTTGACGGGAAAAAGTACGTACTGCGTTCCATTCCGAGCGGCATCTTCCAGAAAGATACCATCAACGTGGTGGGCAATGGCGTTGTGCTCGATCCGGTACGCTTCATTGAGGAAGCCAAAGAATTGCAAAAAAGTGGCTGCTCTGTAAAGGATAAACTACGCATCGCACGTAAGGCGCATCTCATTCTACCTACGCATCGCCTCTTGGATGCCGCCAACGAAAAGGCACTGAAGGGAAGTAAGATCGGCACCACCGGAAGAGGTATCGGGCCCACCTATACGGATAAAACGGCTCGTTACGGAGTGCGTGTGGGTGAAATCGAGGGAGACTTCGAAAAGGCATACAATACCGCTAAGGAGCGTCATTTGGCACGCCTTGCCGCTATGGGCGAAACGCCTGATCTAACCGATTTGGAAAAGGAATATTTCGATGCTATTGAGCAGCTGAAAACATTCAAGCTGATCGATTGCGAATATGAGATTAACGGTGCCTTGCACGAAGGCAAGAAAGTACTGGCGGAGGGAGCCCAGGGCTCTATGCTGGACGTGGATTACGGAACCTATCCGTTCGTTACCTCCAGTAATACCATCGCTTCCGGTTGCTGCACAGGATTAGGCATAGCGCCTCAACAAATCGGTCACGTATTCGGTATTTTCAAAGCTTATTGTACCCGAGTAGGGGCAGGACCTTTCCCAACCGAATTGCAGGACGAAGTGGGACACGAAATGGCAGTACGCGGCGCCGAGTTCGGTGCCGTCACCGGTAGACCGCGTCGTTGCGGGTGGATCGATCTGGTCGCTCTGAAATATACCGTCATGCTGAGCGGCGTTACCGATCTCATCATGATGAAAAGCGATGTGCTGGACACCTTTAAGGAAATAAAGGCATGCCGCGCTTACCGCGTTAATGGCAAGGAAACGCAGCGCGTTCCTTTCCACTTTACGGACGACGACTCAATTGAACCGATTTACGATACCATCCCAGGGTGGCAATGTGATCTTACTGCTGTTACTCGCGAGGCTGATTTCCCCGCTGCGTTCCGCAACTACATAGCGTATTTGGAAAATGCTTTAGGCTGTCCCATCAAGATTGTTTCCGTGGGCCCCGATCGTAAGCAAACCATTATACGTTCGTAACAGAAGCATACCCTTGGTATGACCTACCGCGAAACAATTGACTTCCTTTTCAACGTAACACCCGTATTCGAAAAGGGAGACGCAGGAGCCTACAAGCCCGGATTAGAGCGTATGCAGGCGATGGCGGAGGAGATTGGCAACCCTCACGTTGGGCAGCGCTACCTCCATATTGCCGGCACTAACGGCAAGGGGTCCGTTTCTTCTACTTTGGCAGCCATACTGACCGCCTCGGGCTATCGGACCGGCTTATTCACCTCTCCGCACCTAATTGATTTCCGCGAGCGAATCCGCATCAACGGAGTACCCATTAGTGAAGAGGAGGTAGTTCGTTTTGTGGAACGCATCAAACCGCTCATTGAGCGTTACCAACCGAGCTTCTTCGAACTTACCACGCTAATGGCGTTAGACTACTTCGCGCGCATGAAGTGCGATGTAGTGGTTATGGAAGTGGGTATGGGCGGACGCTTGGATTGCACCAATATTATTACGCCGTTGCTCTCCATAATCACCAATGTGAGCATGGATCACATGCAGTTCCTCGGCAATACGCTTGAGGCAATTGCACGCGAAAAAGCCGGTATCTTTAAACAAGGTGTGCCCGCGCTGATCGGCGAGGCGCCCGAAAGGCTTCGTCCTTTATACGAATCCTATACACAGATCGAGAAGCATTACGCCGAGCAGTCCGATGAAATTGTATCCATTACGGATGCACCGGACGGATTACTTATAGAAACAAAGCGCTGGGGAACATTAAAAGGTGTACTGACAGGTGCCGTACAGCATCTAAATGCGCGTACAACGCTTGCCGCTGTTGATCTGCTTACCGATAAGCATTTACTCCAAATTCCTAGGGATGCGGTAGCAAAAGGCTTTGCCCAAGTGGTATCGCTTACGCATCTTCTGGGTCGCTGGCAGCGGGTGGCCTCTCGTCCTACCGTTATCCTCGATACCGGACATAACGAAGGTGCCATCACTGAGGTGGCGCAACAGCTCAAACAGGAGCCATACGAGGCACTCCACATCGTTTTTGGAATGATGCACGACAAGGATTTTGCCAAAGTGCTCCGGTTGCTTCCCCAAAATGCGACCTACTACTTTTCCACCCCCAAAACGCCTCGTGCTCTTTCCGGCGAAATGCTTCGCCAAGAAGCACTCAAGGCTGGTCTACAGGGCGAAACCTATCCAACGCTTACGGAAGCTTTCCGTGCCGCTCGCACAGCGGCTAAGCCTACGGATCTGATCTATGCCGGTGGAAGCAACTACGTAGTGGCAGAAATACTCTCCGGATTCTTTCCGGAGCTCATAGAAGAAAATAAAACAACAAAATAACGTATCACAATGACTGAACAGTTACAGAAAACATTGCGCGACAAAGCCTGGGCAAGATGGCTTGTGCTTGCGCTCATCGCCTCAACGATGTTCTTCGCCTACATGTTTGTAGACGTACTCTCACCACTTAAGACTATGCTCGAAGAGCAGGTTCAATGGAGCAGTAAAACCTTTGGACTTTACGCCGGTAGCGAATTCTTCCTCAACGTCTTTGTATTTTTCCTCATCTTTGCAGGTATTATATTGGATAAGATGGGCGTTCGCTTCACGGCAATCCTCTCCGGTAGCCTTATGGTAATAGGTGCCGGCATCAAAGTATATGCTCTTAGCGAATCCTTTTTGACTACCTCCCTTTATACCTGGCTCAATAGCTGGTGGACCGCTTTCCCCGCTACTGCCAAACTTGCCTCAATCGGCTTTATGATCTTTGGCTGCGGTACCGAAATGGGCGGCGTGACCGTTTCACGCGCTATCGTAAAGTGGTTTCAAGGAAAGGAAATGGCGCTCGCTATGGGAATTGAGATGGGGATAGCTCGTTTGGGCGTATTTGCCGTTTTCTGGATTTCTCCCTATTTGGCAGACCGCTATAACTCGGTGCAAGCCCCTGTGATTTTTGTATTCTTCCTCCTCTGCGTGGGATTGCTATTCTACCTCATCTACGGAGTGTTTGACAACAAACTGGAACATCAACAGAAGGATCTGGTTATAGAGGATGAAGAACCCTTCCATTTCAGAGACCTCGGTAAGGTGTTTGGTAGCGGAATCTTCTGGGTGGTAGCCTTGTTATGCGTGCTTTACTACTCTGCAATTTTCCCGTTCCAGCGTTTTGCTACCGAAATGCTTCAGAGCAAACTCGGATGGGAACCCGACTTCGCTAGCCGTATCTTTAGCTTCTTCCCCATTGGTGCTATGGCTATCACACCGTTCCTTGGCGCCTTCTTGGACCACAAAGGAAAGGGAGCCACGATGCTTATTTGGGGATCTATCCTTATGATTGTATGCCATACGGTATTTGCGCTCTTCCCCTTTGGTGCCGTTGGGCACACATGGGCAACAGTGATTGCTTTTGCGGCTATCGTTCTGTTAGGCATTTCGTTCTCATTAGTTCCTGCAGCGCTTTGGCCCTCTATGCCTAAGCTGATTGATAACAAGGTACTCGGTAGCGCCTATTCCGCTACTTTCTGGGTACAGAACGTAGGACTTATGTCCGTACCTATCCTTATTGGAACGGTACTCGACGGCATTCGCAAGAATTTGCCTGCAACGGCTGCCGAAGAATCCGTTTACACCGTACCGATGCTAATCTTCGCTTCGTTTGGTGTGGCGGCTCTCCTGCTCAGCCTCTATCTCAAATCCATTGATAAAAAGCGTGGATACGGCCTCGAACTTCCTAACATCAAGAAGGATTAAGGTACGGAGGAATTCATAATGTTACAGAACAATCCATTCGACACACAACTATTGGAGCGTGCCGCTGATAATATCCGCGCCCTCTCCGTAGCTATGGTGGAACGCGCCAAGAGCGGTCACCCGGGTGGAGCTATGGGTGGAGCCGATTTCATCAATCTGCTCTTTACCGAATATCTGCGCTACGACCCCGAGCAGCCCTGCCGCTATGCGCGTGACCGATTCTTCCTCGATCCGGGGCATATGTCCCCCATGCTCTACTCAGCGCTTGCACTACAGGGGCGCTTTACCCTCGACGAATTGAAGCAATTCCGCCAGTGGGGAAGCCCTACGCCCGGTCATCCCGAGCGTGACGTAGCGCGCGGCATCGAAAACACCAGCGGCCCCCTTGGTCAGGGCCACACTTTTGCAGTAGGTGCCGCCATTGCCGCTAAGATAATGGCGCAACGCTTCGGGGCGGAACGTATGCCGCAGCACATTTATGCCTACATATCCGACGGCGGTATTCAGGAAGAAATCGCTCAAGGTGCAGGACGAATCGCCGGGCACCTCGGATTGGACAATCTGACCATGTTCTACGATGCCAACGATGTGCAGCTCTCCACGCTCGTTAGTGATGTGACCAGCGAAGATGTTGCTGCCAAATATCGCGCTTGGGGATGGGAAGTGATCACCGTAAACGGCAACTGTGTAACCGAACTGCGCAAAGCATTGGACACGGCGCTCGCCACCAAAGGCAAGCCGACGCTGATCATCGGCAAAACCACAATGGCATACAAAGCGCTGAACGAAGAGGGAAGCGAGATTACCAACCGCATTGCTACGCACGGGCAACCGATGAGCAAAGCGGGTGCCTCCATAGCCCAAACTTTGGGCGGAATGAATATGCCTTCCGATGAGCCGTTCCAAATATTGCCTGAAGTAAGCCAATTGTATCAAGCTCGTGCCGAAGAGCTGAAAGCCTACTGGGCAGACTACGATCGTAGCTTTGCCGCTTGGGAAAAGAGCAATCAACACGAAGCCGATACGTTACGGGACTGGTTCGAAGGCAAGCTCCCGCAAATCGATATGAGCGCCATCGAGCAGAAGCCCAATAGTGCTACACGCTCTGCAGGTGCCACCGTGCTTTCCGCTTTAGTTAAGCAAATCCCCAATATGGTGGTAGCAAGTGCGGACCTATCCAACTCTGATAAAACGGACGCATTCCTCAAGGGCACGCATCCGCTCGCAAAGGGCGACTTTAGCGGTCGCTTCCTCAATGCCGGCGTTTCCGAGCTCACCATGGCAGCAGTATGCCTCGGAATGATGCTCCACGGAGGAATTCACGCCGCTTGCGGCACCTTCTTCGTCTTCTCCGATTATCAAAAACCGGTGATCCGTTTGGCTGCTTTGATGCAAATCCCGCTCATTTTCATCTGGACGCACGACGCCTTCCGGGTGGGTGAGGACGGACCTACGCACCAGCCGGTAGAGCAGGAAGCGCAAATCCGACTTATGGAAAAGCTGCACAACCACTCCGGTGCTAGAAGTATGTTAGTACTCCGCCCCGCCGATGTGCACGAAACTACCGTGGCTTGGCAGATGGCTTTGGAGAACCGCGATACGCCTACGGGGCTCATTTTGTCCCGTCAGAACATCAACGATCTCCCCTCCGGTGACGTTACCCCCAACCACCGTGCATTAGGCGCGCTCAAGGGCGGCTATGTAGTGAGCAGCGATAAGGATGCACAAATCGCACTGGTGGCATCCGGTAGTGAGGTATCCACTTTGGAAGAAGCTGCTACCTTGCTCCGCAAAGAAGGCTTCCGCATACGCGTGGTTTCCGTTCCTTCCGAAGGACGGTTTGCCGATCAGGACGACAAATATCGCGAAACGGTGCTCCCCGCAGCTATGCCGCGCTTTGGACTTACTGCCGGATTGCCCGTAAACCTGCTCGGATTAGTGGGGTGCGAACAGCGCATTGCCGGCCTAGAAAGCTTCGGCTACTCAGCGCCCTATACGGTGTTGGACGAAAAGCTCGGATTCACCGCGCAGGCAGTTGCCGATAAAATCCGCGCGATCCTCGCTTAGCTGCAACCGAGCTTCCCTTTCGGAAGCATCCTAATCTAAAGGCATCTCCCCGCACGGGAGGTGCCTTTTTTATATTCTATACAATGGATGCAGATGAGTAGCCTGTTTCTGTCTCTCTCCTTCTATGGCTTGAGATTAGTTCTTATCGATCAAAGCAAGTATTTATGCCTTTCCGGCAAAAGGTATATAGGTTTCGCTCAAGAGGTATATACCTTTCAATCGATAGGTATATACGTTTCATTCGGAAGGTGTATACCTTTTTCTATGTTATGTATACAGCATGTGATGAGGAAAATATGAACTTCGGAAGTTCCGTAGACAAGAAAGATATCGGGAGTGGTTACTTCCTATTACTCCAACCGATAATCGCTTTGCCACAATGGGCTTCTGCGCATAATGAGTAGCGGCGAGTGGGGCGTTTTTTCGGTAGCGCCGTGGCGTGGGAGGGGCTCGATTAGAGCGAAGCGTAGAGCATGATGCGGAGGAGTGTTTCGCGATGGTGCTGCGAAGCACGCTCGCCCGCGAAACGATGTAGGTCGTTGTCGGTAACTCCTTCAATATGGGGAAATAGAGAATCGGATGCGTAATGGTACTCCATAGGCGTTATTGCTTTATATACAGAGTTATAACGCACAGCTCTTCCATTTATTATAGCTACTAAGAGTGGAGAGGTTATTGGGCGATAATAGTATTTCCCAAAGTTATTTAGCGGATAACGGTTGCGAACGGAGTTTTGTGTAATACCTTTCTGCTCATTTGTTCGGCTCTATCGGTAGAGAGTAGCGTTTATCCGCGGTTACCGGGCAGAGAAGAGCTTGTGGAAGGTGCTTTCGATGTTATCGGTGCCAACAAGACGTAAGGTATATTCCTTTTGCGAAAGATTTTTGAGATTTTCCTGAGGTAGGAAGAATGTTTTGTATCCCAAACGGTCGGCTTCAGCAACGCGCTCACGGATACGGTTTACGGCACGTATTTCGCCGTTTAGCCCCACTTCACCGGCAAAGCAGACTGAGCCGGGGATAGGTTTATCGATGGCAGACGAAAGAACCGCTAACAATACCGCCAAATCTACGGCAGGATCATTGATGCGGATGCCACCGGCGATATTAATGAATACGTCCTGCCGGAGCAGTTTGAATCCGGCACGCTTTTCCAAAACGGCAAGAAGCATATTGAGCCTCCGTAGGTCAAAACCTGTAGAGGAACGTTGCGGATTAGGATAAACGGCACTGCTCACCAGTCCTTGCGTTTCAATCATCAGAGGGCGAATTCCTTCTAATGCCGCCGCAATGGAGCGTCCGCTCAGCCCATCGATGTTTTTACTAATAAAGTGCTCCGAAGGGTTATCCACAATGATCAGTCCGTTGCCGCGCATTTCGTAAATGCCCAATTCGGAAGTGCTACCAAAACGGTTCTTTGTGGCCCGAAGGATGCGGAATTGATAGTGCCGGTCGCCTTCGAATTGCAATACGGTATCAACGGTATGTTCCAGAACTTTAGGCCCCGCCAATGTGCCCTCTTTAGTGATGTGCCCGATAACTATAACGCTAACGCCTTGCGATTTGGCATAGCGCAGCAGCAAATTGGCACTTTCGCGAATTTGCGAAGGGGTACCTGGGGAACTCTCTGAAAGGGAGGTGGTTACAGTCTGAATGGAATCGATTACCAGCAGATCGGGCTTATACTCGTCCGCAGCGGTTAGAATGCCCTCCATATCTGTAGCGGTAAGAATGGCGGTAGCATCATTTTCGCCTCCTAATCGCTCGGCACGCATTTTGAGCTGATACTCACTTTCTTCGCCGGAAACATAGAGGGTTCGGAGCCCTTTTGTATGCAAAACGGTCTGTAGGATGAGCGTGGATTTACCGATGCCGGGATCACCCCCCAGCAGAACAAAGGAGCCGCGAACCAATCCGCCTCCCAGCACGCGGTTAAACTCGCTATCCGACAGGGAAATACGTGCCTCACGCTGTGCAGTAATATCCTTAATAAGCCGCGGCTTTCCTACCGATGTTTTGCCAATGATACGCTCAGCGAGCGTGGCATTCTGCTCGGTGTGAGCCGATTCCTTCTCCTCTATAAGTGTATTCCACGCTTTGCAGTAGTTGCATTGCCCCTGCCACTTGGAATAAGTGGCTCCACATTCGCTGCATACGTAAACGGTACGATCTTTTGCCATCGTATGGAGTTAATCGCGGAGGAGCGGACAGGTAGAACAGCGCAGCAATCCGCCCTGTTTGGACGTTTCCGCGTAGGGAATGGTATGCACCTTTATATGCCATTCGTTGGCAAGATGATGCGCCAAGCGGGTGAAATGCTCTTCAACAATCACTTCGTCCGGAGCTACCGATAAAAAGTTGGTCGTAAGATGCCACGCTTCATCGGAGCGAACGGCAAAAAGATTCTCTTTACCAAAAAGCCTTTCGATAAAGACGCGCTCATCCGCCCGGGTAAATCCATCGGGATAGTAAACGGCTTTTCCGTTTCCTACCGGTTGAAAGGCACAATCCACGTGCAGAACCCCCTCCTGTGGCTCTGTATCGTGCTTTTTGAGGTGTAGCGGTATGAAGCGCTTCTCCGGTACGGCTTGCTCAAAATAACGCAATGCCGCGCGATTGGTACGTGCCGTTTTGTATTGCCCGAACCCCTCGTCTTCCTCCGTAACACCGATAAAAACGATATCATTGTAGAGCATCACATCGCCGCCCTCCACACGGATAGGCTCCGTTTGAGCGGATTCGTGGGTGAGATAGACAACCTGCTCTTTGGGAACGGATGCAATTATGTGGCGCAGAGCGTCCTGCTCTGTGGCGCGCTCTTTGAGGATATTTCCTATATAGAAGCGCTCGCCAATAACAAAAGCTATATCCCGAGCGAATATTTGGTTGCAATTGGCTATTGGATCGGGACGGAGCACTTCAACGCCAAGCTGGGTCAGCAGAGCAACGAGTCCGTCCATTTCCCGCGTAATCGCCTCTTCAGTAGGATAGATGCCTTTTGCTATCGATTGATAGCTACACGCATCGTATGCTTCCGAAAGCGTAGGCGCAGCGCCTTGCGACTCAGGTCGCCCCACAATAACGGTACGAAGTTTTCCGGTTTCGTTATGTACGGATATATTCATAAGAATGTACCTCTAACGGGGCCTTTTATCCCGAAATCAGAGAGATAGCCCCTAAGCTCCCTAAAGAGCCGGCTATGAGCTAAATCTTCAACTTGGTAACGCTCGTGCTGCCTCCGTCAAAAGTGACTTGAACCAGTAGTAGCGCGGGCGATAAAGGGAAGCGGGTGCGATCCAAGCGAATATGGCTTGTGGGCGCAAACTTAGCACTGTAAAGCACTTTGCCGGTGATATCGTAAATGGTAATACCGGTTATTGCCGTTGCGGACTCAATAATAATATCGCCCTTTGATACCGAAATCTGCAATTCCGAAGCACTTGCGAGCGAGGAAGGCTCTCCCTCCCCAAACAGCGGAGTGGCTCCGGGAGTGGCATTCAATGGTTGCATACCTAACCCGAGGGTTACGGCTGTAATCAGTATGAGTAATATTCTACGCATTCCGTTCCTTTCCTTTAATCCATTCGCTCACACGCAAAAGTAATCATTTTCTTTGAAAAAGCGATTCTTTTGCCTCATTCTGTTCCGAGCAAATCATCTTTTTGCGCCAAAGAGCCTTGTGCTCCCCACGTGGGGCGACCCACCTGAACGCAGCGCAGTCCGTAGGAGGCAAGCTGCTCCGGATCGTACTGATTGCGCCCATCGAAGATGATTTTATCTTCCAGCAGGGTCGCGATTTCCTCAAAATCGGGTGCGCGGAACTCCTTCCATTCGGTGGCCAGTAGCAGCGCGCAGGCACCTTGCAGTGCTTCGTATTTACCGCTGCAATAGGTTACGGCACCCTCCTTTAGGTACCGGCTTCGTGCCTTTCCCATCGCTTTGGGGTCGTAAGCCCTAACGGCGGCACCACGCCGCAGCAGTTCGCCGATTATAACCAGCGAGGGAGCTTCGCGCATATCGTCCGTTTCGGGTTTGAACGATAGGCCCCAAAGAGCAAAGGTTTTGCCGCTTAAATCCTCCCCATACAGTGTAAGCAATTTTCGTACCAAAAAGCTTTTCTGCGCCAAATTGACCGTTTCTACCGAGCGAAGCAGAGCCGGCTCGTGTCCGTTCGATTCCGCCATGTGGATCAGCGCCTTCACATCTTTAGGGAAACAGCTTCCTCCATAGCCGATGCCCGGATAGATAAAGCTGTACCCAATGCGTTTATCCGAACCTATTCCGATCCGAACCTTTTGTACATCGGCGCCTACGCGGTCACAAATATTGGCAATTTCGTTTATGAACGAAATTTTGGTGGCCAGCATTGCGTTGGCGGCGTATTTGGTCATTTCCGCCGAACGCGTATCCATAGCGATGAAGCGGTCGTTTAGCAGCGTAAAGGGCGCATAGAGCATGCGCATCGCTTCGATCGCCTCCGCACGCTCTCCGCCCACTATGATGCGGTCCGGGCTCATAAAATCCTTTATGGCAGCGCCCTCTTTCAGGAACTCCGGATTGGATACTACATCGAAGGGTATATCTGCTTTACGAGCCATTAGCTCACTGCGGATAATTTGGCGCACTTCGTCGGCAGTTCCCACCGGAACAGTGGACTTATTGACCACAATTAAGCTGCGCTGCATGAGCGAGCCTATTTGATGCGCCACGGCATAGACATATTGCAGATCAGCCCCTCCATCCTCGCGAGCCGGCGTACCTACGGCGATGAATACCATTTCCGCCGCTGAGAGCGATTTTTCGAGGCTTTCGCTAAAGCATAGTTGTCCCTTTGCCGCATTTTCGCGGATAAGTGCTTCCAAGCCGGGCTCGTAGATGGGGGATACCCCCTGTTGCAACTGCGCGATTTTTGCCGCATCCGTATCTACACAACAGACCCGGTTTCCCATTGCTGCAAAGCAAACGCCGGTAACCAGACCCACGTAACCGCATCCCACCATTACTATCCGCATAACAAACCCTAAACAGCTGAGCCGCCCAAAATGTTCACTCCGTAGCTTTATAAGCGTCTATGACTGCTGATACCACAGTGTCTATCATATCATCCGTGAGCTGAGGATATATTGGAAGCGATATTTCACAAGAATAGTTTTTATATGCTTGCGGATAGTCCTCAATGCGGTATCCTTTTTCCTTAAAGAAAGAAAGTAAGGGAAGAGGAATAAAATGTACATTTACAGCAACCTCTTTAGTGGTAATGAAATTAATCATTGCGTCACGCCTGGTTTCGCTTATATTTTTTATGCGAAGCGCAAAAATGTGATAGGACGACTCCTTGCCTTCGTCTGCGCCGTTAGGAGGAATAACCGCCCAGTCATATCTGCTCAGCAATTCTTTGTACCGATTAAAAACTCTTTTCCGTTCTGCTTGGAGCGTGTCAATTTGTCGTATTTGGGCTAATCCTATGGCAGCGTTTACGTCAGCCATATTCATTTTGAACCCTAACCCGGTAATATCGTAACGCCAACCGCCTGCTTTGGACTTACTAAAAGCATCTTTGGTTTGACAATTGAGAGAATATTGTCGGAGAAACGAATAAACATTTTCATTGTCAAAGGGATCCGGTAGATTTAAGCAAATTGCTCCCCCCTCGGCAGTAGTAATGTTCTTGACGGCATGAAGGGAGAAAATGGCCACGTCCGTGATGGAGCCTGTTCGTTGCGTGGGTTTGTAATATGCTCCTATGGAATGTGCCGCATCGCTCAATACAAGGATTCTGCCCAACTGTTGCTGTACCGGCGAAGTCGCATGAAACTTCTTTACTAAATCAGCTTCTTTTACCAAAGCCATCAAAGCATCATAGTTGCAGGGAAGCCCGGCGATATCTACAGGTATAACGGCTTTTGTCCGTTCCGTTACAGCTGTCCGTATTTTGTCCATATTAATGTTAAAGTCTTCATTCACATCAACCATTATGGGAGTACCTCCTGCATGTAGCACAGCAAGAGCTGTGGCTGAATAGGTATATGCTGGTACGATCACTTCGTCCCCAGGCTTAAGACCTAACCAATTAAGTATCAGGATAGCTCCTGAGGTCCAGGAGTTGACAGTCAAGACTGCCCCGGCACCGGTTAATTTGCGGATTTCCTCTTCCAATGCTTTACACTTCGGACCGGTTGTAATCCAACCCGAGCGAAGCGTATCCGTTACTTCCCCGATTACTGCATCATCTATGTAAGGTGGAGAAAATGGTATTTTCATAATAAGCTGTTGATTATATTATAGTTTGAATAATGTATTTGACGTCTTTCCAGAAACTCCAATGGTGCAGATATTCCATATTGATTCTGTTTTTATCCGGGAATATAACCTGCTCATAGTACTCAAGCGGATTATCTGAGTTTCGTAACAGTTCTTCCTCGTTGTGGTATTTAAGTGAAGCGGGACCGGTGATACCGGGACGCAACGTGAGTATCACGCGCTCTTTTTCGGTAAGTTTGTCTATCCACTCTTGCACATCTGGGCGCGGTCCTACGAAGCTCATATCGCCGATAAAAACATTCCACAACTGAGGCAGTTCGTCCAATTTGTACTTGCGCAGCTTTGCCCCTAAGGGAGTAATGCGCGCCTCGCCTGCAACAGAAATCGTAGCCCCTTTATGCGCAACCATCATACTTCTAAACTTATAGAGTGTAAACGGTTTGCCGTAGCGCCCCACCCGTATCTGTTTGAATAGAATGGGACCATCGGGCATCTTTACGCGGATCAAAATTGCTACCACTACAAAGAGCGGACTAAGCAAAATCAACCCTATCAAAGAAAACACTCTGTCAAACAACCACTTTGCCCACATAGTTATCTATTTGCGTCTGCTACAAAGGAGCGGTTGAAAATGAGACGGAAGGTGCCGTCTATATAGCCCAATCCGTAATTAATATGGATTGTGGGGTAAACGCATACTAGCCATAAAGCCACTTTGGGCTTGGCCATATGCTGCAGAGATGCTACAATATCTATCAGTAGATAGAGAAGCAGCGGAACGGCAAACCAAAGGATCAACTTGGGTATAAGCACACTCAGCACTACAAACAGAATTAAGTAGAGCACAAAGAAGAGGGGTACCATACGTCTCAGCGAAGTGAACTGCCCCAGCTTTTTATCTACTAATGGATTGAATAAACCATATTGATAAAACATTCTGCCACATTTTTTGAGTGTGGGGCGGGCATAGTAGTCAATCAGCAGATTCGGGAGTAGGAAGATGCGCCCTCCATACTGTTTGAGGCGGGAATTAAGCTCATTATCCTGATTGCGTATCAGTTCCTCATCGTAATATCCTATTTTGTCAAAAACTTCCCGACGATAGCAACCAAACGGTACCGTATCTACCTCTTTAATCTCTTTGGCACCTACACGAAACTCCGAGTTGCCCATGCCAAACTTAGAGCTGAGGGCAGTGGCGATAGCCTTGGCTCTCGAGGTCTCATTAGCCGGGAGCGTTTTACAAACACCCCCAACATTGTCCGCCTCCGGATGAGCCTCCATAAAAGCTACTAATCGGCTAAAGTAGTCATTAGGATAGACGCAGTGTACATCCAGCCGAATAATATATGTGCCTTGAGCCGCCTTAATCCCAATATTCATCGAGATGGGTACTATCTTCCGAGGATTATGTAAGAGCTTTACCTGAGGAAACTTCTCTCGGACGATCTCTGCGGTACGATCTTGGCTATTACCATCAACCACAATCACCTCTAATTGCTCTTTGGGGTAATCTTGCTGATAGACTGAATTGAGACAATCCTCTATAAACCGCTCTTCGTTGTATGCGGGAATAACTATGGATGTTGTTGGCATATTGTTCCTTAACTAGAAAGAAATGGGATAGTTAAGTTTCATAACACATAAAGAACGTTCTCCTGTGTGGACGGAGTCAAAGGAAATAAGTTTTCCATCATTACTAGCTCTAGGATGCAAGTCGCATGCCCAATGATGAAAGTTGTCAGGAGATTGAAATCTTTTTGGACTATTTACTCTTGCTATAAGTTTTGTAGAGTTCTCCTTTGTGCTGTCTACAAGATACATATTTGCCATCCTCATTTTGTCCGGGTATGTATCTGTAATAAATAGGTTTTTGTTAATAGGTGTCTGATGTCCATCTGAGTTAATATCGGGATATCCGACTCTAGTTGGATTTTTCATAAGTGGAGAATGAAAGAGCACATGTGAAAAGATGCTATCAATAGAACAAAAAGCTATTATATCGTTGTTATCTGTCCAAATATAGTGAGAAACCATTCCCGAAGTTGGACTTGAATACAACTCTCTTGTTTCAATATTTGCTACTAATAGACGTGTTTTTTGAAAGTGAGATGTATACCATCGGTGTAAAAATGCAATGTACTTATCGTCTTTTGAAAAAAGACTATGAGTGACAAAATGATATGCATCATCCATATCATCAGAATGCTCAAATGCTTTTAACTCTTCTATTGAAAACATCAGTTGGGAATAACCTGTTGATAAGTCATTTAAGAACAATCCTGTTTTAGAGGTATCTATTTCGGTTTCGTCATAACCTAAATTTGAATATCCATAGCCGGGCATCATCTTTTCTAGGCGATAGTAAGAAAAAGAAGTCGCTAATAAGCCTTGATATGCAACTGAATCTATTGGAAACGGTAATTCTTTATAGAACTTTGGAGACTTGTTTTCCAAGATGTATATCGTTGATCCAAGTCTCTCATCTTGATCATAAGAGTTGAATATGACTTTATTTTCTCCAGCCCATTGCAATCTACACCCCTTGTGGTAGTTCCAAGCTCGAGTTGTAGCGATTTTGTTCCAAATGCTATAGTCCTTTCCTGAGAAAAATCCGATTTCCAAACAATCCTGTTTGTTGGGCATTCTAAGTGGAATTAAGAGTTTATTTGCAAGTAGTATTTCATTGTCTTTTGAAAAAGGAGTTTGGTCATGAAAGCCCCAAAAGAATCCCTCCTTTACAATTGGTTCATTTATGAAGAAATTCTTTTCTCTTGGTAGTATGTCAAATATGCACTGGTACAGATCTCTCAACTTCCGCTTTAGCCCTGGATTGTGACGGACTATATTGTAAATGGTAAGTTCTATTTTATTCATAGGTGTTTATCTTTAATAGTTGTAATTTTCTTTGCAGGTATTCCGCCCCATACACATCCGGTATCATTTGTCGAGGTTGAAGTTTTTTTTAGAAAAACAGACCCTGCAGCTACAAGTGAATAGTCTGGAATATTAGAGCCAAGCAAAATTGTACAATTAGCAGCAATCCAAGATCCTTTCCCTATTGATATTGGGGCTGTCTCTCTTGCTCCAAATCTAAAAGAGTTTCCTTTAGGGAGATGGTTGTTTGCCGAAAATACGCAACCGGGACCAACAATAACCTCAGAACCAAAGCTTATTCCAAAAGTGGAAAGAATTATGCAGTTATTGTTGATAAATATGTCGTTTCCAACGGAAAGACCTTCTAATCCATTTATGATTACATTCTGAGCCACTTGGAAGTTTTTACCACATCTTTTCATACCTAACCCATAGAGCCAGCCTCTGAAGCGCATAATAAAAGGCACATCTGGGAGCCAGATTAGCACAGTTCGCACGAACCAGCTATATAATAAAAGTAGTTTATGCTTCATGATTATAGGTGGTAATTGTTCGTATGAATTCCTCCATAGTAAACCTTTCAGAGACCTTTCTATAGGCGCAATCTCGTAATTGCGTCAGCATTTCTAGATTTTCGCCTACTTCAAGTATCTTACTTGTGGCAATCTCAGCATCCTTAAATGGGAAGAAGAGTATTTCCTTATTCTCTTCAAAGCAACCAGGCAAAGATCCTACTGGAGTAGATAAAACTGGACACCCTTGGCTCATTGCCTCAATGACTACACGTGGAGACCCTTCACTCAGACTGGGAAAGAAAAAGAGATCGCTAGACCGAAGAAGCGAGAGAAGTTTGTCCCGATTGTCAATGTGCCCATGTAGATGAATGTGATTTTCGGCTTTTAATTCGCTAACCAAGGCATGCAATGTGGAATATATGTCTCCATCGCCTACGATATGAAATTGATAATTGAAATGCCTCTCTTCAAGCCTCTTGATTACTTCGATTAAGGTATCTATCCCTTTTGCATAGCGCAAGTATCCTACATAGATAATTGTGAATGGGTTGTGTTCCATAGGACGCAATGGTTCAAGCGCCAAGTCGTTTCTGGTAATGGTTGAACTGATTACCGGAGTGGCAGTTATGCCATGTTTCTGCAATTTTGCGCTTAGATGCGTTCCATTCGTATAAACAGTTGATTTTCGGGCACTCTTTAAGATGCGCCTATACTCAAAGGAATAACCGGCAAGTAAAATCTGTTTCTTCAGCCAAGAGAAGTTGATGTTGTGCTTCGTGGCATCCGCTGTATCCCCTACGAAATGCATAATCACCGGCTTATCCGTGAGGCGTGCAGGCATCCAGCAAAATGGATCTGGCACTCTGCAGTAGAAGAGGTCTGTCTTTGAAGCAACCTTCTTGATAGTTTTTTTATACGTCCGCCTGTACTTAAGGGCATCTACACTTCCTTTACTATAGGGAAGAGCCTCTATAGAAAGCTGATTTGACGGAATCTTCCTAAGAGATTGTACTTCATCCTTTATCTTAACCACTTTAACGGGGGCGACAAGAGTTATCTCTTCAAATAACTCTTGCATTCTCTCTATATAAGACCTATGCGGCGATATTGTGTAATAATCATCATTGTATAGATATAGAGACCAACCTGAGAAAATCGCCAGCTTTTTATATTGCGTCAATGTTTTCATTATATCTAATCAGTTGACTTTGACTTCTTGCTATTGCAAAAACAAACCACATCAAAGAGTAGCCCAAGATGCCCCCTGACTTCAGAATGAACAGAAGCATAACTAAAAACAAAGCTAAACTCATAGGGCTTTTGGTTCTCACCTTTATCACCGAAGAAAAGAGGGAAAGATAAAAAATCAAAAACAGAGAGATCCCAATTAATCCTCCACTTGCAAGCAAAAAAAGGAACAAATTGTGAGCATCGCGATTTTCACCATATCGACTCATCATTTCGTATGTGAACCCACTTTGTCCGACACCTATAATCGGGTTGTCTAAGAATATCGAGAATGTTTGACTCCACAAATGTTCTCTTCCACTATCTCCAGACTCAAAGAGAGTAAGTAGTCGTTCCAATCCACTAGCCTCCGTTATATTACTCTCTCCATAGAAACTAACAAATCCAATCAGCCCAACTAAAATTAAAAGGGAGTATAAGGTCTTACTTGAAATAGTAAGTTTAGAGGCGAATAGAAATATCATAAATGCTATAGACAACATAAGAAGAGCTCCTCGAGATCCTGAAAGGTAGATAACGATCAATTGTGAAGGCAATAGCAATAATGAGACTAGTCGAAACTTTTGGCTAACTGTGGGCAACAGAAAAAGTGTTATAACAACACTTATCACCATACGAGCACTATAGGAGTTTGGATTTTCTCCAAGGAAGAAATATCGACCAGAAGAGACAGGAGCCAAAGATGATCCTATAAGTGTCAGATAAATGATAGAAGTTAACCCAGAAGCTATAACGTAGGTAATTAGCACCCTGCTTTGTAGTTGAGGGTACTCTTTCAGCACACCAACCGCAGAGACATAAAAAAGAATCGCTCCTAAGAAACCCCAATTAAATGGTATATTGACTGGTGGTATCGGATAAATAAGACTTGAGAAGAGAAGAATTAGCCATAGGAAAACCAATGCAATAAAAGCCTTTTTCTCCTGGACGATGTATTGACTTAAACGACCCATACAGACGACAACTAGAAGAAAAAATGCTGTCAGATAAGATGTAATACTTACATATTCCTCTAGACGCTCACTTTTTAGCAATACACTAGGCTTATAAAATAGTAGAAAGAGAGGTCCTGTCATAACGGATATCGTTATTAACAGCAGTGGGAGAGCTAAAAGCGACTCACGTAACATGGCTTTTCTTTTGGCTATCTCCATATTATGGCTCTACGTTTCCAAAGGTTAGCTAAATTCAGAAAGTTCCAAAAGCTTCCTTTTATCGGAAGGCAAATGGCTATTCCACAAACCCAAAAAGAAATACTTGTTGCAATAGCAGCACCTAATAATCCATATTGAGCTATGAGAATGAGATTAAGTAGCACATTTGTAATAATCCCCAATGCTGTCGCTATGTAGACATACTTCCAAGTGTTTTGGGCTGCATGCCATCGACTAAAAAGCTTATAGTAAACCATGCCTTGATTTCCGACTAAGAGTATAAGAATTGGCACAAAAGCCTGTTGATAAACCTCTTCGTACAAGATTGACAAAATCCATCTTCCTAATAGCCAAAAGAGCAAAAAAGCTAGCGTGTTTAAGAGAAACACTAATTGAGCATGAGTGTACATACTCTTCAGAGCTTCTTTTTTCTTTTCTTCATCAGTTGCTTTGATGAAGATAGGATATAGTATATTTCCAGAGGAGTCTGGTAACACCCAAACCATTTTAGATATAGAGCTAGCAACAAAAAAGTAGGCAACATAAGTATAATCTCCTATCCACGAAACCATATAAATAGATATAGCATATAAAGATAATGAGAGTAGCCGATTTAGAATGCTTTTTGCTCCGTATGAGAAGTAGTTTCTATAATTCAACCTATCCCTAGAAGGAAACGAGATTCTATTCCCATTAAAGAAGTAGATGAGGTAGAACAACATTGTCGATGCTGCCATTGAGATGGTGTAGAAAATAAGAGATGTGTCTATTCCTATGCTACGTACGGAGTAGTATAGAAAAAAGAAAACAGCTAGAAGCAATAAGGGTCTAAAGACAACCATAAAGTTGAACATTCGAAACCTCTGTTCAAATTGATAATTCGCTCGTACAACCTCATTCAGAGAAAAACAGAACACAGTGAACAGCAAGGTGAGCAGATACAACCATTTTGAGACAAAAAGCAATGACACAATAATCATCACAACTAAAATCGAGGTGTACATAACTAAATTGAACCCCATACTTTCTGATATTCTTATATCATGACGAGTAAAGAATATCATAGACGCATTCAGCCCCAAAGTGAAGAAGATACTAACGTATCCAATATCGGTAAGCCATCTCGCCATCATTCCATACTCATCTGTCGTCAAAAGATGAGATAGAATAACAGTTAGAAAATAGGTTGCTATAGTACTAATAAGCCCACCTAATGCTACTGATGAGAAGTTCCTAATCATCTTCAAAGTATCGGTGTACTGTATCTATGTCTCTCTTTATTATTTTTGCAGGATTCCCCCCCATAATACAATTAGGAGGACATGACTTTGTAACCACCGCATTAGCGGCAATAATGGCTCCATCTCCAATTGTAACACCTTTGCAAATTCTTGCGTCACTACCAATCCACACATTTTTCCCTATGATAATAGGGGCAGAATCAGAGTATTTCCACGTTCTTTTGGGGGTTTCCCAAGGAGATAGGTATAGTAGCCATCGATCTTTCGGATTAACCGGATGATTGTTATTGTCTACAATTATAGTATTGCTAGCGATTCCAGACCCCTCCCCTATTTCCACATAGTTGGAACATAGAATTTGAGCACCAGAGCGTATTCGAGATCTTTTCTTAAAGACGATTTTACCTTGGTTTTGACTTTGAAGAGTACCATATATCCTACAACCATCTTCTATTGTGATATCAGAAGGTGTAGAGCCAGCAGAGGTTATAATCTTTGTTGATCTTGAGAAATCGACATCCCCCAGCATTAGGCACTTTCTTCTAAAGCGAATCTTTTTCAGATAGTAATGATATATTCCTCGTATGAAGTTTTGAATCATATTCTAGATTGTAACTATTGTGGAGTTGCTTATTGATATTTTCTTGGGAGATCATTGGGGGTGAAGTTTAGGAGTGAGTGTTGATCAGAAGGGGAAGAAGGTGTCTAAAAAGTCGGTGGTGGTCATCTCTTTGTAGAGAGGAACTTTCTTTGAAGTGTATTGCACAAGCTCGCTACAAAGTAGCTCTTTTCTAAGTGATTCATCTACTAGATTCCTTCTCTTATAGTTTATACTTTGACAAATTTTCTATGTTGAGTCTATTTGCAACTTGAGGTAGGTGTCGTTTACCTAGCTTGCCAAGCAATTTTTTGTTGGTTAGCTTTCGTATGGTTTGAGCCTGTCCAGCGATGCCCTGTATACGAGGAAAAGCTACTACAGCATACGTAAGCTTAGGGAATCTCTTTTTACAAGAAGTGCAAGAGTGAATATGCTTTTCGGTATCAAGAATTTGAGCAACCGCTTTATTGTATTTCTTTTGAATATTGGAATCGTATTCTTCTTGTTGGTGTTTATCTCTTAAAGGGTCACTATACTTTAACTCGACCAATAACACCCACTGTTTTGATTCTGTTTCAGAGGGATATATTATTTGGTCGCACTGTTCGACATTCTGTCCAAAGGCATTTGGGGGAAGGTCCAGAAAGCAAAGGCTTTGACACCTTTTATTTTGTATTTCAAATGTATGTGCTTTTCGCTGATTGGTAAGCTGTGGTACTTGTCCCTTAGGGTAGGATTTACATCCTTTATCGGGAGCGACATTGGCTCTAAAGCAGTTCTTTTGGCTATCCATATAAAATGCCCAATCAACAACGAAAAGCTGGTCATCAGCCCATTCTTTAACGGGAGCACTTTGTAGACAACAAATTATAGTCTTACTCATTGCCATAATCATCTGCTGCTAAGAGTGAATACAACTCAGCCATTTCATCTACTGAATATCCGAGCTGACTATTAAATTCGTTTTCTCCTAGGGCGTGGGTATCTGAGTCAATCAAAGGTGTAATGCCTCCCTCAGCAACTAGCCAAAGTGCTACTTCATCATCTGTAAAGTCTGAAGGAATATTTTGGGGAATTTGATTCTTGACCTCTGCAGATACACGTGCAACTCGCCCAGCAACAAGGGCGTTGTCGAAAGCATATAGCACATATGGACTATGCGTGGTAATAACTAGAGAGCTATTGTTCTGTAGTCTATTGAGCAAGTGATAAATAAGAGTCCTTTGAGTTGCAGGATAAATGTTTTGCTCAGGCTCCTCAACTGTCAGGTGAGTTTTGGAATAAGCCCCATTATAGCCCACTGCTTTCCATAAACCATCTAGCGCTTGCGTGAAATCTGCGTCATCATTAGCACTTCGAGACATCTCATTAAGTACTCTAATGATAGGCATAAGCTCTTTTGGAGCCACATTCTCAAGGTTTTTCAATTCATGATAACTAAAAGGACGATCCTTCTTGTATATCTGCTCTAGCATTTCATCCGATACTAATAGCAGGGGCAGGATAGACTGTATACCACTAGAGCTATTCAACAACTCGATATCTATCGTTGATTTTCCGACACGAACATAATCTAGAGTTCCCTCTCGAAGAGTTCGGAACAAAAGCTTCATTCCCTCTACGTCTTGGACTTTGTAGCAACTCTTTAAGTTGTTGTATTGTCCCTTGCAAGCAAGCCAATCTTGTAAGAAACTGAACACATTATCGTATGCTTTATTGTACTCTTGTAGATTAGGAATAGAGGTAACAAAGTTTCGTTCTGCTGGTATGTACTGTATCTTTATGTTGTTGTAAAGAGACTCTGTTCCTTTAGTTGGAGTATATTTCGTATCAAATCTCAGTAGTTTTCCTCGCTTTCGTTGACAAGTGATAGTCAGCCATGGTGATTGATACTCTATACGACTACTATCCGTAAAGTAAGCATCAGAAAAGCGATGAAATGCAATGAGTTGATCCTTGAAATCCATTTCTCGCCCTGTTGTAATAAATGCTTTTTCGCACCATAGTGCTTGGCTAATTATTTTAGCTATGGTACTCTTGCCACTTGCAGAAGCCCCAATGAAAACATTGACTCTCTTTAGATCATCAATCTCAACCTTCTTTATAGGGCCCACGTTGTATATCTTGATATTAGTTTTATTCATACCTCTAGTCTTGCTTTATTACAACACACTGTGGTTGTTTTGATTTGACGGTGTTACAGTCGTTGGTCGTAGGTGCCGGCGGGGAGGGCGGACTTTACGTCGTAGACAACCGCATTGGCAGCTTTCAGGGGAGCGAGGTCAAGTGCTTCATACTCTCTATGGGCAACAGCCAAGATAACGGCATCGTAGCTTGCTTGGGGGAGGGTATTGTGCACCTCTACGCCGTATTCGCGCCGAGCCACTTCGGAGTTGGCCCAGGGGTCGTGGATGGTAACGTTCACGTTGTAATCGCGCAGCGTTTTTACAATGTCGATCACTTTGGTATTACGTACATCGGGGCAGTTCTCTTTGAAAGTAAAGCCGAGAATAAGCACCTGAGCATTAAGCACCTGAATACCCTTTTTGAGCATCAGTTTGACCACTTGGTCCGCTACGTAGGCTCCCATTCCGTCGTTCATGCGTCGTCCGGCGAGGATGATTTCGGGGTTATAGCCGTGCCGCTGTGCGCATTGCGCTAAGTAGTAGGGATCCACTCCGATGCAGTGTCCGCCCACGAGCCCCGGTTTGAAGGGCAAAAAGTTCCATTTAGTGCCGGCGGCCTCCAAAACTTCTTGCGTATCGATACCCATACGATGGAAAATCTTCGCCAGCTCATTGACAAAAGCTATATTGATATCGCGTTGGGAGTTTTCGATCACCTTAGCCGCTTCCGCTACTTTGATGCTGGGTGCCAGATGGGTGCCGGCGGTGATTACGGAGCTGTAGACGGCATTCACATACTTGCCGACTTCGGGCGTGGAGCCGGAGGTGACCTTTTTGATATGCTCTACGGTATGCTGTTTATCACCGGGGTTAATGCGCTCGGGGCTATAGCCGGCATAAAAATCTTGATTGAGCTTAAGACCCGATACTTTCTCTACCACCGGAATGCATTCGTCTTCAGTTACGCCGGGATAGACGGTGCTTTCGTACACCACTACATCGCCGCGGGCAATTACCTTGCCGATGGTGGTGCTGGCTCCGATTAAGGGGGTCAGGTCGGGGGTATGATTTTCGTCTACGGGTGTGGGTACGGCAACTACATAAAAGTTGCAGTTGCGTATCTCTTCAAGGTCGGAAGTGCAACGGAACCCGTTGTTCAGAGCGGATTGCAGCAATTCGTCCGAAACTTCCAGTGTAGCATCGTGCCCCTCCATCAGAGCGGCCACCCGATGCGGATTCATATCAAACCCGATGGTGGGGTATTTGGTGGAAAAAAGGCGTGCAAGGGGCAACCCTACATAGCCTAAGCCAATAACGGCTATCCGAGTGTTGTTAATGCTATTCATACTTTCACTATTTAATTTGATCTACAAGTTCTGTCGGTACCAGTCGCAAGCAATGGCGAGGCCCTCTTTTACGGAGTAGCGCGGTGCGTAGCCGAGCAGCTGCCGCGCCTTATCGATGCATGCCAAGGAGTGCGGTATGTCGCCCACGCGGTTGGGTCCGTGGAGCGGTTCGATGGTGGCAACTTCAGGGTCGTGCTTCGCCAAGTTATCCTTCAAGTAGCCTACTAACTGATTGAGCGTAGTACGCTCACCAAAGGCTACATTGTATATTTGGTTTACCGCGTCCGGATTGGTGGTTTCTATGGCAAGGCGGTTTGCCTGTACCACGTTTTCCACAAAAGTAAAGTCGCGGCTGTAGGAGCCGTCGCCGTTGATTACCGGTTGTTGGTGCTCCATCAGTGCTTTAGTAAAAAGCGGTATCACGGCTGCGTATGCGCCGTGTGGATCCTGCTTGGGCCCGAACACGTTAAAGTAGCGCAACCCGATGTATTCAATTCCGTAAGTACGCGCAAAAACATCGGCATAAAGCTCATTCACGTACTTAGTTACCGCGTAGGGGCTGAGCGGGCGACCGATGTTCGGCTCCACCTTAGGTAGCGTAGTGCTATCCCCATAGGTGGAACTACTGGCGGCAAATACAAACCGCTTTACTTCGGCATCGCGTGCCGCAATCAGCATATTTAGGAAGCCCGATATATTGACCTCGTTGGTTGTGGCGGGATCTTTTACGGAGCGCGGAACCGAGCCGAGTGCCGCTTCGTGGAGTACGTAATCCGCTCCCTCACAAGCCTTGCGGCAATCCTCGGGGCGACGTATATCCCCACCTATAAAGAGGTAGTTCGGATGGGTAAGAAACTCCGCTATATTTTGTGGTTTGCCGGTAGCAAAGTTATCCAGGCAACGTACTTTGTAGCCTTGTTCCAAAAAGTGTTTGGTGAGGTTGGAGCCGATAAAGCCGGCCCCTCCGGTAATCAGGATGGTCTTGTTTGCGTATACAGTCATAATAATCTATTTGCCCAACGGTTGCAAAGGTAATCTATTTACCCGAATGAAAGAGCAATGCAGCCGTCTGTTTGCGTTTCGTATAAAGGTCTGTTCATTCGGTATTGCGGTGCAAAGGTAGTACATCGTCCACGGCGGAATGTATCGAAACGTATCGAAACGTATTAAAGTGTATCGAAACGTATCGTAACGTATCGAAACGTATTAAAGTGTATCGAAGTGTATCGTAATGTATCGAAACGTATTAAAGTGTATCGAAGTGTATCGTAATGTATCGGACGGAGGGGGGTAGTGTGCCGTGGAAATCCGTGCGTTAGGCGTGGTGCCGCCATAGGTTTGCGCCGGTTAGCGCGTGCGTTCCCACGGGATGAGGCGCTGGGCGCGCAGATAGTTGGCGGTGCGCGATAGCGGTCGGGCGAGCGGAATGCCCAGCATTTCCGGTATCAGTAGCGTTTTGATGGTTCCTTTTACCGGAGCGGAGGCAACTTGCCCGATAGTTAGCTTGGGGAAGCGTGGGTTGCGGAGCGTTTTGCGGTTACCGAATGCCATTACGCCGCCCACCGCTATTCGGGCGCGTCCGGCCAAAGCGGCTTGCTGCAGGCGGTGCCTATCCAAGGGCGGTAGCGCGTTGTTGTGCTTTTCCTCTTCGCTCGGCGCCATAGCATCGGATTCGGGCGCAGCCACCATTCGCTCAATGCGCTCCAGGACGATTTGCCCCTCAAGGAAGCGTTCCAAATCGATATTCTCCGTTATGGAGGCGGTATTCACGTAATAATGGTAGACCGGTTCGGCATCATTCATTATATAGATGCGCGGACGGTTGTACAGTAGTAGGAGCGTTAGTATATACCTATCTTCGAGGAAGTTCAGTCGTTCCACCTCTTCCAAGCGACGTAGCACCGTTTCGTTGAGCATGCTTCGGCGGATCATCTTGTTCCACAGGCCCGAATGAATGTAGCCTCGCAGGATTTCCTCAAAAAAGAGCTGCCCGTCGATTGCCCCTTTGATACCTAAGCGCGCCAATCGGTAATCATAAAGGCGTGCTTCCATATCTTGCGGCAGCATTTGGCCATCGGATTGGCGTATTCGTTGGAAAGGTGCCAGCACGAAATCGGCGTTTTGTGCCTCCATTGTTTCTATAAGGCGGCGATAGGCTCCCTCAGGCACCACATCATCCGGATCGCAGTGAATCAGATAATTGCCCGACGCGTGGCGCAATCCGAGCGTACGTGCCGAAAGCACTCCTCCGTTCGGCTGATGAAAAACGCGTATTTCGCCGGGGAATTGCGAGGCGAGCCGGTCGCATAGCTCCGCGGAGCCGTCCGTGCTGCCATCGTCCACCAGCAACAGTTCCACAGGAACGCCTTGGCGCAGCACGCTCAGCACGGCGCGTTCCAATACGTCGCCCACATTATAGATAGGCATCACAACCGATACCAACGTACCGGGCGCGTCAGTTTGGCTTTGCAGCGGATTTGCGGTGCACATAAAAGATTTGCAACAAAAGAAAGACTAATTCCACCACACCGGCGAGCACTAACGCGAGCGCCACGGAGGCGGCCGAGCGGTGTATGCTGACAGCTATATAGCCAATGGCTGCCAGCGATGCCAAACTGACCAATTGATTGATGAATACTGTCCGGTATCGGCCCGTTGGAATCAGCACTAAATCAATGAGAAAGCCCGAAAACATCCACACCACCAAAAGCGATGCCAGTATAATTAAGATGGGTTGTGCCACCGGTACCAGTTCCTTGCCGGCAAACAGGCGCACAATCCAGCCGCTGCACAGCATGAGTGCAATCATGCCGGTAACGCCTACAATCAATTCCTTGCGGAGAATTCGCTTAGCGCGGTCGAGGGAGAAGCGCTGCACCAAGTTGGGGAAGAGCGCCGCGTGCAACGAGCGGATCGCTATGTTGGCGGCGGTCATCACCTTGTAGGCAAGGTCAAAGGCGGCAAGTTCACTCATTCCCAGCAGAATGCCGATGGCGTTGTTCATCCCCATTATCTTAATGGTGTTGACCATATTGGAGAAAAAGAGCGGCGTCGCTTCGCGCGTATAAAGGCGTAGCGTGCCGAGCGAAACCCGCTTTATCGCGATCCGCTCCTTGCGAAGGACGTACAGCAGCGAGCCGAGCATGGCGAGGAACGTCGTTACCGAGGCGCACAGCGCATACACAGCCACATCCTCCTTGCCGGTAACAAACAGCACCACGCCTACCAGTAGCAGTACTTTGGCGGTAAACTGTATGATCAGGTTCACGCGATTCTTTTGGATCGCCTGATAGTACCACGCGGTGGAGAGCACGTTGATGGGAATCATCAGGGCGAGCGCCGCGTAGAGCGCCAAATGTTCCCTAAAGAGCGGAATGGCCAGCACAAGCCCCATATAGAGCGCCGTACCTGCGAGCGCAATCAACCCCTTGCCGGCAAGAATGGCGGATAGCACTTCGCTCTTAAGCCGCTTATCGTTATTGCCGTCCGCTACCGCCACGTACTTGGCACCCACGGTATCGTATCCGAAGGCAACCAACGCCAAAAAGTAATTGACAAACGAGAAAGCAAAGACAAAACTACCGTAGCTTTCCGCCCCCAGGCGACGGATCAGCAGCGGATACAGTACGAGCGAAAACGCTGTATTGAGGAACGAAATGAGCGTCATGGAGAAAAAGTTCTCCATAATCCGCCCGTTCCGCCGCAATAGAGCGACGTTGCCCGTGATTATTGCCTTTAACCGACCCACCGCAGCGAGGGTTTACCGGACGTTGTCCTCTGCTCTTTCGAAGTTGAGATCGAACTGTTTGAGCTTTTTGGACGGCAGATAGGATACGTGTACGTTGCGAATATCCCGTTGCGCCACAAATTTGCGCGGCGCATCAAATCCCTTGCTCCCAAAGGTGAGCCGGAAATTGCCCAAATCGCCCATCTGAACCGAGTAGCCCTGCTCCAAATAGAACCGGAGCATATCGGTGAGCGCCGTTACCAAGCCCACTATATCGCCGGAGGAAAAGGCGGTAACCTTTTCCAACTGTTGCACCAGCTCCTCAAACGTTACGGTACCGCTCGTTAGGGGCAGTATCCGATATTTCTCTTTGCCCGCCTCCTTGCCCACGGCAACACGTTGCTTTACGATTTTGTACTGCATCTTCTATGCTCTTTATATAGGTCGTTTCAGCTCTCTGTTCCCCTGCTAACGGAGGCCTCCTCCTATGGGAACGGAAAAAAGTCTATAGGGTATGCGAAAAAACTCTATAGACTTTTCCCAAAAACTCTATAGACTTTTCCCAAAAACTCTATAGACTTTTCTCAGAAACTCTATAGACTTTTCTCGGATACAAAGGTACGAAAATTCCGTTTGCATCGGAAGCGCCTGCGGAAAGGTCCCAAAGCAGGGCGGCTTGGAGGGGGAACAAACCGCTTTCGGCATTATATGGTTATATTTGCGCACGGTATGGATTAGGTGTGTGTGAATACGATGACGCAGCAGGAAAAAGAGGAACAGCTGATAAAAGCTAAATACGACGAGCTGATCGATGCCTATTTGGCGAGCAACCATCGCCGTAAGGTGGAACGCATCGAAAAGGCGTTTAACTTCGCCAAAAAGGCACATGAGGGCGTGCGCCGGCGTAGCGGTGAGCCGTATATACTGCACCCGCTGTCGGTTGCCGTAATCGTTTGCAAGGAGATGGGGCTCGGCTCCACCAGTATTGTATGCTCGTTGCTGCACGATGTAGTGGAGGATACCGAGTACACCGTGGAGGATATACGCGCTCTGTTTGGTGATAAGGTGGCGCAAATCGTGGAGGGGCTCACCAAAATAAGCGGCGATCTGTTTGCTGACCGCAAGTTGGAGAGCGCGCAGGCGGAGAACTTCCGCAAACTCATTATCACGATGAACGACGATATACGCGTCATTCTGATCAAAATTGCGGATCGGCTCCACAATATGCGCACTTTGGATGCCATGCCGGAGCGCAAACAGCTCAAAATAGCGGGCGAAACGCTCTTTGTATATGCGCCCATAGCACACCGTTTGGGGCTGTTTGCCATCAAAACCGAGCTGGAAGAGCTCAGCTTCAAAATAGAGCACCCCGAGGAGTATGCCGAAATAAGCGAAAAGATACGCAACAGCGAGGCGCAACGCAGCGAACTGTTTGAGCATTTTGCCGCGCCACTGCGCGAACGATTCGACGCCATCGGGCTAAAGTACGAGATCCGTACCCGCGTGAAAAGCTGTTACTCCATTTGGCGTAAGATGGAACAGAAGAAAATCCCCTTTGAGGAGGTTTATGATCTGTTTGCCGTTCGCATCGTTTTTGAGTCCGATGAGTCGGTTAGCGATAAAAATCGCTGCTGGCAGATCTATGCCATCATCACCGATATATACCGCGTGAAGCCGGATCGTATACGCGATTGGGTCAGCAACCCCAAGAGTAACGGCTATCGCGCCCTGCACCTCACCGTGATGGGCTCCGACGGCGCCTGGGTGGAAGTACAAATACGCAGCCGTATGATGGACGAAATTGCCGAATTGGGCGTTGCCGCGCATTGGAAGTACAAGAACGATACCATTGAAGAGGACTCCGAATTGGAAAAATGGCTCGAAACCATTCGCAAAATATTGGAACATCCCTCGCCCGATGCGATGGACTTCCTCGATACCATCAAGCTAAACCTCTTTAACGACGAAATAAAGGTATTTACGCCAAAAGGCGATACCATTACGCTGCCGCAGGGCGCTACGGCGCTGGACTTTGCCTACGCCATACACGAGGAAATAGGCATGCACTGCATCGGTGCCAAGGTAAATCACCGATTGGTACCGCTCAGCAGTCCGCTACAAAACGGCGATCAGATCTCCGTTATCACCAGTGCGAAGCAATTCCCCGTGCCGGAGTGGCGCAACTACGTAACTACCGGCAAGGCAAAGAGCTTTATTGATCTATACCTACGCAGGCAACGGCGCGATTTGGCGGCGAAAGGCGAGAAAAAAGTAGTAGAAGTATTCCGCAACGACGGACTTACCGTTACGGCAAGCGAGTTGGACCGCGTAGCCAACTACTACAATTACCACAAACGCGAGGACTTTTTCTACGCCGTGGGGCAAGGATTGGTCTCGCTGCCTGAGAGTTTCAAAAAGTTCGCTAAGGAAGGCGACAAAAAAGATTTCTTCTCCCGGCTGTTCGGCTCCTCACGCCGTAATAAGGATTTCCGCAACAATGCAGCCGAAAATGCGCCCGATGCCACAAAATGCTACGTTCTGGAGGAACATGACTTCAAAACAAACTATACCATTGCCGATTGCTGTCATCCCATTTACGGGGACGAAACCATCGCTTTTATCAATCCTCAGGGCGACGTGGTGTTACATAAGCGCAGCTGCCCGGTAGCAACTCGGCTGAAAAGTAGCTTCGGAAACCGCATAGTGCAAACCGAATGGGGGGATCACTCCCACAGTTTGTTCGAAGGAAGGATTCAAATCAAAGGATTGGATTCTACCGGTATCCTCAACTCAATAGTGCAAAACATTGCTGAGGACTTCAATTTGAGCATCACTAAGGTGGATATGGAATCGCGCGATGGTATTTTTGGCGGTACCATCACGCTGATGGTGCACGATACCGATACCATCAAGCGCGTGTGCGAAGGTTTGCGCGCCAATCCCTCTATAACGGAAGTGACCCGCATCTAACCTCCGCGCTTTTATCGGCGCGTGACGATAACGTGCATGCGTCGCGTGCTTTGGAAAGAGAGATTTAGCAGAAGCGCTTTTTGGGTGCCGGTTGATTTATCGCTAATAGTTCCGCTGATCGGGTAGCCGCTCTTGCGTTCCATTTGGTAGGTAAAGTTTCCCTTTCGGTTTAGTGCCATCTTCTTATCTTTCACGCGTTCGCTAAATTGGCCCTGGATGGTAGCTTTTGTATCGGTTACGGAGGTCAGCTTGGACGTGACGCTATTCCCAGCTCCATCGCTCTTCTTTCTCTGTTCATCAATAGCAGCCGCTTGTGGTGCATAAGCTCGCGATACGGCATCCTGCAATAGGTCGATAATTCGTTTTGAAGTATCATCCCCCGGAACTTGTACCGGCTTAAAATAGGGCGTAAGTACGGCTATTACCGAGCTTCCGCGTAATTCGTCCGGTTTTAGTGCATCCGAAAGGGCTTGATTGGCTTCCTTTTCGTATTTGCCTATTCCGGCGGTTTTCATGGATACATTTACTTTATTTACGGTGCATTTTACGCGATAATTTGCCCCCTGAATGCCTAATACCTGTAGGGTGATGCCGTACTCTTCGCTCGTGTTAAAGGTAGCTTTGCCCACGATCGGTATTGTTGTCGTTGTTAGGGAGTTTATTTTCACCCCAATTCCCAGCCTATCCCCCTCCTTGAGCTGTAAACGGATATCGTATTTCTCCTGAGCCGATAAAGCCGTGCATACGCCAAAGAGCGGTAGAATTAGGCAGCAAAAAACGAAAAGCCGCCTAAAAGCAACCAAACGGATGCTTCCGAAAAACAGATTAATCTGCCGAAACAAAGTACTTTCACTCCTCAACAACATAGTAACTTTTCCTCCCATATTACAACAAATGTAGAGAATAATCCGCAACTGTTGTATCGCTCATCGTCCGCGTAGTGCTCTTCTTAACACAAAAGCCATCCAAACGTAACAAATGCCCCATAGAACCCGAGCGAAACTTATATACCTACAGCCCGATCGATTGAACTCGATGCCTCAACAAGGTAAGCAAGCGCGAAACCCCCGTATGCGCGTTTTTCGCTACTTTTGCGGTAGAAAGTGCTTTCGGGATAGGCTCGTCCACCCGAAAGGTATGGGTTAAGGAGAAAGGAACAAAGATGAGTGAGGATCTGCATTTGGAGAATGTCAGGCGGGAGTATACGAAGCATTCGCTGACGCGACGCGATATGCCGCAGAATCCCTTTGATTTGGTGGATCAATGGATTGAGGACGCTTTTAAGGCAAAAGCCTTAGAGCCTACGGCACTAATTGTAGCTACCTCTACACCGGATGGGCATCCCAGCGTGCGTACTGTACTACTGAAAGAGGTTCTGAACGAAGAAATCATTTTCTATAGTAATTACGAAAGTAGAAAAGGACAGCAGATGGCGGCCAATCCGCACGTGGCGGTCACCTTTTTGTGGCACGAAACGGAGCGGCAAATCCATATCGAAGGCACGGTTCGGCACTTGGAACCGGAGCTGAGCGATGCTTATTTCAGGAAACGCCCCTATACGAGCCGCGTGGGAGCTCGCATTTCACCGCAAAGCCGTCCTATCCCTAATCGTGAATACATAATGGTTCAGTTCGCAAAGGAATCGCTCAAATATGTAGGGCGTCCGGTACCGCGCCCCGATACGTGGGGCGGATTTGCCGTAAAGGCGAGCAGAATTGAGTTCTGGCAAGGCCGAGCAAGCCGTCTGCACGACCGCTTTCTGTACCAAAAGCAGGAGGACGGAAGTTGGTCGATTGAACGAATTGCCCCTTAAATCTGTTATAGGAATGATGAACGAAAATGAGCAGACAAAGAGCCCCGTATTACTCTGCATTGAAACCACTGCGGAGGTTTGTTCCGTTGCTTTGATACAAGGCGCGGAGCTGATTGGGGAATGGGAGAGCGAACCGGGGCGTAATCACGCCGCTACAATTGGCTCGTTTGCGCAAAAAGCTCTACAGAGTGCCCGATCAGCAGGGCTCAAGCTTGATGCTATTGCCGTAAGCGAAGGCCCGGGAAGCTATACCGGATTGCGCATCGGAGCATCGTTTGCCAAAGGATTGGCATTCGGTTGCGATATTCCCATTATAGCTGTTTCCACACTACGCAGTATGACTGACGGCTTCACGGAGGGGCTTACCTATGCTCCTGACGCTCTTTTTTGCCCAATGATCGATGCGGGACGTATGGAAGTCTATACCGCTCTGTACCAAACGAACGGAGCGGTGGAAACAGAGGAGCAGGCAATGATCGTTGACGAAGCAAGCTTTTCCGATCAGTATGCCCAAAGGGAGGTCTACTTCTTTGGTAGCGGTGCCGCTAAATGCAAGGATGTGATCAAATTGACCAATGCTCATTTTGATGCATACGCACCGCATGCACGCGACTTACGTAAGGAGGCTCTCGCCGCTTTTAGCAAAGAACATTTCGTTGATACGGCGTATTGGACCCCTAACTATCTGAAGCCCTATATCGCCAAAAAGGCAAAAAACAAGGTTTTGAACCGATAACCACAAACAAACACGAGTATAAACGAGTATGAAAATAATAGTATTAGCCAAACAAGTGCCCGATACCCACAATGTGGGGAAAGATGCCATGAAGGCAGACGGCACGGTCAATCGTGCGGCTCTGGAGGCAATCTTCAATCCGGAAGATTTGAACGCTTTGGAGCAAGCTTTGCGCATTAAAGATCAATACCCGGATACCCAAATTTCGGTTCTCACGATGGGACCGTTCCGCGCAGCCGATGTATTGCGCGAATCGCTGTACCGGGGGGCTGATGAAGGCTACCTGCTTACCGACAGAGCTTTTGCCGGTGCCGATACGCTTGCTACCAGTTACGCGCTCTCTATGGCGGTGCGTTACATCGGAATTCCTGATTTGGTTCTTTGCGGAAGGCAAGCCATTGACGGTGATACAGCGCAGGTTGGTCCGCAAGTTGCCCATAAATTAGGGATCAATGCGGTAACCTATGCGGAAGAAATAGAGGAAGTGGGCAAACAAGATATCGTTATCAAACGGCGATTGGAGCGCGGAGTTGAACGCGTTCGTGCCAAATTGCCCCTCTTGGTTACGGTAAATGGCTCGGCGGCGCCCTGTCGTCCGCGTCACGCCAAACTGTTACAGCGATTCAAATATGCGCTCGCTCCGTGTGAAATGGAGCAGGCGAGTGAGGAAAAACGCGCTTTGGTGGCCAAGCGCCCCTATTTGCAACTGCACGAACTTACCGCCGCAGGGGTCAATGCTGCCCCGGAACAGTGCGGATTGGCCGGTTCTCCCACAAAAGTTAAGACCATCCAAAACGTGGTATTCAAGGCGAAAGAGGCGTTACGTATAGATGCTTCCGAAGCCGGTATCAACGAGCTGGTGGCTTCGCTCATTGCGGAACGAATAATTGGATAACGGATTCTCCTTAGAACCATACAGAATATGAATAACCTCTTTGTTTACTTAGAGATAGAGAATAATGCCGTTGAGGAGGTAAGCCTGGAGCTGCTCACCAAAGGGCGTTGCTTGGCTCAGGAACTGCAATGCGGCTTAGAGGCAGTTGCGATATGCGCGGATGCCTCGTTGATTGCGGATGCCGTTGCCCCTTATGGCGTTGAACGGTTGCACATCTTTGAAGATGCCCGCTTGGCTCATTATATGACTAAACCCTTCGGAGCAATCGTAACCAAGCTTTTTGCCGAAGAAAAACCGCAAATAGCACTCATGGGTGCCACTTCCGTAGGGCGTGACCTTGGGCCTTTGGTATCCAGCGCTTTGCACAGCGGATTAACGGCGGATTGCACTTCATTGGAGATTGGTGGTTATACCGATCCGAAGAGCAAAAAGGAGTATCCCCAACTTTTGTACCAAATACGCCCCGCTTTCGGCGGAAATATAGTGGCAACTATCGTTAATCCGGATTGCCGTCCGCAAATGGCTACGGTTCGTCCCGGGGTAATGAAGAAAGAGCCTCTGAAAGAGTACGATGCTTCGAAGCTCGAAGTGATACGCCACAAAGTGAGTGACTATATAAGCGATGAGGACTTTGTAGTTGAAATTTTGGAGCGTAATATAGAGGCGCGCAAAGTAAACCTCGGTGCCGCATCGGTAATTGTAGCCGGTGGATACGGCGTAGGAAGCAAGGAAAACTTCCAATTGCTTTACCAATTGGCGGAAACGTTGGGTGCCGAAGTGGGCGCATCGCGTGCCGCTGTGGATGCCGGCTTTATCGATCATGACCGGCAGATTGGGCAAACCGGCGTAACCGTTCGCCCAAAGTTGTATATCGCCTGCGGTATTAGCGGACAAATTCAGCATGTGGCAGGCATGCAGGACAGCAGTATTGTTATTTCCATTAACAGTGATCCGGAGGCGCCCATCAATTCCATTGCAGATTATGTTATAATCGGTCGTATTGAAGAGGTTGTTCCGCGTCTAATCGCTGCATACAAAAAGAACAGTAAGTAACCCACGGAAAGCATTATGGCAAACTTTTATAAAGATACTCCCGCGCTTGCGTATCATCTGAGACATCCGCTGATGGAGCGCATCGTTGCGCTTAAAGAGCGCGACTATAACGATAAGGAGCAATTTGACTATGCGCCTCAAAACTACGAAGATGCGATCGATAGCTACGAGCGTGTACTGGAAATTGTGGGCGAAATCTGTGGCGATATTATCGAACCCAATGCACAGGATGTGGATCAGACCGGTCCTACTCTTAAGGACGGACGCGCCTGCTACGATCGTTTTACCCAACAAAACTTGGATGCCGTACGTCGCGCCGGCTTGATGGGGATGGCTATTCCGCGCCGTTACGGTGGTCTGAATTTCCCCATAACACCGTACATTATGGCGGCGGATATCGTCTCGCGCAGCGATGCCGGCTTCGAAAACCTCTGGGGGCTTCAGGACTGTGCCACAACGCTGTACGAATTTGGTAGCGAAGATCAGCGTCAACGCTTCCTGCCCCGTATAGCCTTGAACGGCGAAACGATGTCGATGGACCTTACCGAGCCTGATGCCGGTAGTGACCTTCAGGCGGTTATGCTCAAAGCAACCTATAACGAAGGCGATGATACGTGGCGGCTCAACGGCGTAAAGCGCTTCATCACTAATGGTGATTCGCATATACATTTGGTGCTGGCACGCAGTGAGGAAGGAACGCACGATGCGCGCGGTCTTTCGATGTTTATCTTCGATAGCAAGAACAACCCAGGCGTAACCGTGCGCCGCATCGAGAATAAGATGGGTATCAAAGGTGTGCCCACGTGCGAATTGGTATTTAATAATGCCAAAGCGGAACTATGCGGCACGCGCCGAATGGGGCTCATTAAGTACATTATGGCGCTGATGAACGGGGCGCGCTTGGGCATTATGAGTCAGGCGGTCGGCATCAGTGAGGCGGCTTGTCGCGAAGCGTATGAATACGCGATAGAGCGGAAGCAGTTCGGGCAAACCATCGATCAATTCCCCGCCGTGTACGAAATGCTTGCGCTGATGCGTGCCAAGACGGATGCCGCACGCTGCCATCTGTACGAAACCTGTCGTTTTGTGGATATGTACAAGGCGTGGGACGATGTGGCTCGTGAGCGTAAACTGACGCCTGAAGAGCGTAGCGAGCAAAAGCACTATACCAAGCTTGCGGATGCCTTTACGCCTATCGGCAAGGGAATCAGTACCGAGTTTGCCAACCAAAACGTATACGATTGCGTGCAGATACACGGGGGAAGTGGCTTTATGAAGGATTACACCTGCGAACGCCTCTATCGCGATGTGCGCATCACCAATATCTACGAGGGCACTACACAGCTTCAGGTGGTTGCCGCCATTCGTTATGTAACTACGGGACTATACTTCGATCAGATCCGCGAATACCGAAAGGGCGCGTGTCCCTCCGGATGGGAGCCACTCAAGGAACGTATGGGTAAAATGCTGGAAATAGCGGAACGGCTTGTTAAGGAGGTATCCGAAGCGAACAACCAGGAGTTGCACGACTTCCACGCACGCCGATTAGTGGAAGCTACTTCCTATACGCTTTTTGCGCACCTGTTGTTCCAAGCCGCTGCGGAACGCCCCGATTTGTACGAACGGTCCTGTCGCGTTTTCCTCAACTATGCGGAAGCTGAAGTGATGAAGATAGCCCATTACATCGATACGTTTGATACCGAATCCCTACCGCTCTATCGCAACGAACGGAAGGATACGGACGAAAACTAAACGTCCATCGATCCCATCATCCGAGAGGTTCCTTTGGTGCTCTGCACCGGAGGAACCTTTTTCTTTGCCCTAACCCCACCGCTGCCCCGTCCCTTGCATCCCCTGCCTCCGTCCTCACGTATTCTTTCACTCGCTTCTACGTACATCCTCAACCATTTCTACGTACCTTCTCAATCTTTTCTCTACACTTTTCCTACAAATACTTTAAACGATTTATATAAATCACTTAAAGGATTTATACGCGTAATTAAAACGATTTGTACAAATCATTAAAACGATTTATAGAGAACGTACGTACAAATGGTTGAGCTTCTACGAACAAATGGTCGAACATCTACGTACAAACAACCGAGCAGATACGTATTTGCCAGAAGTGTTTCGCGATGAAAAGGGAAGAGTAGAGGAAACGAATAGCCCAAATGGGGCAAAAAGAAAGAGGTGCCCCAAGTGCCCTAAGCCCTGCTTTTTGCCTTGAGCCGGAACTAACCTTGGTTCACCTCCACTGCAGAGATAGCTCTTTTATTGAAATGCAGATACCCTTCCAATTGCCCGCTCACGTATGTATCTTGCGGATCGCCTACAGCTCAACAGGGATGTGGTGATTCAAATCATCAAAAAGTAAAAGGAATATGGCGACAGACAAGGGAAAGAAATGTAAAAGGGAGGGTGCTGAAACCCTCCCTAAATGTGGGGTGCGCAGCTTGAAGTTATCGCGCCATTTCAGCTTTTCCCACGTCGCAAAGGTAATGCTTTATTGAAAGAAAACAATCATTATAGGGAAAACGTTAGCCATTCCTCTGCTCTGCTTGAAGCAACACCTTCTTTTTGTATGAGTTCATCTCGTGCGGGGGAAAGTATTCGGGGCAGATTTGTGCGGTTGTGTTACGTGAAAGCGTTATCTTTGCACCACGGAGAAGGGTGCGTTCGCGCAATGCGTCTGCTTTGCGTATGTGAATCAGTGCGTAACGCGCCGGTAAGAGCGTAAGCGGAAAAGCAAGAGAAGCAAGGGAAACAGCCGAATGAAACAGGACGAAACGAAGTACATATTTGTAACGGGTGGGGTAGTCTCCTCGTTAGGAAAGGGAATTATAGCCGCCTCGGTAGGCAAGTTGCTCCAGGCACGTGGCTACAAGGTAACGATTCAGAAGTTCGATCCCTATATCAATATCGATCCGGGAACGCTTAATCCGTATGAACACGGCGAATGCTACGTAACGGATGACGGATGCGAAACGGATTTGGACTTGGGTCATTACGAACGTTTCCTCAATGTACAAACGTCGCGGAGCAATAATGTAACCACGGGACGTATCTACCAGACGGTTATTCGCAAGGAACGGCGCGGGGACTATCTGGGCAAAACCGTGCAAGTAATCCCTCATATTACGGACGAAATCAAGCGTTGTGTTAAGCTCTTGGGCGAAAAGGATCGCTACGACTACGTAATAACGGAAATCGGCGGCGTTGTGGGTGATATTGAGGCTCTTCCCTTTATTGAAGCGGTTCGGCAACTCAAGTGGGAAATGGGCAATCGCTGTATAGTGATCCATCTGACCTACGTTCCGTTTATTCGGGCAGCTAAGGAATATAAGACCAAACCGACGCAACACTCCGTAAAGCAACTACAGGAAAGCGGTATCCAACCCGATATATTGGTCCTCCGCACAGAGCATCGCTTGGAAAAAGATCTTTTGGAAAAGGTGGCTCTGTTCTGTAATGTGGCTCCCGATGCGGTAATTCAAAGTATCGATATGCCTACGATATACGAAATACCGCCTCTGCTGCTTAGCCAGCATATGGATAGCACGCTACTAAAGAAAACGGGCGTGGAACCGGGGCCCGATCCGGATCTGAAGCCGTGGCGCACCTTTGTGGAACGTATGAAAAAAGCATCCGAAGAGGTGCATATAGCTCTGGTGGGCAAATACGTATCGCTACAGGATGCGTACAAAAGCATCGATGAAGCGTTGTTGCAATCCTCAATTTACAACGACCGCAAACTGAAGTTAACGCTCGTGCAGAGCGAAGGATTTGAGGCAAAAGATGCCGATAGCGTATTGGGGCAATGCGATGGTATCGTGGTGGCTCCCGGATTTGGATCGCGAGGCGTTGAGGGAAAACTGACCGCTTTGCGCTATGCACGCGAAAAGGGTATCCCTACGCTTGGTATCTGTTTGGGAATGCAATGTATGGCCATTGAGTTCGCTCGTAATGTTTTGGGCTATAAAGATGCCAATACGGCAGAAATCGATAGCCAAACGGAACATAAAGTAATTGACTTGATGGATGCGCAAAAGAGTGTAACCGATTTGGGCGGCTCGATGCGCTTGGGCGGTTATCCCTGTCAATTGAAGAAAGAATCGAAGTTAGCGGAGGCTTACGGGAAACAACTTATCAGAGAGCGACATCGCCACCGCTACGAGTTCAATAGTGCTTTCTTGGACGAATTCGAGCAACACGGATTCAATGCCGTAGGGGTTAATCCCGATAATGGATTGATTGAAGCGTTGGAATTGCAAGGGCATCCGTGGTATATAGGGGTGCAGTACCATCCGGAGTACAAAAGCACGGTGCTGAATCCGAGTCCGCTCTTTATGAGCTTTGTGCGCGCAGCCATCGCCTATCGGCAAGCTAAGGGAAAGAAATAAGAAGCAAAGAGAATCAAAGCGAAAGAATAAGTGGTGCCGCGGATGCACAATGTCGGCACTTGCAATTAATGATAGCCAATGGATAAGAATACCATTATAGGGATGATCCTAATAGCCGTAGTGATATTCGGCTTTTCGATACTTAATCGTCCCAAACCGCGTAGTAATACGGATCAGCCGCGTACGGAAGTAGTTGCGGAAAAAACGGAGCAGCCTGAAATCGTGACGGACAGTGTGGCGCCAAATGTAGCAAGCGGAGCCCTTTTTGCGAATAATGTCGCTACCGCTTCGCAACAGATTGTTTTGCAAAATGACCGCCTCGCCGTAACGTTTGATACTAAGGGCGGCGTTCCGGTACGAGCTGAGCTGAAGAAATTCAAAACGTATGACAGCAAACCTCTATACCTTTTTGACGGAGATGCGCTACTGAACATCTTTTTCCGTACGGTGGAAGGACGGATTAGTGAATCCAAAGATCTTACGTTTCAGCCGGTTGCGGTGAGCGATTCAACGCTTACGCTCCGATTGTCGGCAGATAGTGCCGCGTACATTGATTTGCGTTATCGGCTCCGCAAGGACGACTATATGCTGGATCTAACGCTTGCAGGTAACCATACGGAACGGATTTTCCCCGGCAATCTGAGCTTTCTGGATTTCGAAATGGCACAGAAGATGCCTCGGCAGGAAAAGTCGTGGCAAAACGAGAATAACTATACCGGCATTTATTACAAATTCTCGGATTCTGATGTGGAACGCCTGCGCGAAACAAAGCAGCAGAGCGATAAGTCTGTTGCGGATCGGCTTCATTGGATCGCTTTTAAGGATAAATTCTTCGCTACGGCACTAATTGCGGGCGATGCGGCTCATTACTTTGAGCATAGTGCTTTATCCCAAAAAACGCTTCCCAAGGATGGAATGTACACAAAGGAGGTTTCGTTGGCGAGTAGCTTCCCCTTTACTGCTCGCGAAGGCAGTTCGGCAACCTTTATGCTCTATATGGGGCCGTTGGAACATCATTTGCTAAAAGATTACGATCAAGATGTAAAAGCTGCCGATAAGCTGCATCTGGAACGATTGGTATATGTGGGCGGCAGCCTTTTCCGATGGATAAATCTATACCTAATTATCCCGGTGGTAGACTTCCTGAGCGGATTCGTGAGCAATTGGGGAATTATCATTTTGCTGTTAACGCTCATTATCAAGTTGGCACTTTCTCCGCTTACGTTTAAAAGTTATATGTCTCAGGCCAAAATGAGAGTACTAAAACCTCAGGTTGAGGCAATTAACAAAAAGTACGCGGGCGATGATCAAGCAATGATGCTTAAGCGAAGTAGGGAAACAATGGCTCTATACAAAGCGGCAGGTGCCAATCCGATGAGCGGATGTTTGCCGATGCTCTTTCAGATGCCATTCCTTATCGCTCTGTATATGTTTTTCCCCACAGCCATTGCGTTACGCGGTGAGTCGTTCCTATGGGTCAAGGACTTATCTTCGTATGATGCAATTCTGTCGTGGAATTTCAATATCCCCATTTTAACGGGATTAATGGGTAACCATATCAGTCTGTTCTGTTTGTTATGGGCGGTGACCAATATTCTCTACTCACGCTATACAATGAGTCAGAGTGCAACGGGTCAGAGCAACCAACAAATGAAGATGATGAAGTGGATGCCTTACATAATGTCCATTATGTTCTTTTTCTTCTTCAACAATAACGCCTCCGGGCTTTGCTACTACTATTTCATCTCAACGCTGATTACCATAATCCAATTTGTGGTGAGCCGTATGATGATTAATGAAGAAAAGGTACTGGCCCGAATAGAGGAAAACAAGAAAAAACCGAAGAAAAAGAGCGGATTTGCGGCACGTTTGGAAGAAGCACAACGTAAACAGATGCAACTGATGCGTGAGCAGCAGAAAAAGCAGGGAGGCAGACGATGACCGATATACTTAAGCATGAATGTGGCATAGCCTTAGTAAGGCTACGCAAGCCCCTGCCCTATTATCAGGAAAAATACGGTACCTGGATGTATGGGCTGAATAAGCTCTATCTGCTTATGGAAAAGCAGCATAACCGTGGGCAAGAGGGTGCCGGAATGGCAGTAGTCAAATTGAGTGCTCCTCCGGGCGAAGAGTACCTTTTTAGGGAACGAGCTGAAGGTAGTAGTGCAATAAGTGAAATCTTTAGTACCGTACATCACGAAATTGCCAATTATAGTGCCGAACAATTGCACGATGCTCATTTTGCCGAGCAGAGTATTCCCTATGCCGGTGAGTGCTATATGGGTCATTTGCGCTATAGTACTACAGGAAGGAGCGGACTTACTTTTGTTCATCCAATGGTTCGCCGCAGTAACTGGCGCGCAAAGAGCTTAGCTTTGTGCGGTAACTTCAATCTGACTAATGTAGATGCCATTTTTAAGGCAATTACGGATAATGGGCAGCATCCCCGCGTTACGAGCGATACACACATTATGCTGGATCAGATTGGGCATGCATTGGATCGCGAAGTGGAACGTCTATACCGGATAGGCAAAAGTGAGCATAATCTGGACGGAATGGACATAACGCACTTCATTGAAGAGCGTATGGATATTGCCAATGTGTTGAAGCGTTGCGCGCCTCTATGGGATGGAGGGTACGTAATGTGCGGCGAAACAGGCAGTGGCGAGGTTTTTGCATTTAGGGATGCACACGGTATACGTCCCGCCTTTTACTACGCAGATGATGAAATAGTAGTAGTGGCGAGCGAGCGCGCCGTGATACAAACGGTAATGTCGCTCACTTTTGACGAAGTGAACGAACTTAATGCCGGCGAAGCGCTCATCGTGACGCAGAATGGTGAGGTGCATACGGAACGGATTCTCGAAGCAGAGAAAAACGAAGCATGCTCCTTTGAACGTATATACTTCTCTCGTGGTAGTGACAAAGAGATCTATCACGAACGGAAGGCGCTCGGCAGACAATTAGTGCCGGATATACTGAAGAATGTAGATAACGATTTGGAACACACGGTGTTTTCCTTTATTCCCAATACTGCCGAAGTGGCTTATTACGGAATGACGGAAGGATTGCGCGATCATCTGAACAAAGAGAAAGCGAAAGAGATTAGCCGTTTGGATCACCCTTCCGAAGAGGAAATCCTCACAATCCTTTCCAAATCGGTACGCACCGAAAAGGTGGCAATTAAGGATATTAAGCTACGAACCTTTATAGCGGAAGGAAACAGCCGGAACGATTTAGCGGCACATGTGTATGATGTTACCTATGGAAGTATTGTGCGCAATGTGGATCGCTTGGTAATTATAGATGATAGCATTGTACGAGGTACTACCCTAAAGCAGAGTATCTTAAGAATGCTCACCCGATTGGGACCCACCAAGATAGTAATTGCGTCCAGTGCGCCGCAGATTCGCTATCCTGATTGCTACGGAATTGACATGCGTCATATGGATGAATTTATCGCTTTTCGCGCCGCTGTGGCTCTGCATCATAGGTTAGGTACCGATTCGCTCATAATGGAGCAATACCGAAAGGCACTTACCTATGCGCAACGACCTAAGTCGGAGCCGGTGCCCAATGTGGTAAAAGCTATATACAAACCTTTCTCGGTAGAAGAAATTACCCGACAAATTGCCGAGATGGTGCGCCCCGAAGAGTGTACTTGCCCCATATCGATCGTATTCCAGTCTATTGAAGGGCTGAGGGCGGCTATCCCCGAACATCCGGGGGCTTGGTATTTTACCGGTGATTATCCCACGCCGGGCGGATACCATTTGGTAAATGAAGCGTATATCCGCTATGTGGAGGATATCTATATGAATCATCCCAAATAAGAAGAGATTATGAAAAAAGGAGTATTGGTATTGGAGGATGGTACGCGCTTTGAAGGAGTATCCTTCGGTTCAGAGCGTAACGTAATTGGGGAAGTAGTCTTTAATACGGCTATGAACGGCTACCCGGAGAGTTTGACCGATCCGAGCTATATGAGGCAAATATTGGTGGAAACTTATCCGATGATTGGTAATTACGGGATGCCTCAGGATGCCCGTGATGTAAACGGACTCTCCACGGAATACGAAAGCGACCATATTTGGGTGGAAGGCCTTATTTGTGCCGATTACTCCGAGCATTTTAGTCACTGGGATGCCAAATGTTCGCTTTCCGATAAACTGGTAGCGGAAGGCGTACCTGCCCTGAGCGGTATCGATACAAGAGCTTTAACCAAGCGGCTCCGTGAGCAGGGATCAATGAAAGGTACTATACTTATTGAAGGAGTTTCGGAGCAACCCACTGATCCGCATAGCGAAGAGGATAATTTAGTGGCTCTGGCTTCCATAAAGGAACCTATAACCTATGGTAGTGGGGCAAAACGTATCGCAATGTTGGATTGCGGTACCAAAAACAACATCCTCCGTCAATTGATACGTCCCGAGATAACTTTGATTCGTTTGCCTTGGGATTACGACCTTACAACGCTCCGTTACGATGCGCTTTTCATTTCCAATGGTCCGGGCAATCCCAAGCAGTGTGGAAAGGCAATTGAGCAGATTCGCACCACCTTTAATGACGAAAAGCCGATCATGGGGCTATGTATGGGTAACCAACTGATGGCTTTGGCTGCAGGTGCCGATATCTATAAGCTGAAGTATGGTCACAGAAGCCATAACCAGCCCGTTATGGAGTGCGCAACGGAACGCTGCTTTATTACAAGTCAGAATCATAGTTATGCGGTCAATAACGATACGTTGCCTGCTGATTGGCAATGCAGCTATATCAATTTGAACGACCATACTAACGAAGGTTTGCAGCATAAGCACAAACCGTTCTTCAGCGTGCAATTCCATCCCGAAGCGTGTGGCGGTCCAACCGATACGCTCTTCTTTTTTGATCAATTCATTGATTCAGTAGTAAATCGTTAAGTAGGCATGAAAGAATCCGGTATCAAAAAGATATTGTTGCTCGGTAGCGGAGCACTGAAAATAGGCGAAGCCGGCGAATTTGACTATTCGGGCAGCCAAGCTCTTAAAGCGGTGCGCGAAGAGGGTATCCGTACAGTGCTAATCAATCCGAACATCGCCACGGTGCAGACCGGCAGCGAAATTGCTGATGAAGTATACTTCCTCCCCGTAACACCCTACTTTGTGGAACGTGTTATCGAAAAGGAACGCCCCGATGCCATCCTGCTCTCTTTTGGCGGACAAACAGCGTTGAATTGCGGTGTGGCGCTGTACCGTAACGGCATTTTGGATAAATATGGCGTAAAGGTGCTCGGTACGCCGGTAGATACGATTATTGCTACTGAAGACCGCGAGCTGTTTGTGGATAAACTCAATGAGATTTCCGTAAAGACGATTAGCAGTCGCGCCGTGGAAAGCATTGAGGCGGCGGCTTCTGCTGCCGATGCGCTCGGTTATCCGGTAATTATCCGTGCCGCCTATGCGTTAGGGGGATTGGGAAGCGGTTTCTGCGATAATCGCGAGGAATTGGTAAAGTTGTGCGAAAAGGCATTCTCTTTTTCGCCACAAGTGCTTGTTGAAAAGAGCCTTAAGGGATGGAAGGAAATTGAGTACGAAGTGGTGCGCGACCGATACGATAATTGTATCACGGTCTGCAATATGGAGAACTTCGACCCCTTAGGTATCCACACCGGCGAAAGTATAGTAGTGGCGCCCTCCCAAACGCTCTCCAACGATGATTACCATATGCTCCGCGAGCTTTCGATTCGCATCATACGTCACTTGGGTATTATCGGTGAATGTAACGTGCAGTATGCACTTGATCCGGAAAGTAGGGATTATCGTGTAATCGAAGTGAATGCACGTCTTTCGCGTTCTTCGGCGTTGGCGTCCAAAGCAACCGGCTATCCGCTTGCCTTTGTGGCCGCTAAGCTTGGATTGGGATATGCCCTGCATGAGGTTTCCAATAGTGTAACCGGAACAACTTGCGCCTTTTTTGAACCGGCACTGGACTATTGCGTCTGCAAGATACCGCGTTGGGACTTAGGCAAGTTCCACGGCGTTTCCCGTCTTTTGGGTAGTAGTATGAAGAGCGTAGGCGAGGTGATGGCAATCGGGCGCACCTTTGAGGAAGCTATCCAGAAAGGGCTGCGCATGATAGGGCAGGGGATGCACGGCTTTTGCGAAAATAAGGAGCTGGTTATTGACGATATTGATGTCGCATTGCGTGAACCTACCGATAGGCGCATATTTGTGCTCAGTAAGGCGCTCCGTCAGGGTTATACGGTGGATTCCATTCACGAATTGACCAAAATAGACAAGTGGTTCCTCTACCGCCTGAAAGGCATTATTGATACCAGCGAAGCCCTCGCCGAGTACGATACCGTTGAAAAGGTTCCCGATGCCCTCCTTCTGAAGGCGAAAAAACAAGGATTTAGCGATTTCCAGGTGGCACGCGCCATTATGGGAATGAGCGAAGACGATATGGAGGCTGCCTCTATGGCAATTCGTAAAAATCGTCTCTCCCGCGGAATACGTCCATATGTAAAGCAGATCGATACACTGGCTGCCGAGTTCCCCGCTAAAACGAACTACCTCTACCTCACCTACCACGGTATTGAGGACGATGTGCGCTACGAGGCGCGCGACCGTTCCGTAATTGTACTGGGAAGCGGTGCCTACCGAATTGGAAGCAGTGTTGAATTCGACTGGTGCGGAGTCAATGCGCTACACACTATACGGCGTGCCGGTTACTCATCCGTGATGATTAACTATAATCCCGAAACGGTGAGCACGGACTACGATATGAGCGATCGCCTTTACTTTGACGAATTGACCTTCGAACGGGTACTGGATATTATCGAATTGGAACAACCGCACGGCGTTATCGTATCTACCGGCGGACAGATCCCCAACAACCTTGCCGTTCGTTTGTATGCCGCCGGCGTTCCCATCTTGGGCACTTCCGCGCAAAGCATTGATAATGCAGAAGATCGCCACAAATTCTCCGCCACAATGGACGGAATTGGCGTGGATCAACCAGCGTGGCGCGAACTTACCTCTCTGGAAGATATCGAAGAGTTTGTGGAAGAAGTGGGTTATCCGGTATTGGTGCGCCCCAGCTACGTGCTCTCGGGTGCTGCAATGAATGTATGCTCTAATCAGGGCGAATTGGTGCGCTTCCTCAAGCTCGCCGCCAATGTGTCCCAAAAGCATCCCGTTGTAGTGAGCCAATTCATTGAGCATGCCAAGGAAATTGAGATGGATGCCGTTGCCGATAAGGGCGAAATTGTTGCCTATGCCATCAGCGAGCACATTGAGTTTGCCGGCGTGCATTCGGGCGATGCCACCATACAATTCCCGGCACAAAAGCTTTACGTTGAAACGGTTCGTCGCATTAAGCGCATCAGCCGTCAGATCGCGGAGGCACTTTCCATCAGTGGCCCCTTCAATATTCAGTTTTTGGCACGCGACAATGATATTAAGGTTATTGAATGTAATCTTCGTGCCTCTCGTAGTTTCCCCTTTGTGAGCAAGGTGCTTAATATCAATTTCATCGAGCTCGCAACCCGTATTATGCTCGGTTTGCCTTACGAACGCCCGAACAAGAGCGCATTCGATCTTGATTATGTAGGCATCAAAGCGTCGCAATTCTCCTTTAACCGCCTGCAACAGGCTGACCCGGTTCTCGGGGTCGATATGACCAGTACCGGTGAAGTGGGTTGCCTCGGGGACGATACTGATGAAGCCGTTCTCAAAGCGATGCTTTCCGTTGGTTATACCATTCCCAAGCGAAGCATCCTCATCTCCAGTGGCGGATACCGGCAGAAGGTTGATTTGCTCGAACCTTGTCGTTTGCTTGCCGAACGCGGTTATAAGCTTTACGCCACCGATGGCACGCACAAATTCCTCCAAGATAACGGCATCCCTTCCATTCATGTCTTTTGGCCCGATGAGGAAGGTAATCCGCAAGCCTTGAAGATGCTCCACGAGCGCGAAATAGATATGGTGGTTAATATCAACAAGAACCTCTCCCAAGGGGAACTGACCAACGGCTACCGTCTGCGCCGAACGGCAATTGACCTCAATATTCCGCTGATTACCAATGCACGCCTTGCGGCTGCATTCATCAATGCCTTTACCCACCTCTCGCTTGAGGATATTGGCATCAAGCCGCGGAGTGCCTACAAATAACCTATTCCGATTGAAGCAGTTCGCCCTCTCACAGGCGAACTGCGCTCAGCGAATTACTACCGACAGCGTACTCTTGGGTGCGTGGGCTAGGATTCCCGAAGCCGATGGCACGCAAGAAGTTATCGATGCCGGTTGCGGTTGTGGCATTCTGACCTTAATGCTAGCCCAACGCTTTCCCAATACACACTATCGAGCGATCGAAATAGATCCTCCCGCCGCGCAAACAGCTATGGGTAATGTGGACGATTTCCTTCGGGAAAGAGCGCATTGCCGTATTGAAGTTTGTTGCGCAGACTTTATCCGATGGAGCCGAACGTATCTCTCTACCGCTTCCGTTGATCTGATCATCTGCAATCCGCCTTATTTCAAGCCGGCTCTTCCTACTGCTACTCGCGAAAAAGCGCTTGCCCGCTATACCGAAACGCTCTCTGCCGAGCAGCTCTTTGCCGTTGCCGCTTCAGTGCTGAAGCCTAGCGGTGCGCTCGCTTTGGTAACGCCCTTTGCCGATAGTAGTGCGTTGCGTCGGGCAGCCGTCTATTACGATATGGCGCCTTGGCGACTGGCGGAGGTGGTTACCGTGAGGGGAAAGGCTCCAAAGCTACTTTTGAGCGAATGGCGATTAGCTACCTCCGTGCACTTACCTATGGAGGAACAGATTGTTGTGCGTGAACCGGATGGCTCCTACACCGATGCCTACCGACAGCTCACCGCGCCCTACCTACTCGATACCGCCAAGTAAGTTCTCTAGCTACTTTTGAGCGAATGGCGATTGTCTGCCTCTGTGCACCTACCTATGGAAGAACAGAGCAAGCCACTGTCCCCTCCGCCCCATACCATCAGAGCCGAGGATGGGAGGAAACAAAGCGTTTGTACGGAGAAGTCGGAGCAGAGGGTGGAAGGTAATGAATCGTTTGTCCTATGTGTTCGGAGAAAAGTCTATAGAC
>CABTZX010000009.1 GCA_902489445.1 uncultured Bacteroidales bacterium
ACTTGTCGAGGTTATTTTTCCGCTTCTGTAACGTACGAACAAGAAAATGGAATACTATCGGATACAATTTCTATTACGGATGGTGTATTTAGCGTAATGTTTCCATTTAAAAGAAAAGGTTAAAAGAAAAAAGGGTTATGAAAAAGTTTTTATTTGCAGTTTGGGCCATCTTCCTTGGAATTGTTACAGGAAACGCTCAAGGGAATAAGGAGTTAACCGGAGAAATTAGGGAAGCAATTGGAGCCAATCAGAGCCAATCGGAGCTAATCGGAGCCAATCAGAACCAATCAGATTAATTCCGATAAACTCTGATAAGTTCCGATAAATTCCTTTTGCCTACGATACACTATAATACAGTTTAATACACTTCGATACAGTTTAATACACTTCGATAAACTTCAATACATCTGCGGGGTAAGGCATATATTACCTTTGCATTCGTAACTAATTATTACGCCCCGTGGGGACGAAGTGCCCAACAAGGCAGTTCCTTAGTGGCGTAGCGTTTTACTAACTTTGCAACTATGAATGATCTACATCTATTTAGCGTCTTACGGACGCTTGCGCTCTGCGCTTTAGTATCGGTTTTGGGTGCGCGTCCCTATTCCGCGGCGGCACAGACGGAGTCCTCTTCGGCTCAGGTGAATCGCGATGAGTCGGAAAGGGTGCGCAATCTGCTCATTGAAGCGGAGCGCAAGGGGGTGGCGTCGTTTGGCTGTATGCTCACGGCGGCGGAGAGTGGCGAAACGCTCTTTGCCTACGGAGCAGAGCGCAGCATGATCCCCGCCTCTACCACCAAACTGTTCACCACCGCCGCAGCAACCCTCCTTTTGGATGAATACCCCTTTATAACGGATTTCCGCATTACCGGTAAGGTGAAGGGATCTACGCTGTACGGCGATTTATTGCTTGTGGGGAGCGGCGATCCCTCCCTCTACTCCAAGTACTTCCCGGCGGATAGTGCGCGCTTTAGGGAGTCGCTTTTAGCATCGCTCCGCGCGCACCATATCGAACGGATCGAAGGCTCCGTGGGTATTATCGCTTCCGCGTACGACAGCCTCGGCTTCAATCCGCTCTGGATGGGAGAGGATCGGGGCGAATGGTACGCCAACGGCATTTACGGATTCAATATCTTTGATAATTGGATCGATCTTACGCTCTCAAGCGGCAGTGGCACCTACGACGTATCGCTACTGAAAACCTATCCGCCCCGCACCGGTGTGGAGTGGGACAACCGGCTCACCACCACGCAAAAAGGTAGCTTTGCCGAGGGCGACGGGCTGCCCCTCGTGGAGCGGCGTACGCTCAAGGGGAGCGTGCCGCGTAACCGCTCACGCATAACGCTTAGCACCGATATGCCCCATCCACCGCTCTATGCGGCGCGTTTCCTCACCAACCTGCTTCAAGCGCACGGCGTGGAGATAGTGGCGGCACCCTATGCGAGCTTCACCGCTCCTATGGCTTCGGGAAGGCTCATCGGGCGCTATTACGGGCCGGCAAAGAGCAATCTGCTCCGCGCCACCAATTACCACAGTTTGAACCACTATGCCGAAGCTCTGCTGAAAGCAATTGCACGCGACGAAGCGAAGCGCAAGGCCGACCAAGCGCAGCAATCCCTACCGGCATCCGTTGCTGCCGGATTAGCTTGCGAAAAGCAGCTCTTTACGAAGGCGGGGATGCGTTTTTCGCCCCACTTCCGCCTGACGGACGGCAGTGGATTGGCACGCGCCAATCGCTTTACGGCTGGCGATATGACGCAACTACTGAGCTATATGATACGGCAGGATGTACCGCTTTTTGAGGAGTACCTCTACTCGTTGCCAGAAGCGGGGAGCGAAGGCACCGTTCGGCGGTTCCTCGGCAATAAGCCGTACCGCACGTTCCTCAAGAGTGGCTCCATGCGCGGTGTACAGTGCTATGCCGGCTACATCGATTACAAGGGGAAGCAGTACATAGTGGCCCTCTTTGCCAACGACCTGCGCGACCGTGCCCGAGTGCGCACCCTCTTTGCCGCCGTAGCCGACCTCGTCCTGCTCTAACCCATACGTAAATACGTAGAGGGGATTAGAAGGGGTAGCCGATGGCGAGGTGCAAACCGAGGGCGTCGGTGAACTTGGGTATGTTGTAGTATCCCTTGCGGCCGGTGTCGTAGGGGAGGTGCAGCCCCACTCCGGCATCAAAGCGAATAACAAAAAAGCCTAAGTCGTAGCGCAGCCCCACTCCGGAGCCGAGTGCTATTTGACGGAGAAAATCGCCCACACCGGATACTTCGCTCAGAGAGCCGTTCGGACGGTACGAATCGGGGCGAATAAGCCATACGTTGCCGGCATCGACAAAGAGCGCGCCGTGCAGATCGCCTACCAAGCGCATACGCCACTCGGCATTGAGTTCCAATTTGAACTCACCGGTCTGATCGATAAAGGCGTATCTGCTCTGCAGCGGCTGGTAAGAGCCGGGACCGATACTGCGCACCGTATAGGCGCGAATGCTATTGGCTCCGCCCACATAAAACTGCTCGCTGTAAGGCGCCACCGTCATATTGCCAAAGCTATAGATAACGCCTGTAGCCAAGCGCGCGGCAATCGTGTGGTTGCGGTTCAGTGCGTAAGTATAGCGCAAATCGGCAGTCAGACGGACAAATTGCGCAAAGGGAACGCCAAAAAGCTTCTTGGTTTTGTTGTAGTTCTGCCCTGCGGCGGCATAAATCGCGTTGAACAAGTTGCCCGCTTCCGTAAAGGAATACTCCATCCAAAGCGTGTGCGAGCCACGATCCTCAAACACATTGTTGTAGGTGTATACATATCCCATTGCGGGAATAAACTGGCTCCTCAAGCTGAGTCCCAAAGCGGGGTTTTCGCGCACAATATCGTTGAAGGCTTCGGAGCGATGGGACAACAGATTGTATTGCAACCGGAATGGAGTAACCACGTGCTTATGGGACTTGCTTACCTCAAAAGTGTACGAAACAGCCGTACCCAGGGAGAGAAGCCTAAAGTAACCTGCACGGTTGAGCATATCGGCGGAAAGGGTAAAATCGGTTGCCGTGGTAAAAGGTAGCACATTATCCTTTATACCCGGTAGCAATATAGCGGGTGCGGTTAGAGAAAGGTCGACGCCCAACTCGTAACTATTGATCAGAGCGGCACGACCCACCACATTACGACCGGATTGCCATTCGTAGCTCCCGTGCAGTGTACCGGAGAGCGATTCGCCTCCGCCGAGCAAATTACGGCGTGCTAACGAAAAGGTGAGTGCCGGACCGAGGAAGTTATTGCTCTTTACCTTAAACGCGGTTTCGAGCGCAGCGTCCCACGGCCGGTCCATAGTAGAATTGATATAGAGATTGAGAATATGATTAAGAGTATCCACAGGAGTGAACATAAACTCCGTATACGCAAATACGCCGAGGCGTGCCAAAGCCTCACGAGTGCGGGTTTCGTCGCTTTCGGCATAGATACTGCCGGGGCGCAACTTAAGCCTCCTATCGATAACGCCCCTCCGCACGGCGGGTCGTTTCCCGTTATAGCGAATGAGGATATCGTTATAGGTAACGCTATCGCTCATAGGATCGGCGCGGAATCCGTTCACGGTAAACACTACATCGCCAATGCTCCACGGGGTAAAGGCAGTTTCGGAAACGCCCGGCTTGATACGGGTGCGGAGATGCACGCCGTAATCGCCCTGCAAGGTATCCGCTTCGTAGTAAATGGCGTCGGGCGTGTAGTAGTAAAAGCCCCTATTGCGGAGCATCGTACTGATTCGCTTGCGATCCTCCAAAAGTCGGGACAAATTGAACTGTTCGCCGATTTCGAGCTTCGAGAAGAGCGAATGATCAAACTGCACGCCTCCCACCAGCGTAATGGGTGGCAGGAATTCGATGGTATCGTAGCGATAGGGCTTTCCCATATCTATGGTATAGAAAACACGCGCTTGGAGGGAATCCTTCCGATTAGTGGCAACGCTATCCGTAACGGCTGCATTGAAGTAACCGTGCTCCCGCAACACATTACGGGCAATGAGGCTCCGGAGGGGAGGATTAACCGTACCGACCAGTACCGGTTCGGAAGCGAACATTTTATATATGCGTTTGCCCAACGCGGTGGAGTCGTTCACATAACGATTATACACCCAAAGGCCAAACGGGAAAGGAATGCGGTAACGAGCACTACCAAAGAAGGAATTATTGGGCTTTACGTTCAGTACATTTTCCGCAGCGGAAAGCGCACGCTGCCCGCTTGTGGATCCGTCCTCAGAGGTAATCTTCGTTTTGCCGATACCTATATAGAGTTGCTCGCCGGCGGGAAGATTCTTTGTAGTGGAACAACCGGCAGCCAACAGTAGCAAAGGAACTACCAATAGGAATAGGTATAAACGTTGTCTCATGGTTGAGGTACTTCGGTTTGTTTAAGCGTATCCGCGGCAACTGTAGGCAAGCTGTCCAACGGAGTGGTGGGAATACGTTTGCGGGAGCGGCGGAATAGGTCGCCCGGGCTATACAAACTCCGACGAAGAATGTAGCTTACGCCGGTTTCGGTAACGAGCCCTTCCAAAAGGTTATCGTTATTACGCTTATGGAAAAGGCTCATGTAGTGATTTCCGGCACGATCGATACGGTATTCGAGCGTAACATTATCAATAAAGGTTTGCTCGTAGTTGCTGGGCAAATTGCCGGCAGCCACCTTTCCGCCGATCACAAAGCGCACACGATTGTTGAAGAATCGTTTGCTGAAGCTGTAAGTGTAGTCGGTATAGGCGGAGCCTCCGGCAGAATTGTGCAATTCCATTCCGACGTTCAAATCGGTACCTTCCAGGAACTTTCCGGTCAAATTGTTCAATTCGCTCATGGCAAGCCCACTGAGAATGCGCTGCATGCTCATTTCCGAAGGATCGGAAGCGAGGAATGTACCGCTTACCATCAGCCCGACGGCCTGCTTACCGCGCTCTTCCTTGCTCATAGCGGCTAATCGGTTCTGAAGGCTCAGATCGTCCGGTGCTTCCAGATCGAACGCCAAGTCGATTTTGGAAAGATCCTCTTTGGCTACGATCAATACGTCAAAATCCACTTTTCGTGTATTTCCGCCCTCGGTTACATCAGCCCGAACGCGTTGCACGGCTTTAAAGTTGATATAGGGATTATCCACCGTACCGCTCCAGGAGAGGTAACTCTCCGGATCGATGGAGAATAACTTGCGGCCCACAACGGGGAAATTATAGCGTACATCGCCACCTCCGCTCAGATTGTAGCGTCCGGTTAGGCTCATAGTACCAAACGGCGGTGACTGGAAGCGCAAATCTCCGCCACCCATTACCTGTACATAATCCTGGTGACCGGGGGATAGATCCACTCCGAGGCGAACCGCCGGATCGATATGTATATTGAGCGCTATATCGGCACTGCCCGGTGTAGGTAGCGCGATAGCGGGATCGGCAGCAAACAGGGTATCGGCAAAATCGGTAAAGACTACCACGCCTGCCATATTATCGGTTGCTTTCAGCTTGCTACCGCTATACACGTAGGTTAAATCGGTACCGCCCAAGATATTGAAATCACCGCGGATAACAGGCTTGGAAACGGCTCCGCGCAGTGTGAGATGCGGACTGACAATCAGCTTGCCGTAGAGGAGTTGCCCCTTGCCCGGTTTGCTATCAATCAGCTCAACCTCATCGCCGTCCACTTTGATATTGGCATGCATTGCTTCGGGACCAAAGAGAGTAAAATCACCGTTTACGTAAAGCGGTATTTCCTTATCTCTGTCGCGAAGCGTAAAGTTCTTCAAGTACAGCTTACTATCGTCAAAGCGAAGAGGTTCCGTTTCAATGGCAAATGTTTCGCCCACTTGTGGCAAATACACGGTAGCCTGCTTGGGCGTTAAACTTCCGTTCAGACGCAAGAATTTGGTCGTCCCGGATACCTTTATTTCGCCACCGAGCATCCCGTTCAGGGTTGCCGTATTCGCACCGATAAAGGGATTCGCCAGTTCTAACGGGAAATCGTTCACAACGGCACGCGCCTTAATGGGCGATTTTTGGTCGGTAGTACTATACTGCCCTTCCACATCCACCGCCAAATTACCGTTATGGCTGATGTGCGCCGTTAGGTAGTGAAGCGATTTATCATGTGGTTCGTAGAACAGAGCCATACTAACGTTGCCCAACGGCTCGTGAGCGTAGCGGAAATCGTTTACGGAGAGATCGCCCACTACACGAGGCAGTTTGGTAGCATTATCCCGTTCGATACGAATATCGGCAAAGGCAAGACCGCCAAGCCCCTCAAGGTGAAGAACATCTTCGAGAATACCTAATTGAAGCCGGCGTACAACCAAATTAAGCGGATCTTCACCGCTATCCGTTCCTTCTTCGCTTGTGAGCAGCAGTGAGCCACCATCGTCAACGGAAAGCTGTAAATTAGCTTTGATCGATTGACTCTTTGGCACGTAGAAAAGCGCATTATCCTCGTTTGGCAATAGCTCCATTCCGGAAATCACAATCGGCTTCGGATTAAAGGAAAGCCCGAATCCGTTGGGATTACGGAAGGCAAGCGCGGAAAGCGCGTGGAGCAGTTTGCCCTCGCTATGGTACTGAGCTGATAGGTCAATGGAGTTAAGGTCGGTAGTTGCCTCTGCGTCAATCCGGAACGCTTTCTGCCCTCTGTAAGCGTTTTTCACTACAGAAGCGTTCAACCCGAGCAATACGGGGGTAACACTATCCACCTGCTCAAAGGCGGGCTGTAGCGGTTGCGTACCCGTCCAAACGAAATAATCGGCAGCGTGACGTATGCTTTGCGAAAGCGGATCGTGGGCACCCACTTCTTTTGAAACTAACAGTATGCCAACGGAATCGATTCGCGTAGTATCTCTATAGATATTGTTTGCCGATGCGTATAGCCGCATACGTTCGTGCATATGGTTCACAAAGTCCAAACGAACCCGGTCCGCGTACATTCGGTTATCTCTCAGGAAAGGCATTGCGGGGTTATTCCGTCCCATCTCGAAGTGTAACTCAGCCAAAGGCATAGCACGAGCTATGAGGCTCATTTGATTGGTACCGGTTGTATCACTCAAAAGGGAACTTGCGATGCGTGCCACTTCGCTCGCTTTGGAAATGAGCACGTCTGTTTTTTCCTCTATATCGGCGCGAAGCTGCAAATCACCGGAGGAAAGGGTGGCACTGGACGATGCTGTATCCAATTGAGCCGTAAGCGAGAGTGGGAAGCTGCGCCGTGGCACGCCGCTCATATGGTACCAAAGGCTATTGCTCTGCCATTCGATGGCATGACGCTGCTTAAAGTCTGTATCAAACGTTATGTGCAAATCGCTTCCCACGGAAAGCGTATCCTGCGTAACGCCTAACTGAGCCAGCGAAAGAGTATCAATTTGTCCATTCAGTGTGCCCTGCATAGTACCATTGTGCAAGGTTCCGTTGAGGAGCAGGTCGGCTTTCGCCCAGGGCGTACCGCTCTTCAGAGCCAAATTCACTGTTTCGCCTTTTACAGCGCCATCCAGTTCAATTGCTTCCACCAAATTACCCTTGTACCGGGCATCGGCTATTTTTCCCGTTACGGACGCATTACCTCGCCCCGAAAGGAAGTCAAATCCAACGCCTTGCGCTGTTAGATCCGCATTCACCCGTCCCACCGAGTCACGCGGCATAAAAGCAGCCACATTGAAATGGTGCAAATTAACGTGAGCCTGATAGCGTTGTCCTACTTCCAAGTATCTACCGTTTATTGCTGCTTTCCCCGCTCCGGGAGCCGAAAGCTCCGTATCTGCTGTATAGTGACGCCCCTTGATACCGGCTTTCAGCTTTAAACGCGTGTTTCTCGGGATAGAGAGCTGCCCCTTCATTCCCGGAGCAAAACGAGTAATAATACCGGATATCGCCGGTTGCATCAAAGCGTCCAGCGTTATTTCTCCGTTCCGCAAGGAAGGGTTCGCCACTTTGGTCACTTTGCCGCGCAAATCCACCTTCAGGACGCCCTGCCGCTCTACATTCAGGCGACGGATCGCGATCACATCTTTATTTCCTTCTGCATCAATATCTAACTCAAACGGACGGGTGCCGGCGGAAGATCCTAATAGATCCGTTACCGATTGTCCTGAAAAGCGGTAGATATCACTGTCACTCAGCGAGCAGCGTAGGAATAATGCTGCCCTTTCCGTTGTATCCCCACGGAATAGAGCGAAAGGAAGACGAATGCTTCCGGACAAAGAGCTTTCATCTGTTTGCAGGGCAAAATTGTCCAATCCAAGCAAACCATTTTCCATCGACAGTGCACCTCGGAAATGTTTCACGCGAGCACCGCTCCGCTCCTGCATAGCGAGTGAAACGATATTTCCCTTCAGCAAACTTCCCTGCTGGACAAAATCCGTAATTTCTGCACTGAGCGTTTCCGCATGCAAATCGCTGTAGTTAACCTGGTCGGTAGCTTCCAAGGCGAGATTGGTACTGTAATACGTCTCACCGCTCGTTACGCTTATGCGGTTGCTCTGCACACGGGTATCCTCCAGATTAATGGAGAACGCCTCTACATTAGCTTGTTGCATATCGGCACGCACAAAGAGCGAATCGTCCGGCATAGCCATATCGAATAGCGTATGTTCCAAAACGATTCGATTGGCATCAATGATCCAGCGCACCGGCTTTTCCTCCTTTTGTTCCTTTTTGCGCATATAGAGCTTGAAGTATCCGTCCGCATACCGGAGGGAACCGGCATCCACACGCTCTTTGCGCAAATCTACCGAGAGCGGACCTATGGAGAGCGCTTCCGCGGCTGCCGCTATCACGAGCGTACTATCCTTATCCGGCATAAATACGCGCACCCGCTCTAACTCCAAGCGATGCGCTTCTACCCTTTGATTGAGCAGAGATAGCGGTGAAAGCGTGGTCTGGAGCCGCCCAACACCCACAACAGTATCTCCCTTCTGATTTACTGCCGATACATCTTGTAAACGAAGACGCAAAGGGAACGCGAGTCGAAAATCACCGGCCACAATGGTCATCCCCGTAGAAGCGCTCACCTCCTTCAGTACTTTTCGTAGTGCAAAGCGCTGAACCGGAGGCGTGTAGAGTAGCAAAATGAGCAGAATCGGTAAGAGGAGCAACCCGAGCAGTATACCCCAAACGATACGCCGCGCTCGCGAGGCTGCACGCCTCTTTTTCGGGGACTTTTCCACCGTATTTTCGCTCTTTTCTGTTTGATCCGCTTCCATCGCGCGACAAAGGTAACCTATTTTATACCACTTTCCTCCATTCTGACCTACTTTTCGAACCTTTTTTTACCATTCGTTCCCTAAGTTTTCTTTTACGAACAATTTTTACTCGGAAGGCTCCACTTACACTTTGTACCCTTGTATAAAGAGATTTGGGGAAAGATGCGCCACGTAAAAGCATAGAAGAATAAAAAATGCACTATCTTTGTCGTAGGTGTGGGCAGATGGCTGCAAAGCGATGCGACCATTAACGCATGGAGGTGTTGCTTTTGCAACATCGAGACGCCCTTTGTTGCGCAGAAAGGATACTTTCTACGTGTAAAGATGCAACCTTTGTAGCATAAAGGGGTCTCTATGCAGTAAAGGGGTATTTTGCATCGAAGACAGGCTCACCCTCGCTAGGTTGAATTGCCCGAAGGAGGCAAATTAGAATGATTAGAAACGCAAAACTTTTATATCTCAGAGTAATACAATGAATGGCTATAAACTATCCAATCGGGTTTGTCCGGAAGGAATGACTTTAGAAGAATGGCAGGTTGCCTTACGGCGCGAAGCGGCACAGCGGGAGATGTTTTCCGTTGAACATATGGATTCGGGGCGTATTTGGGGCGATTATTTGGTTCGGCACGGCGACAATAGCTACAAAGTGGCATTTCGCGGTGTGGAAAGTGATCGTAATTTTTGTTCCTGCTTGGATTTTCGGACCACAGGCTTAGGTACCTGTAAACATATTGAATCGGTAATCCGCTACTTGGAAAAAGAAGTAGGCGGCTATCCGTGGGGTGGTTTGGTATATCGTCCCGCATATAGTTCCATCTATGTAAGTTATAAAGGCGGGCGCAGCGTGCGCTTTAGTTGTGGTGTAGATGAAGAGCCGATTTTCAGAGCTTTTCGCCTGCGTTACTTCGATAAAAACAACGTGATGGACGAACGCTTCTATCCGCAATTGGATCAGATTGCTGCCGAGGGGCTTCGGCTGAGCGATACGTTCCGCTGCTACGAAGATGTATATGAATATGTGGATGAAGTGGTAGCGGCAAACACGTGGCGCCAGTTGGTGGCAGATGCTTTCCCCAACCAAAAGATGACTACCGCCTATGCACAAACATCGGAACACGACGAAATTCTTTCCGAATTGTACGAACTGCTCCACCGTGGCAATGCCATTATGGTAGGCGAAAGCACACAAACATTGCGCAAAGAGGTTATCGCCTTGGCAAGCTTTGTATTAGCCAACGAAGAGGGCCCCGTGGTGATTGTTAGCGCCACCAGTCAGAATCTGCCGGTATGGCAAGGGTTGATTGCACGCTCGCCACTGGCAGAAAATGAGCGGGTATATCTCTTTTCGCAAGAAGACTTTGATGCCTCTACACGATTACCGTCCGGAATGTTCAGCTTTTTCTTTGTGGAAAACGGTGATGTACTAAAGGATTGGACCAATCCGCTATCGCTTACCATTAAGAAGATCTCCATCAAGCATCTCTATATACAGATCGCGGCGCTGAGCAAGCTCACACCGGTACAATTTTCCAGCATCACGCAACACATATCGCCCTATCTATTAGCGCCTTTCTACCGTTTTATCCGCGATTTTAGGCAATCTTTCCCTCTCTCGGATGCAGGAGACAATCTGCCCGAAAAGGCATATACGTTTATTTTTGCACGTAGCGCTACACGCGGTTTGGTGTGGCACGGCGAGGAAGACGAAATGCCTATCGGTGGCGGAACTGCTGAAATTGTGCGAAACTTTACCGAATCGCTTGCCGCCGTACTTGAAAACAAAGAGGCTTGTGCGCTTCTAATCCAAAAGCTCCGCGAACTTTAGTACCGATATATGAATCCCTTAGTAAGCATTCTGATACCGGTATATAAGGTTGAGCCCTATATAGAGCGCTGCCTGCATTCCGTGCTGCAACAGGATTATTCGCCTTTGGAGATAATCGTTGTAAACGATGCGTCGCCCGACGGCTCTATAGATATTGCTCGCCGCGTAATAGAGGCGGAAGCGCGTCCGGGGCACGAGGTACGCATTCTCAACCACGAGCGCAACCGCGGGTTAGGAGGCGCACGCCGCACAGCTATGGAGGCGATGCACGGCGAATGGGTGCTGATACTGGATAGCGACGATTGGTGGGATAATCCGCATATGCTTAGCGAATGGCTTGCCGTAGCGCAAAATGGCGGGCACGATGTAGTGGTGGGCAATTACAGCAAGCACTTCCGCAAAAAGGATATTCCTTTTATCATTGAACCGGAAGCATCGGGACGCGATTTTACCATCTCTATACTTTCCTCGCGTCAGGAAGCGTATCTGTGGAATAAGCTCTTCTCTGCCAGCCTCTTTGCCCCCTTTATTTCGCTTTTTGAGGAGGGACGCAATTTATGGGAGGATTATTATGTAACACTGCGTTTGCTCTACTGCGCGCAATCGGTTGGGTACTACAGCGGATGCACGGTGCATTACGAGCAAAGCAATATGGGTTCCTACACACACAACATGACGGAAGCCAATGCGCGTGAGATGCGCCGTATCATTGACAGTTTGGCACATTTTTTCATTGAAGAGAAGGGTGACGAAGCGTTCCGCGCCGTTATCGGCAGAGCATTACTGAACCTCAAGCTACAAGCCTATTTGGCGCTTCCGCTACATCGGCGCAAAGTGGTGCAAGAGCTTATCCCTGAGCCGGTTGAGCAGTACCTCCCCGAAATGAACTGGCGCGGACTAACCAAAATGAAGTTTCGTCTTATGGAACAGGCAGTTACGGCTCCATTAGGCAAGGCGTTGGACCAAGCAATCGGCACCGCCAAACGCGTGATTTATGGGTAATAAGCCTATCGCCACCATCTGTGTACCCGTCTACAAGGTAGAGGCGTATGTGGCGGAATGCATCGGCTCCATTCTTCAGCAGGACTATCCCTTTTTAGAGCTTATTGTGGTGGACGATGCATCGCCCGATAGCTCTATGGCGATTGTAAAACGTATCGTTGCGGAGGAAAACAGCCGTAACCACGCCGTGCAACTAATCGAATTGGCAGAAAATGGGGGTTCCGACAATGCACGCCGGCATGCTGTCAAGGCGGCACAAGGCAAATATCTCTTTTTTGTGGATAGTGATGACTATCTGACTGATACGGGTGCCGTGACCAAAGTGGTAGCGGCAATGGAGCAGAGCGAAGCCCCGATGGCGATTTTCGATTTTATCAGCGGGTACAAGCATCGGAATAAGCCTTTTCGACACATTGCTCAATTGCAGGGCGAGGAGGCTACCGCTGCGTTTATCGATGGATCAATTCCCGCGTATCTCTGGAATAAATGTTTCCGAAAAGAGCTCTTTTTGCCCTTTACAAACTATATCGGACGCGAAATTACACTTTGGGAAGATAAGAATCGGGTTATTCCCTATTCTTTTCTGCACCAAGGCATTTGTTATGTGCCGGGCTGTTTTTACCACTACCGGCGCTACCTGCCAGGCGCATTGAGCAATAATCCGAGCGAAACAGCTCTACGCTCGGTTCGATTAGTACACCAAAATATGGTGGAATTTTTTGCACAACATCCGCACGGAGCACAAATCGATGCCGCTTTGCAACGTGAAACGGTAACAGTAAAGCTATTGCAATACAGAACCGATCATTACGAAGCATTCCGTAAAGCATCCGAAGATTTTCCCATCAGTCGAGCGGAAGCCGGCTTACTTAAAGGGCTTGCTAACGCACCGTACCGACTTATGGTGCGTTTTAACAACAGGGGCAAGCTACGCGCCGGTTTTCGCGTAATGCGTGCCGTACAGCGCGCCAAAGCACTATTATAACGAAATCTGATTTTAGCAAAGTTCCCATGAGCAAGCCTCTTCCTTCGGTATCGATACTTATTCCCCTCTATCGCGTGGAACAGTACGTGGAAACGTGCCTACGCTCCGTATTGGAGCAGGATTACCCACAGTTAGAGGTGGTAATTGTGGACGATGCCTCGCCGGACAAAAGTATAGAAATTGCTGAGCGTTTGTGTACAGAAGCGAACCCAAAGGCACATACCTTTAAGTTGATTCGTCATAGTGAAAATCGTGGATTATCTATGGCTCGCGTTTCCGGCTTGAATGCTGCCGAAGGGGATCTATTGCTCTTTTTGGATAGCGACGACTATCTGACGCGCCCGGATGCTGTTCGGCTCATTGCAAACAAAATGACCGATGGAAATGCCGATTTGGTACTTTTTGGCTGGACGGAGCTATTCCGCCATCGGGAACGAACTACCATACCTTTTCATTTTACGGATCCGGTGGCGCTTTCGGCTGCCATCATTTCAGGCAAAACACCCGGGTATTTGTGGAACAAGTGCTACCGAAGAGAATTGTTCCTCACTCACGCGCATTTTTTTGAAGGTTGTAATATGTGGGAAGATGTGGTTCCCACGGCCGTATACGCCTATCACGCCGAGCGAATTGCCTATTTGGATTTTCCGCTGCATATGTACCGCCGCACCAACGAAAATGCCCTTACCTACCGGCTCACCCCGGAGCGTTTAGCATCCATGCGGCATCAAGCCGATTTTTTGGAGCATTATTTTGAGCATGAGTCAGATACGCATCTTTCGGAAGCGCTACGGCTGATGCGGCTCTCCATCCTCCACACAGAGCTAAATCATACGAATTATGACCGGTACAAAGCCATTTTGGCAACGCATCCTCCGCTGCGTGATTTTTTAGAAGCAGATGGCGGTTTAGCGGCTCGTATGAGCCTCTGTAGCCAACGCTTGTACAACATGGGGCTAAAGCGTATGGGATTTGCCCTTCTTAGGCTAAAAAAAGTATTACTTCGCTTGCGCTAAACGAAAAGATATATGCCTTTAGAAAGTTTCCTCCTCTATACCGCTTTTTTGGTACTCTCCGTACTCAGCATTTGCGCTGTAGCGCGAAGCCGTTACGGAGAAAAGGTGCCGTTTGCCGTCCTGACGGTTGTCTTGATTCTTTTCTCGGCATTGCGCGATAATATCGGGCGGGATTACCCCATTTACGAGGAAGCGTTTTACACAAAGGAATATACCTCCTACGATCATATGGAGTGGCTCTGGAAGCAATTCTACGATATGCTGAACTACTTCGGACTGGAATTTTACCATTGGACGCTGATTGTGGCGGTTATTTTTATTCCGCTGGTGCTGTGGGCATACCGTAAACAGAGCTATACACTGTGGATTGCGCTTGCTTTCTTTGTTTTTACCTATAAACTTTACTTTGAGTCGTTCAATTCGGTACGCCAATGTTTGGCACAAGCTGTATGCCTTTTTGCCGTTCCCCTCTATACCGAAAGGAAATGGATACCGGCTTTTTTGATCCTTTTTCTTGCGGTAGCGATTCACCGCTCGGCAGCGGTAATGGTGCTTTTACTACCCTTTTTCTATATACGTTATAACGGCTATTTTATGGGTAGCATGGTGGTGCTGTCGCTTGCCGTTTTTCCGCGCATACTGAAGCCGCTTTTTGTATTTTTGATCCCATACCTCCCCATCGATACCTATTATTTGGAAAATATGTGGGATGCACAGGAAGGGAGCGGATCGGGCATTTTCTATATGATTAACACCGTAATAGCCCTTTATCTCGTATGGCGCAGTAAAGATTTGTACCGGAGAGACGCTAAACTCCTGCCTTACCTGAACAGTTGGCTGATCAGCGTGATTATCTGTAATTCTCTTCCGTTTTTTCAGGTTGGAAGCCGACTTTTCTACTATCCGTTAATGTTTTTCCCGATATTGATGTCCAACCTGTTCACGGTGGGCAATCGATACGATCGTATATTGGTATGGGGATTTCTCTTCCTTCAGGTAGCGCAAACGGCAAAAGTTATCTGTATTCCGGACGAAAACTTCCTCCGCTACCAAATTATCTTTAAGGATCGCGAAAAGGTACACATCTACGATTACTCGGAAAACAGGACGCTTCCGCCCGACTATTTTCTGCGTTCGCTCACGTTAACCGGTACGCAAAGTACGACGGTAAACATACTTTAGCACGGAGGGAGGCGCCAACCGAAGTGGCAACCTCATTGCGGCGTTACGCAAATACTCGTAAAAGTTAAGGAAGCCCTCCCGGCGCAATTTTTTCAGCAGAGCATGTTCGCGCTGCGCATAACGTAAGCCGCGCCGTCTTTTCAGCGTATCGTCGTCCATTCGGAAAGCAAGTAGTGGCTCCGGCATATTGTGAAATTTAGTGCCGGAGAGCAACATACGCGCCCACAGATAATAATCTTCAAATGAGGGACAGTGCCTGTATCCGCCGGCACGAAGCACTTCGCTTTTGCGGAACATTACTACCGGATGATTGACCGGACAACGCTTTTTGGCGAAACGCATTATGGTATCGTGATCTTCAGGCAATATACGTTTTGCCACAATATGATGCTTTTCATCGGCAAATTCGTCTATTGCTGCGCTGAGTACACCCACTTCCGGATGCGAACGCATAAAGGCAACTTGCCGCTCAAATCGCTCGGGATAGGAAATATCATCCGTATCCATACGCGCCACAAGGTCGTTTTTACACGCTGCAAGCCCGGCATTGAGCGCTTTGCCCAACCCTCCGTTTTCAGGGAGCCGAACCAAGTGAAACAGAGCAGGATAACGCTCGGTGAAATGCTGTATCACCGCTTCCAAAGGTTCGGTAAGCGGTCCGTCGCATACCAGTACGATTTCCGACGGAAGAAGGCTTGACGCAAATACTGAAGCAAGTGCTTCGCTAAAGTATTCCGCCGTTTCTCCCCGGTAAACCGACATCAAAAGCGAAAAAGGCATTTCCTTTTCACCGATACCGCAATGGGTTGCGTATATATCGTTGTTATCCATCTATTAGACAAAGATACCAAATTGCGCTCTATTTGGTAACAATCCTTACCCTTGCGTTATCTGAGCAAAAAGAGCGCAGCACAAAGCGATACAGACTCCAATACAGACTAATATCAAAAGTGCATTGATATACTTTGCCTTAGGTTTGGTATTTTGATGCAAATCCAACGCAAAATACTCCCGAAAGAATATATATAGAGCAGGTATTGACGTTAGCACCAAGATAAAATCCTCCGGAATACCGAAAAACCACGTTTTGGTTACTCCCACCATTGCCCAATTGAGTAGCAGCAAAACAATAAAGATATTGACTCGGCTCGTAAAGAGCAGAAGGAGCCCAATCGTATAAATCGCCACCGTGCAAGGCATCACCGGTGTAGTGATATAGGGAAATGTGAGGCCACGCATAATTGAGGCCAACGGATACATCAGCGGAAGCAGAAGAACGAAAACGGCAAAAGGCTTAAACTTATCCCGAAGCACAAACTGCGTATCGTTCTGTACAAGATCCTTAACCCAAGCAAGCGCCAAAATACCCCAGTAGATGCTCAGTAATGCGGAGTAACTACGTTCCGCACAATAGATAGCGTAGTAGACTACGGCAATCCATACGTATAGAAGTATCAGATAGGATTTAGCGATAATTGTACTACTGCGCGACGGGCGTTTTGCCAAAAGGTATAGAACCACCACAGCCAAAATGATCAGTAGCAACTGTATGTACCAAGTTGCCGCATTATAATTGGCAATTGTGTTCCAAAAAGTATTCATAAAAAGATCAGTATGCCTATTGTTTTTTACGTGTTAGAGAAAAGGTTCGTTTAGGAAAAAGCAGTATAGGGAGCGTAGCACCTGCCGCTAAAACAAAGATAACGGTTACGGCAACCATTGTATTAAAGAAAAACATCTCCATATACTTCTGCTGCCCCTCCGTACTTCCTAAATTCTGAAGGAACATAATCTGTGCAAAAAACATCTTGTACGCATATTTCCCCGGTATCATCGGTAGTAGTGCCGGTATAGATAAAACGGTAATGGGCGTCCGGATCCGCTTGCCCAACCATAGCGCGCCGAAGCCGATTGTTAGCGAGGCGCAGAGCGAGCCGATCGCTATATTTACGCCACATATCGTCATGAGAAAAAAGCGCAATGCGTGCCCCACAGCGGCAAGCAGGGCAATACTCCCATATGCCTTTAGCGGTGGATCCGATATCGCACCAAAACCCATCGCCGCCAATGCGGCAAACAGCCCGTCCAACAGAAGATCTACTATCAGCATCATCATAACAAGCTACTTCTGAAAATAAAGAGAGTGATGGAAAAACCCCACCCGATGCAACCAATAAGCAGGAAAGCCTCCACCAGCCGCGAGAAGCCTGTTTGCACATATCCTTCCACAATGTCGATTACTCCATTAATGAGCGGAACGCCCGGTACCAGATAGAGTACACTGGTGGTTAGCGCTATTTCACTATCCGTTTTGAAAATCAGCGATATACTTGTACAGAGAGATGCCACAAAGGCTGACGCTACAAAGGCAATGTAGTGATTCACATGCTCCTGAATCAGCTTTTGTTTACAGATAAACCCTACCACCGTAGCCCAGAATACGATACCCATAGCCGGCAAATCGCCTCCAAATAGCCTGCAGAACGATGCATTGGCCAATCCCACCAGTATTAACACAAATAGAGGATGTGTACCGGGTGCGGCTAAAATCTGCTCGTATCGCTTGCGTACTTCATCAAGCGTTAGATGCTCGTCTACCGTCTCCCAGCTCAATGCGCTCAGACGTGCATTATGCTCAAAGCTGATCGGCAGCGAAGGAATTGCCCCTTCTATCGTGAAGTGTGTATTGCTCTTGGGATCATACAGCTTGATGATGACCCCTTTTTGTACCATCATCGTTACAACAACATAGCCGAAGCTCTCGCCTATTCGCTGCGTACAGCGCACCACACGAGAAGTATGCACGCCACTGCCCATCATATGCGTGGCATAGGCCGAGAGAAAGGTGCCTACAGCCTTCAAACTATTATCGTAAAGCTCGTTTCCCATAGTCGTCCATCAATGATAAATTGCTCGTAGCGCAATCGTCCCTCTATAGATTACTTTTATTCTCCTGAGCTACAAGTGCCAAGCTGGTACAATACACCGATGCAAAGGTATCTTTTTTTATGCAAATCCGCTCCGGCCAGGGTTCTCGGGAGGCTCGGAAATAGGTATATAAGTTTCGAGCGAAAGGTATATAAGTTTCGCGTAAAAGGTATATAGGTTTCAGATGAAAGGTATATAGGTTTTTTCGGGCAGAAAGGCAGTTTGATGTCAATTTCCTAACTTTGACATCGGAAAGGCACCGCAGTTGGCTCACCTGCGTGGGTTCTTTGCGACACGGAAAGGGATAGAGAGGAATGGAACAACTAACCGTCACCATACTTTACGGCATACTGATCGGGGTGCTCGTATCCTGCCCGATGGGGCCGGTGGGGGTGCTCTGTGTGCGACGGACGCTGCAAAATGGCAGGCGCGCCGGTATGCTGACCGGCATCGGAGCAGCGGCAAGCGACCTTCTGTATGCCGCCGTAACCTATTTGGGCGTGGGGTTCGTTTTCGATTTTATCGAAACCAATCGCAACGGAATAGAGCTTTTTGGGAGTATCGTTTTGATTCTTTTCGGCATTTTCCTCTACTTTACTGCACCGCGCTATATACCGCCCGGCACGGACAATAGTCAGGGCAAAACCACCCGAATAGTGGCATCCTCCTTTCTGATTACCATTTCCAACCCGCTTATTGTATTCTTCTATTTGGTGCTTTTTAGCCGCTTTTCGATCGTGATGGAGAGCAACCACCCCGCCGTACAGTTCGTTATTACAATGCTCTCTATAGCGATTGGCGCTTTGGTTTGGTGGGCCTTGATCACCTATGGGATATACCGCATCCGTAACCACGTAACGCTCAGTGGGTTCCGCCTCTTCAACCACACCATCGCGTTCCTTTTTGCCCTCGTAGGCTTTGTGGGAATTATCCGCGTTATGGTGTAACGAGGCGCGAAAGTATAACGGCTGTGGCAATTGCCACGTTAAGAGACTCAACGTGAGGCATATCGGGACAACCCGGGGGAATGGTAACCGCCTCAGTTACGTACTGAGCGATGGTAGCACTAATGCCGTTTCCCTCGTTCCCCATCACTATGATGGATGGCGCATCAATACCCGGTAAGCGGCACTGGGAAAGGGGTTTCCCCTCGAGAAAGGCTCCCACAACGGGGATGTTTTCCCCACGAATTGAGGCCCAGAGGGGGCTATCTTCCGCAATGCGAAACAGCTTGATCCGCGCCAACGCACCCATAGTTGCTTGCACCACCTTTGGAGCAAAACAATCAGCCGTTCCCTCCGTACACCAAACGTCACGGATGCCGAACCAATCCGCCGTTCGTAGAATGGTGCCCACATTGCCGGGATCTTGCACAGAATCCAGTAGCAAAGTGGCGCGTGTGGGTATGGAAACGGCATCTTGCGGCTCGTTGTAACGAAAAAGAGCCAGTAACGGGCGTGGCGTTTTCAGCGAACTAATCGCGCTAAAATCATACGATTCCGGGAGCAGAACCGTACGCCCGATGCGTTGCGCTTCGGCTTCCGAAAGCGCTAAATCGAGGAAAGAATCACGCGTGGCGACCATCAGCTCGCACGTAAAGGCGGGAAGCAGATCGGCAATCAACTTATGCCCTTCAGCAACGAAAAGCCCTTCGGCGCGCCGCCCTTTACTACTTGCCAGCGAACGAATCAGCTTGCGATCCTTGTTACTCAGCGTTGTTTCCGTATGCATCATGATGATTTTCGCCAAAAACTACTATAGATACGCCACTTCTTTAAAGGCGAAACTGCGCTCGGCACCGGTGCTATCGGTCAGCAACAACCTGCCGCTTGGCGCTACGCCGGTAATGGTTCCGTCAAACGGCTCACCGGTAGCCACATCGCGGAATGAACCTTTCTGCCCTAAACGATATAAGTTATGCAGATAATTTTCGTGCAATTGCGCCCGCCCCTCGGCAGTTTGCAATAGGGGAAACAGAGCGATAAGTTGCTGTTTGAAAGCCTGTTCGGCGGATTCAAGCGACACTTTTGCGCCCACAATTTGATATAAACTAACGGGATTGGGTACCTCTTCGGGAAAATGTGCCTCGTTTACGTTCAAACCTACTCCTACAACGGAATAGTCGATGGTATCCGCCTTCAGTGTATGGGCAATGAGAATGCCCGCTAACTTGCTGTTTTTATAGTAAAGATCATTGGGCCACTTAATGCGAAGAGCCTCAGAATGAGGAAGAAATGAGCAAACTGCCCGATGGAGGGATAGTGCCACCCACTCGGATACAGCCCAGCCCTGGGTAGCTTTCAGCCCGGTTTCGGAAATAAGGAATGAGGGGATGAGCGATGCGCCGGGAGAAGCGAACCAGCTGTTACCGCGCTGTCCGCGCCCGGCCGTCTGATATGCCGCCGTTACGTAGCTGCCCGAGGGCAAATCGGGGTGCGCCTCCTTCAGCTCGGATAGGTACGTATAGGTGCTGGCAACCTCCTCCGTGGGGTAAATATCGCTAAAATGTAATTGGCACATAGGCTACATCGCTTAACTCGGGGTAGAGATTCCGCCACGAGCGTGGCTGCTTGAGGATAACCGCAGCATACGAATGCAGAATCAGTTGCTTGATTTCGGAAAAAAGCAGGTCGCGATTGAGAAAAACCTTTATCCAGTGCTTTTTGTTAAAGCCGGGTTCTACCGCATCAAATCGCTCAATTAGCGAGGGCGAAACCTCGGGATCGCACTTGAGGACGATATGTTCTTCCTTGGATAAATCGGAAAATGCGAACATTTTACCCATCACCTTAAAAACCAAAACACCATCGCCGAAAGGGAACCCTTCGGTTGACCCTCTCAACGATAGTGCAAAGTCTCGAATCTGCAATATATCCGCCATTTTGGGACAGGCGTCAATTGCCGGAAATTACTTCTTCAGTCGTGCGGAAAGGATATCAATCATATCCTTGCTCATCGTATCCAAATCGTAATGAGGAGCCCATCCCCATTCGTTGCGTGCGCAGCTGTCGTCCATCTTATTGGGCCAGCTTTCGGCAATACCCTGCCGCAAGGGGTCAACATCATAGGTCATTTCAAAGCTTGGGATCAGCTTCTGGATGGCGGCGCAGATATGCTCGGGGGCAAAACTCATAGCGGTAATGTTGAACGAATTACGATGAATCAGCTTGGAGGGATCAGCTTCCATCAAATCAATGGCAGCACCCAGCGCATCAGGCATGTACATCATATCCATATAGGTACCGGCCTTAATGGGGCAAGTGAACTTACCTTCCTTCACGGCGGCATAGTAGATTTCCACGGCATAATCCGTAGTTCCACCGCCTGGCAGCGTTACGTTGGAAATTAGCCCCGGGAAACGTACCGAACGCGTATCCACGCCAAAGCGCTTAAAGTAGTAATCGCTGAGCAATTCGCCCGATACTTTGGTTACGCCGTACATTGTTTTGGGGCGCTGAATGGTATCCTGCGGCGTATTGTCATGCGGTGTATTTTCGCCAAAAGCACCTATGGAGCTGGGCGTAAATACGGCGCAGTTCTTTTCCCGTGCCACTTCGAGCACATTGAATAAGCCTCCCAAGCCGATGTGCCACGCTAATTGTGGCTTCGCTTCTGCCACGGCACTAAGAAGAGCTGCCAAATTGTAGATACGGTTTATGTGGTATTTGTCCACAGCCGCTGCAATTGCCTTGGCATCGGTAATATCAACTACTTCGGAGGGGCCCGATTCTTTCAGTTCGCCCTTAGGGGGCATGGCAGGAATATAGCCTGCAACTACGTTTTGCGCTCCGTAATGTTCGCGGAGCCTCATTGTCAGCTCGCTACCGATTTGACCGGTTGAGCCAATCACCAAAATATTCATTCTATTATGCCGTTAGTAAAAATCGTTCTGTTTTTCTATGCGAGTGCTTCTCAATTACCCAACAACTTTGCAAAATTAGCGATATTATGCCACTTTGTCAAGAGTGGGTTACGAGTTCATTGCTCTGCGTTTCCGCCTTTTCCGCCGTACGAGCCACAGCACCAGTATCACCACAACTACAATCGCCAGGATGGAATAGCCAATCCAGTGACTGTAGCGCGTAGTAAACGCCATAAGCTCCTCGCGTGTAGTGAAGCCGGATATCTTGGTGCCGTAATAGCCCAAAGCGAACAAAACCAATATCCACGAGCCGGCACCCAATGCTGTATAATACAAAAATGGTGCCATACGCATCCGCGCCAAACCGGCGGGAATCGAAATCAGCTGCCTAATACCGGGGATAAGCCTGCCCACAAAGGTGGAAACGGCTCCGCGCTGATCGAAATAACTTTCGGCACGAAACAGCTTTTCCTCGCTTAATAGCATCATTTTGCCCATTCGGGAACGGGCAAAGGTATATACAATCGGGCGCCCCAGATGGAACGCCAAAAGGTAATTGATCAGTGCGCCCGCCATACTTCCCGCTAACGAGCACAGTACCACACCAAAGCCATTCAGCTCGCCTAATGCCACTTTCATCGCAGCGGGCGGTACCACCACTTCACTCGGAAAGGGGATAAACGAGCTTTCCACCGTCATTAGCAGAAAAATCGTCCAATAATTCAGATGGTTCAGGCACCATGCAATGATGCCGATCGACTCTGTCATAGCAACTTAAGTAATTAGCTTTTGAGCGTTACCGTACGGTTGAACACGAGCTTTTTAGGGGAGGAATCCTTGTCCGCCACGAAGTAGCCGATCCGCTGGAATTGTAGCTGTGTACCGGGCTTTACGTCACGTGCATACGACTCAATGAATGCATTGTGTAGCACTTTCAATGAGTTCGGGTTCAAAAGTTCCTCAATCGGCTTATCTCCGTCCGTAGCCGGCATTTCGTCCGTAAATAGGTAATCGTACAAACGAACCTCGCACGGCACGGCATCTTCCTGTGCGATCCAGTGAATGGTACTCTTCACTTTACGCTTTGCTCCTTCCATACCGGTCAAAGTGTCCGGATCGTACTCGCACAAAACCTCCGTTACGTTGCCGTCGGCATCCTTCACGCAACCGGTACAACGAATGATATAGCCGTTTTTCAGCCTAACTTCCCGTCCGCCGGGTGTAAGACGGAAATACTTGGCAGGCGCTTCTTCCTTAAAATCGTCTCGTTCGATCCATAAGTTTCGCGAAAAGAGCACTCCGTGCGTACCGCTCGTTTCGTCTTGCGGATTATTGACAGCCTGGAAGGTTTCACGCTTTCCTTCGGGATAATTTGTAATAGTGAGCTTAATCGGATCCAATACTGCCGAAACACGCGGAGCATGTTCGTTAAGATCCTCTCTCACTGCATGTTCCAACAGACTTACATCAATGGTGCCCTCGTACTTGGTGTAGCCGATTTTATCGATAAAGTTCCGTATCGATTGTGGCGTATACCCTCTTCGGCGCAAGCCGCAAAGCGTCGGCATACGGGGATCATCCCAACCGCTCACCAAGCCCTGCTGCACCAAATAGAGCAATTTGCGCTTACTCATCACCGTATGCGTCATATTAAGACGATTAAACTCATACTGGTGAGGACGATACGCATCATCCGCCGGTTTCAGCAAATCGATAAAATAGTCGTATAAGGGACGGTGCGGCACAAACTCAAGTGTACAGATTGAATGGGTAACACCTTCGAAGTAGTCACTTTGTCCGTGCGCAAAATCGTACATCGGATAGACGTGCCACTTGGTACCGGTGCGGTGATGCGGATACTTACTAATGATGCGGTAGATAATGGGATCGCGGAAATGCATATTGTCCGATGCCATATCGATCTTGGCGCGTAGCGTCATGGCACCATCAGGAAATTCGCCCTTGTTCATCCGTCTGAACAGATCGAGGCTTTCCTCGCGTGGACGATCGCGATAGGGACTATTCTGCCCCGGCGTTGTGGGCGTACCCTTCTGCTGTGCAATCTCTTCCGCGCTGAGTTCATCCACGTAAGCATGTCCCTCCATAATGAGGCGTTCGGCAAAAGCATAGAGCTGATCGAAGTAGTCGGATGCGTAGTACACATTGGCAAATTCGAAGCCCAACCAGTGGATATCCTCCATAATGGCATCCACATACTCCGTATCCTCCTTAACCGGATTCGTATCATCAAAGCGCAGATTGCAGATACCGCCATATTGCTCTGCGATACCGAAATCGATGCAGATCGCCTTGGCGTGCCCGATGTGCAGATAGCCGTTCGGTTCAGGCGGGAAGCGCGTTTGGATGCGTCCGTCGTTCAAGCCGTCGCGGAGATCCGTTTCCACTATTTGCTGAATGAAATTCAAGCTCTTCGCGCTCTTTTCTTCGTTATTGACTGCGTCCGCCGCCATGCGACTCTTTTCTGCTGCGTCCCGTTCCTTGTCCATATTCTTCTCTGTATGCTTTTGCCGATACTCTCTACAACGAGCGCAAAGATACTAATTCCCACACACATCACTCTCATCCGATCTGCCTGCAAATGGGTGCCCTCCCCCCTAATTCTCGGTATTCGCCAAGTACCTCTGTTGCCTACTTTTAGTTATTGATGCACATCAAAAGCCACGCTACCTTTGCCCTCGATGCAAACAACAAGTAACCGAATGGAACAAACGGCGCCGTGCATCGCGCCCGAGCGGATAAAACATTCGCGCAATAGGTATATAACTTTTGCTCGAAAGGTATATAACTTTGAAAACATTGGAATAGAACAAACAATTATCGAATCAGTTCAAATCATGAAAAAAATCGGAATCTTCTTTGGCTCCTCCTCCGGCACGTGCGAGGACATAGCCGGCAGAATTGCGGCAAAACTTAATGTAGCTGCCGATGACGTACACAATGTAGCCGACGCAAACGCTGCTTCGCTCGAACAATACGAAGTGCTCCTTTTAGGCGGCTCAACGTGGGGAATGGGCGATCTGCAGGACGATTGGGAAAGTTTCCTTCCTAAAGCGGCTCAGTGCAACCTGAACGGGAAAAAGGTGGGTCTCTTTGGTTGTGGCGACAGCCAGTCCTATAGCGATACGTTCTGTGATTCATTGGCCACCATCAAAGAACAGATGGCCGGCACCGGTTGCACCTTTGTGGGCGAAGTTACCCCCAAGGACTACAGCTACGACGAAACGCGCTGCGAACAGAACGGCAAGCTCATCGGATTGCTTGTGGACGAAGTGAATGAATCCGATATGACAGACGAACGTATAGAAGAGTGGATCGCCGCTTTAGGCATCTAAATTGATTATGACGGTATCGATGGTAAGCGGGCTCGCCACAGTGGGCGAAGCCGAAGTTAACGGTGGGGAACTGAAGGTATTCACCCATATGCTCTATGAAATCGAAAAAGGGATTCGTCCGCTTGCTCTCCATACCGTCGCCGAATCCTGCGTAGCCGTGGCCATTGCCAAGCTTGCATCCCGACAAATGGCATGGTTCCTTCAGCCGGTTCCGGGCTCCAAGCGCTTTAATCTATTCTTTGGCGAAACGCCTTGCATTACGCTGATGAAACAACTGCTCCGAGGTAGAACCCTAACCGATCTATCGCCTGAGGAGGACTTTATGCTCGGCGCCCTACTCGGATACGATTTAACGCGCCAATGCGTCCGTTTCATCGACCGAAAAACACACTCGTAATCCTTTACGAATAGTACGTTTTCCTACCGGCTTGCTCCCTGTTACGGGGACGGAAGCCGGTAGTTCTGTTTTCATTTCTCTATACCTATCGGCACAAGAAGAGCCTCTTACGCGCAAAACAGAACATAGTGCTTACCCATCAAAACATGGGAAAGCCACAAATCCAAGAGTTATATAGTGAGGGGAGAGCGGTGCCCGGAACCGGAATCGAACCGGTACGGGTTTTACCCCATTGGTGTTTGAGACCAACGCGTCTACCTATTCCGCCATCCGGGCATACTAAGGCACCGCAATATTTACCTTGCGGAAAAGCTCCGCAGCGAGGGTTATGCAGCAAAAAGCCGGTGGTGCACATGGCGCGCAGGCCGCTTTGCAAAGAAAAGCGCCTTATCGCCAAGTGACAAGACGCTTTGTACCCTCGAGAGCGGAAAACGGGACTCGAACCCGCGACCCCGACCTTGGCAAGGTCGTGCTCTACCAACTGAGCTACTTCCGCATTGCAATCTGCCGTCTTTTCTGAACAACGGCACAAAGGTAATCATTTATTTTGAATTAGCAACTATTTCCTCTGCAAAAAGTGGCGCTTGTTTCGTCGCGTTGCACTGGAGCGGCTTGAAGCGATGCTATTCCTTTTCGCAAAAGTAACGTGCTTCGCAACGGGAAAGGTATAGAGGAACGGTGCAAGGGAGTACGGCAACGAAAAGATTGGAGGGAGCTTCTTCTACAGAAATTCCCTCCAATGCCATGATAAAAAAGATTCTTGTTCGTGGTCCCACTTGGGCTTGAACCAAGGACTCCCTGATTATGAGTCAGGTGCTCTAACCAACTGAGCTATGGGACCTCCCTTCGCGCGTCTCCCTTCTATTACAAAGGAACGTTTTTCGCACTTAGCTCGGCAAAGGTAATGCATTTTCTCCTATTGCGCAACAGGTGCTTTCCGCCGGGTGGATTACGGCTACCGCTTGATGGCGCGCCTCTGCCGTTCAATCGGCATCAATCATATAGCGGAGTGAGGCTATAAGCAGCTTCAGATCCGCCTCACCTTTTTGGGTATAGGTAAGGGCGATTTGCGGATTACGGAAGTAGAGCATTCCGTACAGCTCGCTAAGTTTGGGCAATTTATGGGTTGGATTCAGCCCGAGCCGCTCGGTAAAGGCTTGTCCCTGCTTCATACTGCAGAGCGCCATCGTATTGTTCCACGGGAGCGGAGGCAGCCCGTAATGGAGGCAATCGGTATCCACAATTGTTTTGTGGAAGAATAGGTAATGCGCCACCACGATGCGGGCGGCGGCAAAGCAGCGGGCAAAATCGGCGTAAACGTCCGCCGGCTGTTCGCCTGATTGATGCATCCGTTCGTTCGAAATGCCGTGTTTCGCCTCGGCTTCGTCGGTTACCTCCTCATCGGCACGAATCAGGCGGCTGCGGCTCACGATGATACGCCCCTTGGCATCCAGTAGTGCGTACGACAGCACCACAGCGCGCGAAGGCACCACGGCATCGTCCATAGGGCTGAGCTCCTCCGGTTGCATGCGGCACGTTTCCGTATCGAAGCAGAGATAATAAGGCTTACTTCCCTTGGGCGCTTTGGGGAAGCGGAAGAGCGGACTGGTTGATACGTCGAGCGAAGCCCCCGGCAGCGCCACGGAATCCTCGGTAATCGTGCGGTGCCGTCGGCTACGCTTTGTGGCGAACCAGTAGAGCCCCAGCACGATGAGCACCAACAGAGCTACGTCAAGGAAGAACATCATTAAACCGACCTATTACCACTCTCTTTTCTCTATAGCAATGAGCCTTTACAATAGGTATATAGGTTTCAACCGAAAGGTATATATGTTTCGATTGAAAGGTATATACCTTTTGCCGGAGAGGTATATACCTTTTGCCGCGTTCGAGGGAGCATTACTTGCCGAGGCAGCATCTGTTTGTTCAACGTTCCACTATCTTGCGGTCGCGCCGAGCCGCTTCATTAGCCCAATCTTCGGGAACAAAGCACCAATTGCCGGCATCTTTTACCGAGGTAACAGGCTGTTGCGCCAATAGCTGTAGGATGGCACTGCGCACATCTCCGCTGGTTGCCTTCACGCGCCCGGGGAGCTGCGCCTTGGGGATACCGGCTCCGCGCACCAAATGACCGCCACCTCCGTTGCCGCGGTAGGAGTTGATCGCCACCGTATAGGTGTGGTTTAGGTCAAAGGGCGTGCCGTCCGCCATCGAAAGGATGGTAACGCGCTCGCCGTTGGGTTTGGTCACGTCCACCGTATAATGGATACCTCCTGCGGAGCTGAAGTTAAAGGTCGGATTGAGTGTGGGAAAGCGTTCGCCCTCCCTAAGATTGGGTTTGAGCGCCAGCAGATGATCGTCGGGCGAAGTCATCCGATTGACCCACAGATTGTAACTGTACTCCAAATAGCCTTTTACCTCGGCGCCGGTCAGTTCCATCGCATAAAGGGTATTTTCGAACGGATAAAGGGCGAACATATCCGCATAAGTGAGTTCGCCCTCAGGCAGATCGAGCGAAAGAGCGGTAGGTGCCGCAAAGCTGATATCGGCACCGGTCGCCGCGAGCTGTACCTTATGAATGAGCGAGATATAGGCAGAACTGCCGAAAAGGGCATCCATACCCTTGAGCGGCGCATCGATCCGTCCGACGGGGCGCTCCATCTCTTTGCGGAAGCGGGTTATCTCCCCTTGGAACGCCTGCATAAAGCTATCGTCCGGCGTGTATCCCCCCATCTCGGTTAAACGTGCATCAATCGAGTGCCCAAGCACCTTTTTGCCCTGTTTGCGGAAGGTTACTTTTACGTCACTTACCCGCTGCAACCTATCGGCAGGATTGATCAGTAACACGCTGTCGCCCTGTGGGTTGGTGAGCCAAAGCAGGTTCGGTTCGTGGTCGTGGCCCATCAGGATGATATCGATGCCCGATACCTTTTCGGCAATAGCTCGGGAGGCATTCTCCAAAATATCAGGATTTTTGTTCTCTAAACCGCTGTGAGTAAGCAGAACAACTAAGTCGGGCTGCTCTTTTTCGCGTACCGTTTGGAGCGTTTTGCGCACCGCATCGATCGGTTCCTCAAAGCGCATTCCGGCATAGAGCGGTTCGGCGAGCCACTCCGGTACGGCAGGCGTAACCAAGCCGATTACCGCTATTTTCACGCCATCGTATACAAACGTTTCGTACGGTTTATAGTAGCTTCCGCCCGTATCGGTACGGGTTATGTTGCAGCACAGTATCGGAAAGCGAACCAGTTCGGCAAAACGGTCGTATACATCGTGCCCCGCTTCGATATCGTGGTTACCGATGCACATAGCGTTATAGCCCAAACGGTTGTACACATCAACGGTAAGATGCGGACCGGTGGCATAACGCCGGTTATCGAAGTAGACAAGCGGCGTGCCCTGAACGAGATCTCCGCCGTCCAAAAGGAGCAGATTGGGCGTTTCCGTGCGTGCTTCCTTGAGGAAAGACGCCAAGCGCGCCGAAGTGCCTCCCGGATCTTTGCCGGTAATAAAGTCATACGGGACCAATCTGCCGTGCACATCGGTTGTATGCACGATACGAACGGTGCAATCCTTACGCGAGCCGCAACCGGCAGTAACGAGGCAAAGCGCCAGCAGTATGCTGCTTATGAAGCCAAAGTGTCGCATCGTTTAGCCGATTTTACTACCGGGAGCTACGGAATCGTCTATCAGTACTACACGAACGGCATCCGTCTTCCAATCCTCGGAAGCAACAATCATCCCCTGAGACTCTATACCCATCATCTTGCGGGGCGGTAGATTTGCGATGAAGAGCAGCTTCTTGCCGAGCAAATCCTCCGGTTCGTAGTAGGCAGCGATCCCGCTCAGTATGGTCCGTTCTCCCTTGCCGTCGTCCAAAGTGAAGCGAAGTAGTTTTTTGCTTTTGGGTACCTTTTCGCAAGCCTTAACCAAGCCAACGCGCAAATCCGCCTTAGCAAAGTCGTCAAAGGCACAGTCCGGTGCAAAATCCGGAGCCTTTTTGGCTGCTTCGGCATTAGCCTTATCGGTTTCTTTCAGCTTATTGATTTGCGCTTCCACGGCATCGTCCTCAATCTTTTCGAAGAGCAATTCGGGCGTACCGAGCTTATGTCCTTCGGCAAGTAGGGTACGGCTTCCGAGCGCGGACCAATCCGATGCGGGCAAATTGAGCATCGCCAGCAGCTTACGGGTAGAGAAAGGCAGGAACGGCGCGAAAGCTACGCTGAGGTTGGCGGTAATCTGTAGCGCCGTATGAAGGATGGTTGCCACGCGTGCCTTATCGGTTTTGATCACTTTCCACGGTTCCGTATCGGCAAGATACTTATTGCCTATTCGGGCGATTTGCATTGCTTCGCGGAGCGCTTCCCTGAAGCGGAAATGTTCCAGAGCATCGTTCAGGCGCGGAATGGTTTCTTCGATTTCGCGGAACGCTGCTTCGTCCGCCTCGGTTAGAGTGCCGCAAGCGGGTACCGCTCCATCGAAGTACTTATGCGTCAGTACCAAGCTGCGATTAACAAAGTTACCGTACACGGCAACCAGCTCATTATTGTTGCGCGATTGGAAATCTTTCCACGTAAAGTCGTTATCCTTTGTTTCGGGCGCATTGGCGGTAAGCACGTAGCGCAGCACGTCCTGTTTGCCGGGGAAATCCCTCAAATACTCGTGCAACCATACAGCCCAGTTGCGGCTGGTAGAGATCTTTCGCCCCTCCAGATTGAGGAATTCGTTTGCCGGCACGTTATCGGGCAGGATAAAGGAGCCTTCCGCCTTGAGCATTGCGGGGAACACAATGCAGTGGAACACGATATTATCCTTACCGATGAAGTGAATCATTCGCGTGGAAGGGTCCTTCCACCACGTCTGCCAATCGTTAGGACGCAGCTCGATGGTATTACTGATGTAGCCGATGGGAGCATCGAACCAAACGTATAGTACTTTGCCCTCCGCGCCCTCTACCGGTACGGGGATGCCCCAGTCCAAGTCACGGCTCACGGCGCGAGGCTGCAATCCGGCATCAAGCCAGCTTTTACACTGCCCGTAGACGTTAGGTTTCCACTCTTTGTGCCCATCCAAAATCCACTCTTTCAGCCACGCTTCGTAGTCGTTGAGGGGCAGATACCAGTGCTTTGTCTTACGAAGTTCCGGTTTAGCTCCGCTCACTGCGCTGTGAGGGTTAATCAGATCGGTAGCATTGAGGGAGGAGCCGCACGCTTCGCACTGATCGCCGTACGCACCCTCGTTACCGCAATGCGGACAGGTACCGGTGATGTAGCGGTCGGCAAGGAACATTTTCGCCTCCGGGTCCCAGTATTGCTCGCTTTCGCGCTCAATGAATTTACCGTTATCGTACAGTTTTCGGAAGAAATCGCTCGCTGTTTTAGTGTGCGTGTCGCTTGTGGTGCGCGAATAGATGTCGAAATCGATTCCGAACTCTTCGAACGACTCCTTGATAAGCTTATGGTAACGATCCACCACCTGCTGAGGAGTAACGCCTTCCGCCTTAGCTTTGAGCGAAACGGGTACGCCGTGTTCGTCGCTGCCTCCGATGAAAAGCACCTCTTCACCGCGCATTCGCTTGTAGCGCACGTAGATATCCGCCGGCACGTATACGCCTGCTAAGTGCCCAATGTGTACCGGTCCGTTGGCGTAGGGTAACGCAGTGGTGACTAATGTTCTTTTATATGCTCCGTTCTTACTATTCTGTTCTCTATTCGCTGCTGTCATTTGATCTCTTTCTTCTACTCCGTTTGACTCAGGGACAAAGGTAACGTAAAGTAGCCATTCCGAATACATTTATCCGCTGCAAGCATCTCTTTCCCTCACTTGTACATAGAAGCTCGACCATTGCTCCGTACCTATTCGATAAATCCTTAAAACGATTCATACAAATTCTTTAAATGATTTGTATAACCCATTTAAAGTACGCGTATAAATCCTTTAAACAATTTATCGAGAAGCTATATACCTCTACTCGAGCCGCATCGATGAAAAGGGCGAGCGTCATGCATCTTTCGAGCGTGAAAGTACGTAAAAACGTGTGTGAATTTGGATATTAAAGCGTATCTTTGCCGGATATGAATTTGAGTAACGTGCATGAGGACGCGCGAAACAGTGAGCTATACGAGATTATAAGTAACAAACAGTAATAACCTAATATCATACAAGCAGTAATGGATACCAATAAGAAGTGCCGCATTGAAAGCGACCTTATCGGGGAACGCGAGATACCCTGCGACAAGCTCTACGGCGTACAAACGCTCCGCGGAATGGAGAATTTCCCCATCAGTAAGTTTCATCTTTCCGATTACCCTGCATTCATCCAAGGGCTGGCCTACACCAAGTGGGGTGCCGCCATTGCCAATCATGCGGAAGGATTGCTCACCAACGAGCAGTACGAAGCCATCGTGACTGCGTGCAAGGAGATTATCCAAGGAAAGCATTACGACCAATTCCCGGTAGATATGATACAGGGCGGTGCCGGTACCACTACCAACATGAATGCCAACGAGGTGATTTGCAACCGCGCTCTACAGCTGATGGGTCACGAACCCGGGGAACACAAAGTGCTCTCCCCCAACGATCACGTCAACTGTAGCCAATCGACCAACGATGCCTATCCCACCGCCATCCACTTGGGTCTGTACTGGATGCACCTCACGCTTATGCCCCCTCTGAAGGAGCTTATCAAAGCGTTGCGCGCTAAGAGCGAAGCATTCAAGGATGTGCTTAAGATGGGACGCACGCAGCTACAGGATGCCGTGCCGATGTCATTAGGACAAACGTTCGGCGGCTTTGCCTCCATTCTGGAAGACGAAATTGACAATCTGGAACATGCTGCTAAGCAATTCCTCACTATTAATATGGGAGCCACGGCAGTGGGTACCGGTATTTGCAGCGAACCGGGCTACGCAGAAGCGTGCACAAAGGCAATTGCCGAAATAACACGCTGGGACGTAAAGCTAACCAAGGATCTGGTGGGCGCAACGAGCGATACTTCCGTAATGATCGGCTATTCGTCCGCGCTGAGACGCCTCGCGGTTAAGCTCAATAAGATTGCCAATGATATTCGTTTGCTCTCCTCCGGCCCGCGCTGCGGATTGGCGGAAATCTTCATTCCTGCTATGCAACCCGGCAGCTCCATTATGCCCGGAAAGGTCAATCCGGTTATCCCCGAAGTGATGAGCCAAGTATGCTACAAAGTGATGGGTAACGACCTTACGGTAACCCTCGCCGGCGATGCCGCCCAAATGGAACTGAACGCAATGGAACCGGTTATGGCGCAGTGCTGCTTCGAAAGCGTAGAATTGCTCATAAACGGTATGAACACGTTCCGCACACGTTGCATCGAAGGCATTCAAGCCAATAAGGAACGCTGCATGAGCTACATACGCAACAGCATCGGCATTGTAACCGCCTTGAACCCCATCATCGGGTACAAAAACTCCACCAAAATAGCCAAACAGGCGATGGAAACCGGTCGCGGCGTATACGATTTGGTACTGGAAAACGGCATTCTCAGCAAGGAAGACCTCGATACTATCCTCAGCCCCGAGAATATGATTAAGCCGGTGAACCTGCATCATATCAAACCGCTCAAGTAACCTATCCGTTAGAATTAGTGAATAATCCGCCGGAGCAAACCACTTCGTCGGATTATTCTTTTCAATAGCTATATGATTCTCATTGGGGACTATATCGTGAGCCGTGAGCTGCTGACGGAGCATTTTTTGTGCGACTATGCTGCTTGCCGCGGCATTTGTTGCGTTGAAGGCGAAAGCGGAGCCCCCATAACGGCGGAAGAGGAGCATCGGATGTGGCAATTACTCCCTGCAGTGAAGCCGCTTCTCGGCAAATCCGCCCGCGCCGTAATCAAGCGGGAGGGAATTGCCTATACAGATAGGAGCGGAGAGCGCGTTACCGCTCTGGTGGACGGTAGGCAGTGCGTTTTTACCACCTTTACGGATGAGGGCGCGTGCCTCTGCTCGTTTGAAAAGTTATATAGAGAAGGCAAAATAGATTTTCCCAAGCCGATCAGCTGTCACCTCTATCCTATTCGTGTACATCACTATCCGCACGCTACGGCACTTAACTACGATCGATGGGATATTTGCCGCCCCGCTTGCCGATTGGGACAGCGCAAAGGAATTGCCGTATACCGCGCTCTGCGCGAACCGATTATACGCGCTTTTGGAGAAACATTTTACAAAGAGCTAGAGGAAGCGGATCGGCTCCTGCACAGCGAAGAAGGAATTTGTTCGGAATAACCCTATCACTATGGGCGCAATAGGTCAGTTTTTTGTCATTATGCTCTTCTATGCGTTGGGCGAATTGCTCTCGGCGGCGATGAATCACTTTATCCCCGGGAGCGTGCTGGGGATGTTTTTGCTCTTTATCTCCCTACAAATGCGCGTAGTACAACCCCGCCAAGTGGGCGATGCCGCTAAGCTGCTCACGCGGAATATGGGTATTTTTTTCATTCCGGCAGGGGTGGGCATGGTAACGCAATGGGCTTTGCTGCGGCTCTATTGGCTCCCCATTGTAGTATCAATGATGGTTTCCTCCGCATTAGTGATGGGCGTAGTTGCCCTAATGCAGCAAGCTGCGGAGAAAAAACTGGCAAAAAGGCTCGAAAAGTAACGGAACAGCGCGCTATGATGAATGAATTGTTTGCCAATCCAGTCTTTGCCATTACGATTACCGTCGGCGTCTATTTTCTTGCCCAATGGCTCTACCAACGGACGCGCTTGGAGCTTCTCAATCCGCTTCTCGTTGCGCTTGTGGTGCTGATTGCCCTTGTTTCCGTGAGCGGTACCGATTATGCCGCGTACAAGAAAAGCACCCAAATGATTGATTTTATGCTGGGACCGTCCGTTGTGGCGCTCGGTTTTATGCTGCACGAAGAGGTGCGCTACCTGAAAGGACGCATTTTCTCCATTCTCGCCTCCACACTGACGGGAAGCATCGTGGGCATCGCTTCCGCTGCCGGAATAGTCTTTTTGATGGGTGGAAATACCGAACTCGCCGTTACGTTACAGCCTAAATCGGTCACTACGCCCATCGCAATGGCGTTAAGCGAGCAATCGGGCGGCATTCCCTCGCTTACTGCCGTTATTGTGGTCATAGCCGGTATTTACGGAGGTTTAATCGCTCCCACGCTGTTTCGCGTACTTAAGATCGAAAGCCGCGTAGCTAAAGGGCTCGCCTTAGGCTCCTCCTCGCACGGAATGGGTACCGTAAAAGCAATACAGTTAGGCAGCGTTGAGGGCGCCGTTAGCGGAATGGCCATCGGACTGATGGGAGCCGTCACCGCGCTCCTCGTGCCGCTCTTCGATCGCCTCTGGATGCTTTTCTGACCGTTCACCCGTTGCACCAGCTCTTCCTGCCTAATTCAGCGCGAATGCTATCGCCGGAATTAGGTTGCGGCTTGAAACGTATCCGGTAATTTAGGAACGCCACGATACGTTAGGATACGTTTCGATACAGTTTAATACACTTCGATACGTTTCGATACACTTCGATACGTTTCGATACACTCCGGGGGTGCGTCGCGTTGTACCTTTGCACCGCATTCCTCATTAAAAATGTGCCAATAACAGTATAAAACCGAAAGAACAAACTAAACCGACGATGAACAAAAAGTAAGATTAGCAACACACTATAAGGCTTTATATCATTAGAATGAATATTTATTAGACGAATTGTATGGTTATATCCAATATTTAATTACATTTGCACCGTTAGAAACAAAGAAACAGATGATCAATTATGAAGCCTTTCGAAAGGAAGATCATAGACAGCAATCTGATTCATTGCGCGTGGGGCTGGGGTGGTGCCTATAACAGGTGGCTTAATCCCTACCTTATAAACGGAAACAACGGCATCGAAATCAGAAGCAGTAACCCAAGAGGTGGATAGCACAATATATCCCACTTCTACATTTGGAAATAACCCTTTAAAACATCAACACATATGAAAACAACGAACAAAATTCTTATCCTTATTGCCTTTGGCGCTGTCCTCCTCGGGACAGTAGGGTGTTACTCGCCCATAACAGCAATTATGCGAAACAGATTCTTCTTTGAAACCGTGTACACCAAACAGCTTGCCGTGAATAATGTTCTCGCTTACGATACACTAAAAAAGGAGATGCAATTGGAACCACGCCTCTTCAAGTGCTGTAAAGTGAACGATCGTATAGAAAGCAAAGACAATTTGGTGCTTGCGGGCTTTACCTATCTTGTGGGTCGCAGGCAGGCTTACGAATTGGGAGATACGTCTTACTACAGATGGATCCCCGTGGATAATACGAAAGGAAGTATAGAAGAAGCAAAAAAAGACAAGAGATTCCAAAAGTACTACATACCGGACAATCCGATCTATTGGGAGTTTGGGGACATCTCCATTACCAGCCCCAATGCAAGCTTTGGGGAAGATTATCCCATAGGGAGCGACTTAACGCCCATCGTCACTTTCCAATTCTCTTCTCTGATGGAGTTTATTCAAAATAAGTATAAGGGTCCTTATACGGTAGAGCATAGCATTCGGGCGAACGACCGGAATGCGTGGCAGAATCTTATGCTGTTTGAAGCCGGGCACTCCAAGCTAACAATTGATCATATGCCGACAAATATCCAAGGAGATGAACTACCGGCACTCGTCATCAACCTGAAATTCAAGGACAAAGTAGCCGCTTCGATTAATGCGGATCCGTTCCCGCTTGACGATCCACCTGCTGACCATATGAAGGAGGATCACAATCTGTACATAAAGTTGCTGTTGGATATTGAGTAAGACGCTACACTTGCCTCACTGATTATCCCCTGAATATTTCCCTTCAAGGATAATCAGTGAGGGCAAGTTTCCCTAATCGTTGGTCTCAAACAGGAATCCGGTCACGGGAGAGCATCTATGCCAAACGCTTAAGTTTGGCGAAAATCGGAGCAACCGTATCGTGCTGCAAAGGCGCAGTTAGCGGAATGGCCATCGGACTGATGGGTGCCGTCACCTCGCTCCTCGTGCCGCTCTTCGATCGCCTCTGGATGCTTTTCTGAACAATAATGAGGCAAAAAATAGTATCTTTGTTGCAAATGGAGCAAGAATAGGTAGTATGCAGGGCAGAAAAAACGGTGTAATGCTGAAAATCGTGGCGATCTTTGCCGCAATTGTAGTGATCGGATTAGTGGTGGGGCTGTTCTTTGTCCCCAAGGAACTGAAGAGCTTTTACCTGATCATTGCCGGCTTGTTGCTACTGAATCTACTCTTTGTGTACTATTTTGCCCGAAAAAACAGTCGAAAACGATAATCATTCCATTACGAACAAATGAAACGTATCTTAGTTGTTTCCTTATTTACCGCCTCAGTGCTGGTACTTTGCGCCGGCTGCGGAACGAAAAAGAAATTAATCTGTGGGCAACCTATGGATGTAACAACGCAAAACGATGAACCCATGAAACGCCCCAATCAGCGCATTTCCTCTCACAAAATGCTCGCACCGATCACCATCTACCGCACGCGTGCCGATTACGCTCGCTACGTGCCGATAACCCTTTCACCCGATAAAAGCGAAGTTCTTTCCTATCCTTCGCGCTTTGATGTGGGCGCGGCACCCCGTTACGCTATGCCGGTAGACTTGGGCGACGGATATTTATGGGATCAACGCGGTATTTCGCCCCAAAGTGCTTTCCTCGATATTACGTACGAAGAGTATGCCGCTCTAACCGAAGACCCCACGCCCTCCTATCTGCTGAAGCACATTTTGGATAGCGATCCCTTCACCTATATAGCGCGCTGCGACCGCAACAGCCTGACCGGCGAACCCAGTGCCGAATCGCTTGCCGCGTATTGCCGCAAAGGCCTCCCCGGCGCGGAAGTCCTCCTCAACCGCCCCGCCCGCTAATTTCCCCTCCTCCCCCTGCTTCTCCCCCAAAAGGTCTATACTTTTTTGGGGAAGAGGGGGAACTTTTAAGAAAGTTCTGCTCCGCGAACGTAGCAGAACAACCTTCTGTAGCTATACAAACGAATCCCTCTATTCGCTGCGAACGAGCGTATAGAGGTGGCGGATTTCCTCTGCCCAGCGCGTTTCGTCGGGTGTTTCCAGAATTATGGGCAGATCGTTGAGGCGCGGATCGTTCATCATCATTTCAAAAAGAAGCGGAGACATCGTCCCCAAACCTATGCTTTCGTGCCGATCCACACGGCTTGCCAGCTCTTTTTTCGAGTCGTTCAAATGAATGGCGCGTAGGTACTGCTTACCGATAATTTCGTCGAAATGCCGCCAGGTATCGGCATATCCTTCGCGGGTCCTTATCTCGTAACCGGCAGAAAGTGTGTGCGCCGTATCGATACAAACGCCCACGCGCGACTTATCGTCTATAAGTTCGATCAGCGTAGCGATTTCCTCAAATCGGTTGCCTAAGTTGGTTCCCTGCCCGGCTGTATTCTCAATAACCGCAACCACCCCTTCCGTTTGCGAAAGCGCCTCGTTCACTCCATCGGCAATCAGCTTCAAACACTCCTCGGGGGTTATCTTTTTGAGGTAACTCCCCGGGTGAAAATTGAGCATCGGAAGCCCTAATTGCATACATCGATGCATTTCGTCCAAGAAAGCGCGACAACTTTTCTTGCGTGTTTCCTCTTCGGGGCTACCCATATTGATCAGATAGCTGGCGTGCGGCAGGATATGCTTCGGCGCATAACCATATTCCTTGCACCGATCTTTGAATGTCTGTATGGAGCTCTCCTCCAACGGCTTCGGATACCACTGACGCTGATTACGCGTAAAGAGTGCAAAGGCGCGAGCGCCCAGCTCGTGTGCATTGGTTACGGCGTTCTCTACGCCTCCGGAGGCACTTACATGCGGTCCGATAAACTTCTTCTCCTGATTCATTTTGTTTTGTACTTTAATCGCTCCATCAATCCGTTCGGAACCTAAAGATAGCAAATCTCTCTCATACGTTCCGTGCCAATAACCTCGGAGAAAGGTATATAAGTTTTCACTGAGAGGTATATACCTTTCAAGCAATATCTATATACATATCAAGTGAAAGGTATATAGGTATCAAGATGACGTTGCGGTGCCGCTAATTGGCAGTGCTGAAGCCCGATCAAAAGAAGTAGGAGTTGCATGGCTCTTTACAAGCAAAAAGAAGAGCCGTAACGATGTTGCGGCTCTTCTTTGAATCGGGAAATAAGTTCCCTGATGTAAGGTTATTTACATTACCACTCTGGTTACCTTATCGCCACAGCGTACAATGTACGTACCCTTCGGCAGCGTATAGCTGAAGGAGGTTGTAGCTTCTGAAGTTGCGATGCTGCGGCCCGTGAGATCGTAAATAGCGATGGGCTGCGGTTCGTCAACCGTGAGGGTGAGTTGATCACCACTAACACTGATGGCAAGATTAGCAGCAGTTACGTCAGCAACAGCGGTAAAGTCTTTTTCCTCAATGTACCTAAAGCCGACAAAACCATCCGCATTTCTATACAGATCTTTCGTTCCAACGGGTACAAAAAGCGTACCTCTTGCTTCGGTTGTGGGGTCGAAGGTCGGGATAAAGGAGATTTCTACTTCGGGAGGGGTAGCACAATTGACGCGCATTTCCCTTATCGGAGAGTTATAGAAGCAGGATCTACCGATGAATGTTGTAGCAGGGCCCATCTTTACTTTCTCCAGCTTATTGCAGAAAGCAGCTGCCAACATACCGATGGTTTCTGTTTGTTCGGGGAAAATCAGCTCGCGCAGCAATACACAACCGTGGAATGCATAGCCTCCCACCTTTTTAAGCCCTTGAGGAAGCGCAAATTCGCTGAAACCCGTTTGGGCAAAAGCACCGTCAGCAATTTCCACAACAGTGGCAGGAACGGTGTATTTACCAGATGCTAACGAAAGATCGTTTGAAGAAGAGATGCGGATCAGTTTGGTACGATCGATGTTGAAAAGAGCGCCCTTATCGTCCAAATAACTCTTATTCCCCTTAGCTACGGTAATATTCTTTAGTTCAAAGCAACCGAAGAAGCAATTGGAACCGATGTTATTTACCGATGCGGGAAGGGTGATTTCGGTTAGCAATTCGCAGCCGAGGAACGCAAGATTGCCAATGCTTTCGAGGCCTTCTGGGAGTTGAATATCCTTAATAGCTTTAGCTTCAAAGGCGCGGGCACCAATGTGCTTGAAAGTTGCGGGCACAACCGGTTGTTCTTCCTCACCGGTGTATACGAAAAGCGTATCACAATCCTTTTTGAAGAGGATATTGTTTTCGTATTTGAAATAGGGGTTATCCGGGGAAATCTCAAATGTAACCTTGGGATTGTGCGTAAATACTCCATCGGCTATGTAAGTAAGCCCCTTACCGATTTTAACGGAGGGAAGCTCCAAATTACGGTAGAAGGAATCCTTTCCGATATATTCCACACCATCGGGGATAACCAAAGGAGTTCTGAGGTTTTTCATCCAGGAGAAGTTGGCTTCACCTATCCATTTAAGCTTATTGCTAAACCTAACTTCCTGGATTTGGATATCCATAAACGTACTGTCATCAATTGAAACAATGGTATAGGTTTTACCCCCATTGGTAATTGTTTCAGGGATGGTGACAATATTGGTATATGAAGAGGGCGAGTCAATAGGCTTCGCCGGTACGATGGATACGGTTCCGGCCGCTTCGTCAAGGACACGGACGCGGAAGCCTGACTTTCCATCAAAAAAAGATTCTTGCGCAAAGCTGTTGAACGACAGCATAGCGAAGAGCATGCCGGCGAACACTGTTTGGAGTAAAATTCGTTTTCTCATACAAATTGGTATTCTATGGTTTTATTTTCTTGTGAACGGATACAACCACTTGTAACAGCCACTTCCGATGAGCATAGCACTCCCGTAAGTTCTATATTTGGTTCATCTTTTGGCATACAAGCAGGTCCCATTCCATTATCCCAGGACAAAAGTAGGTATTTTTCCCGACTTTCGTTGACTAAGCGGCATCCGCAATAAAACCCCAAGGAGCGGAGAACTACGGAAAAAGTTAGATCCGTTGCTCTCGCTCTTAAGGGTGTGACGGCACTTTTATCCCGTTCGTCTTTTACTACTGAGACGAAGGAGTGCTTTCAGTTATTGCTTTTGCCTTCGGCTCTATCCGTTACTTTGTGGAGCAGTTCGCAGCAATTTTCTTGCACTTAGGGCAATCGCATTTTGATTTATCCTTCATTGTGCATTTACCATCTTTCTTGCAGCACGGTTTCTGTGCAGCGGCATCCTTGGGGCACATCTTAGCGGCATCCTTGGGGCAAGCCTTTGCAGCGTCCTTCTTGCAGCACGGTTTCTGTACAGGAGTTTCCACTAAAGTAAGCTCTTTGATCAGGCGGTCGCACTTTGCCCACTTATCAATCATAAAGAGCACGTAGCGGATATCTACACTGATCGTGCGCTGCAAATCCGGTTCGAATTCAACGTCACCGCTCATTGCTTCCCAGTTACCGTCGAAAGCCAATCCGATTAGCTCACCATTGCCGTTGAATACGGGACTGCCCGAGTTACCACCGGTAATATCATTATCCGAAAGGAAGCAGAGGTGCAAATGTCCGTTTTCGCCATACTGACCAAAATCTTTACTACGAAGCAGATCAAGTATCTCGGGTTGTACGGCAAATTCGTGGCTCGTGGGGTCTTGTTTTTCGAATACACCCTTTTCGGTAGTGTAGTAGTTATACCAAGCACCGTCCTTAGGCTGGTAGCCCTTTATAGAGCCATAGCTCATACGCATCGTGAAGTTTGCATCGCTCGGCATAAGGCGTTCGGGATCCATTACGCGCCGTGCAGCGAAGTACTCGCGGTTACCCTTTTCGATATTGAGGTAATTTTCACTGGAACTTTTCTGAACGTTCTGAATAGCTATTATCACGCTCACCATAAGCTCGCCGGCGGGATCGTTCTTCATCACCTTATTGCGCTTTGCTTCGGGCAAGGCAAGGGTAGCAAATAGCTTATCTTCGTAAGGAACTACGCTCTTTTTAAATACGTATTCCGCATAACGTTCGTAATTGCCTTTGAACTTTTTGTCGATGGTGGTAAAAATGTCGGGCAAATACTGAGCCGGTACGTTGGCACGCACCACTTTAAGCATCTCGGGAAGCACCTTTTGGTCTAATGAAGGCATATAGTCCTTATAGGTTTCACGGAGTTCCTTTTCGGCTTCTTTTGCTTCCTCCGGAGAAAGATTTCCACCGAGACGACTTACCATTGATGCAATGCGCGGCAGTTCGGTTCCGCCCCAAAGCGCTTCATACAGGTAGTAGAGAGCGCGTGTATTCGCAGCGGAAGCGGCATAGTTCTTTTGCAGTTCGGGCAATATATTGCCGTATAGGTTTTGCTGTCCGGTTTTGTTTACCCAAGCGGTAAAGGCTGCTTCTTCAGCCTGCTTACGAGCAATTACGTCCAGATTCTTGATACCGCGGTTCATACCGATGGCATTCTTCCAGTAGTTACTGCTCTGAGCGTACTTGGAGTCGTACTTAATGCGGGTTGCCTGGTCGGCATTCATTGCTTCGCGCCATATGCGCTGCTTGATGCCGCGTACTTCAATACGGGGGTTATGCTCGTTATTGACCATATCCTCAATTCCCCACGACGGAAGATAACGCTCCGTAGAACCGGGGAAACCGATCGTCATGGCATAATCGCCCTGGCGATATCCGGCAAGCGATACCTTAGCGAAGGAAACCGGCTTGTAGGGACGGTTATTGGCGCTATAATCGGCAGGATTGTTGTTAGCATCGGCATATACACGGAATACGCTGAAGTCGCCCGTGTGACGCGTCCACATCCAGTTATCCGTATCGCCACCGAACTTACCCACAGAGGAGGGAGGCGCCATTACCATACGTACATCGTTGAATACTTTGTACACAACGGCATAGTACTTATTTCCGGCATAGAAGGGAATCACCTCAGCTTGGATATGATCGTCTTTACCATAACGGGCTGCGATCTTTTCACTCAGCTCGTTAATCATATCAATACGCTTTGATTCGTCCGTAACACCGGCAACGGCTTTCATCACTTCATCCGTTACATCATCTATACGATGCAAATATCGTACCGAAAGACCGGGGATGGGCAATTCGTCCTGTAACGTACGGCTAACGAAGCCATCTTTGAGGTAATCGTGATTTACGGTACTTTGGCTTTGAATCGCACTGTAACCGCAGTGGTGATTCGTAAAGATGAGCCCTTGATCGGAAACCGTAATACCGGTACATCCGCCGCCAAAGATCACTACGGCGCGGGCGAGTGACGGTTTGTCCAAATTATACAGATCATCAACGGACATATTGAACCCCAGTTCACGCATCCGATCGATGTTCTGCTGATTCAGCTCGTTCAAGATCCACATACCTTTATCGGCACGTGCAGTTTGAGCGGCTACCATAAGTAGCAAGCTACACAGAAGATACTTTATTTTCATACTCTATTCTAAAGGTTATTGTTCGTATTATGTTATTATTTTCCTGCTATAATGGACACACTGTCCTGTTTCGTGCGGACGGTGATCCACTGTTTAATTCGCATTGCTTCGTCCCGGGTGAGCGTATGGTTATCCTTGGGCAGAAGCGTAACGCGCACCACGGAATCGTCTCCATCGGCCAAACGTGTGAGAGAACCTATATAGGCATCACGCACAAATGGGAATGCCACTTTCATTTCGTTCACCAAATCGAGCTCTAATTTGCCAAAATCGTTATAGGAAGCGAGCTGTTGTTTGAGCGAATCGATGGTACGGCTTTGACGCTCGATGATCACTTCGCTATTGGCATATACATCTTTGAGTAGTACGCTACTCAGCGCCTGTATATCCGTCTCTCCGCCAGTAACGCCCTGATTCACCACCAAATGTACGTTGCGGAGCTGGTAGTTGGGCATCAGTTCGCGGATTGAATCGAGCGTGTGCTGTGTAAGCGGTTGCCCCATTACCCATACCTTGAGCGTTTGTACCCCATCCGCACTGGTCAATTCGTGCTTCAGTACCTGATTTTCAGGCAAATCGAATACTTTTGACACAAAGCTGTTTGCCCGGCTTTGCGTAAAACTTTCCCGAATAATCAGTGAAGTTAGGTAGATACTCGGGATGATGGTAATTACGGCAGCAGCTGCAATCCATCGGCGCACGCGCATACCACGCTTGGCATCGAGGAACGTTTTCTTGGGAAAACGCAAAAATCGTGCCACAATGTAGGTGGCGAAGGCGATAAAGATGGAATTGATTAGGTATAGATAAAGCGCTCCGGCTAAATATGCCCATTCGCCATTAGCCAAACTGTAGCCGGCCGTACAGAGCGGCGGCATCAGAGCGGTAGCAATTGCCACGCCCGGAATCACTTGACCCTTATTTTTGGTACTTACGGCAATCATACCGGCGGCACCACCAAAAAAGGCTATAAGTACGTCAAAGATAGTGGGATGCGTGCGCCCCAGCAGCTCACTTCCCGCTTCCGATATAGGCGAAAGAAGGAAATATATGGTAGCCGTTAGGATACTGAATAGTGTAGTCAGTCCCAAATTGCGCAACGAGCGCTTCAAAAGTTCAAAATCGGCTATACCTAAGGCGGTACCAAAGCCGATAATAGGCCCCATCAGCGGTGATATAAGCATCGCACCGATAATTACCGCCGTGCTATTGACATTCAGCCCGAGCGAGGCTACAAACATAGCGCAAATCAGTATCCACAGCTTTGTTCCGCGGAATACCACATCTTCGCGTATGGAATCTAATACGGTAAGCTCATCCTCTTTATCACGCCTAAAGTCCAAAAGTCGCGATAAATACTCCTTCCACTGCTTCCAGCGCACCGCTTCGTTCGCTGCTATGGGCTGTTCGCTCCCCGCTACAGGTTCATCGGCCAGAACCAGCTTATCCGCTACATCCTCCTCCTCTTCGGTAGTGGAGACGTGTACGGGGGGATCCTTACGTTTATCCTTCTCTTCTGCCATATTTCTTTACTTTTTGTTTTATTCTTTGTAATGCATGCCTTAACGGAGCTTCCTTATAGAAAGCGACAAAACCGAAGAGCAGTACAACCAATATATTCATCAACCAATGAGCTGTTCCCAATACCGCTGCATAACGATCCGATAGAATTAATGCGCCGTACAATGCTGCGGCAAAGAGCAAATAGAGCAATCCGCCTTTTATATTGTACGCAACGGGATAGTACTTTTGCCCTAAAATGTAGCTAACCAGCACCATAAGCGTGTTGCTCAAAGCTACCGCCAAGGCGCAAGCCATAAAGCCATAGCGTGGCACGCCCAGCACTATTATCACTACCCCTATCATACATCCGAGCAGGGATATGATTGCGCCCCACAGCGTTCGGTCCGTAAGTTTATACCAAGTAGAGAGGTTCAGCGCAATTCCAATCATCATTTCGCCCCACATCACTAAGGGCACCACCTTAAGCCCAGGGTAATAATCGCTTACCACGATATGCTTCAGTATCGGCATTGCCGCCACTACTGCGAGGAAGATCCAAAGCATAAAGATCCAGAAGTAATGCATCACGGAAGCGAGATTATCCTTGCGCGTTTGTTCCTCATCGGCACCACTACCCTTTTCAAAGAAAAACGGCTCAAAGGCATAGCGGAATGCTTGCGTAAAGAGCATCATCACTACTGCTATCTTAAAACAAGCGCCGTAAATCCCGAGTTGGTTCATCGCTTCATTCGGATCGTGATAAAGCAACGGAAAGAGGATTTTATCCGCCATTTGGTTAAATATGCCGGCAATGCCGAGCAGAAGGAGCGGAAGCGAATATCCGAGCATGCGTTTCATAAGCTGCCAACCGCCGCCATTACCGCGTCCAGCCTCGCACATCGTAGGGATGAGTAGCGCAAAAACCACTGCATTGGCAATCAGGTTGGATACAAATATGTACTCCACGCTCCAATCGGGCCGGTAGCACCAACTAATCGCTTCGGGAGCCGTGCGGTATATATAGGGGCAAAGCAGCAGGAAAAAGAGGTTCAGTAGCACATTAACCACCACAAACGATAGCTTTATGACGGCAAAACGCACTGCGCGCTTACGGAACCGTAAATAAGCATACGGAATAGACATAAATGCATCCGATGCCACAATGAAAGCGAGCATAATAACGAGCGATGCATATTGCGTCCCAATTCCCATCCAATGCGCCAAATCATGCCTAAGAACAGCCGCCAGAACGACAAAAAGCGTACTGGTAATGGCGAGCAGTTGCATAGAGGAATAGTACACTTTGCGCGAATCTTCCTCCGCTTTGTTGGCAAATCTCAGGAAGCCGGTTTCCATTCCGTAGGTAAGAATGACCAACAGAAGCGCCGTCCAGGCGTACAGATTGGTCACTACGCCGTATTCTCCGGTAGTGGCGAGCACGCGCACATAGAACGGCACCAAAAGCCAATTAATCAGCCGCCCCAGTATGGTGGATAAGCCATACCACGCGGTATCCTTCGCCAATCTGCCTAATGCGCCTTCTTTAGCCATCGTTACGCTGTTTTTTCGTTTGGAATGCCTTTTTGTCCAAAGCATATCCGCTTACAAAGTTACGGTATTATTACCGAAGCACCCAGCCCTTCGCTATCTATCTTTTTGCCATACAGGCTTTCTTCTACACTATAATGATGCTTTTCGGCGCTCAATCACTAACAAATTGACTATTTTTGCGCACAGAATAGGACACAACCATATGATGAATAAGGAAAAGAAGGCACAATTGTCCGATGCTTTGGCATACTTTCACCAAGCACCCTACAAGTTAAATTGCGCGCAGAGCATTATGAAAGCGGCGCAAGGCGTTACCGGTATTAGCGACGAAGCGATCGCCCTTCAGTACGGCGATAAGGGCGGCGGCAAAGCGCCGGGAGGTTTGTGCGGCGCGCTCTATTCCGCCAAACAGATTTTGGGGCCCGATAGCCCCGAAGCGGCAGCTCTGGAAGCCGAATTCGAGGCCACTTTGGGCGGAAAGTGCTGCAAGCAGCTCAAAGGCGAATTAAAGATTCCGTGCGAACGCACCGTGTCGCTGGCGCAAACGCTTCTGGAAAAGCATCTTAAAGCGCGCTAAGCAGTTATTCGTACAAATAGCGCTTGATGCTCTGTTTGGGCGTCTTTTCGAACGGTTCATCCCTAAAAACGAAGGCGCTGATAGGGGCGTATGCGGGCAAGCGATGGTTCAACGCAGCGCGTTCATCGCTAAGCCGCTGCCACGCCTGCTCCTGATTGAGCCCATCTGCCTGATAGGCAGCTTCGTTCAGCACGATTAGAGCCACCAATCCGCTCTTACGTTGCACCACAAGGCAATCCTCTATATAGGGCAACGAAGCGACCTTACTTTCAATCTCTTCGGGATAGATATTTTCTCCGCTCGCGGAAAGAATCATATTCTTACTGCGCCCCACGATGAAGAGATTATTCTGCTTATCGAGATAGCCCAAATCACCGGTGCGCATCCAGCCGTCCTCCGTAAAGAGCTCTTTGGTCGCTTCGGGCTGTTTGTAGTAACCTTGGCACACATTCAAGCCGCGCACTTCGATTTCGTTTTTCCGTTCCGCCACTATACGCACCTGCATTTTGGGGAGCGGCCTGCCACACGAATGCGGCTTACGGATACGGCACGGCGAATAACAGATAAGCGGCCCGCACTCGGTCATACCGTAGCCAACGGTGAGCGGGAATCCGATTCGATGGAAAAAGGTATCGATTTCGGGCGCCAGAGCGGCTCCGCCGGCAATTACTTCGCGGAACTCGCCACCAAAGAAGGCACTTAGCCGCTTGCGTATATTGGCGTAGACCACGTTTTTCACTATCGGAATGGCCATCAGCACGCGCATATAGCGCTTTGCCAGCTTAGGTTGCAACGCCAACTTATATATCTTTTCGATAATTAGCGGTACCGTGAGGATGATGTGCGGCTTAACCTCCTGGAACGCTTTAGCCAACACGCGCGGCGTAGGCATCTGCCCCAAAATAACCACTAATTCGCTACACGCCATGGGAGCAAGCAAATTGAAGGAACAGCTATACGTGTGTGCCAGTGGAAGGAAGCAAAGCAGCCGATCGCCACTACGGAACATTTTCCGATCTTCCACCGCATAGACCACATTGCCCGATAGGTTCGCGCCGGTCAGCATAACACCTTTGCTCATTCCGCTGGTTCCGGACGTATAATTGATCAGCATCAGTTCGTCGTTGCTGCGCCGCGAAAAGCGGATATCTTCGGGGGTAAAGTCCGTCGGCAGCTCATTTGCCGCGCGCCACACCTCACTATCGCCCTCCCGCAGGGAGAGATCCTCCAAATTGAAGCGCAAACGAACGTCCTTGAGCGGATAATTGCTCAGCATGCCGCGACGCACTTTATCGGCAAAAAGTGCCTTTGCCTCACTATGACTAACGAGATGCGCCATATCTTCCGCCGGAAAGTTGGGCATCAGGGGAACCGCTACTGCGCCGTAGGTAATAATGGCCATAAACGCGGTACACCAGCGGAGCGAATCGGCACCGGCAAGCGCGATTTTGTCGCCCTCCTCTATACCGTTGGCACGGAATTGCTCGTGTAACTGCATAATCCGGTAACCCGTAAGTCCGTAAGTAGCCTCTTCACCGCTCGTATAATCCCGAAAAGCCGGGCGTGCAAAGGCGGCGCGGAAGCTCTCTTCGAAGCGCTCCAACAGGTTCTTTTCGTAATTAGGTTCGTTCATCTTATTGCTCACTTATTCTTTCCGTGTGCAAAAATGCCACTTTTTTGTGAAACAACAGCCTTTTGCGCCCCCGCTTCAGAGTAATGCTTCGCTCTTTTCTTCTATGCCGCTCGCCCTTTCATCCGGTGCGGCTCAATCTTTCCTACATACCTTTTCTACAAATCCTTTAAACGATTTATACAAACCCTTTAAAGTACGCGTATAAATCCTTTTAATGATTTGTATAAATTCTTTTAATGATTTATCGAATAGGTATACACCAATGATTGAGAAGGTACGCAGAAAGAACCCCGTCAAAGGGAAGTTCCTCTGACGGGGTACTGATGGGCGCGGATGCCGAAAGCGTCTTTAAGAGCGGACCTTATGGGGCATTTCGAAGGGAATGACCATCGACAGCTCCATAAAGCCGGCATAGACGCCGTCCTCGTACCAAGGGATCTGGTAGATCAGCTTCTTCTGTCCCTTCTTCTCAATGGTATAGACGTGCTTTTCCTCCCCGGCAAGCATCCGCAAGAGGAGGGAGCGCGCAGGCTCCGGATGGCAGGGAATGATGTTCTTGCCCACAAGCGATTCGCCGGGCTTAAGGTTAATACTGCGCGATTGGCGGTTCATTTCCAGCACATTGCCGTCGCGATCGCAAATGGTGACCGCAATGTCGGCTTCTTCAAAATAGGGTATCATAGTCTCTTTATCCTTTAGTTTGCGTTGTTGTTTGCTTACACCTTGCGAAAGTAGCACAATCTTTCGGGAAAAACGCATTGCCGCGGCGGATAAGGTCCGATGGCAGAAAAGCAGTATCTTTGCGTAAGAATGACGGCACGATGCATCCGCTACGGCGAACAGGTGCCGCTCGGAAATACAAGAAACAAAGAAGAAAAATAATTTATATGGCAACCGACAATACAAAGAACGAACCCGTTGGGGCTCAGCCCGGGGCAGAAGCCGGAAAAACGCAGAAGATGCCGATCGACAAGAACAAGATGGACGCGCTCAAAGTGGCGATGGAACGCATCGAAAAGAACTTTGGCAAAGGGGCGTTAATCAATATGCAATCGGACGAAATTGAGGATATCGGTTTCATCCCCTCCGGTAGCCTTAACTTGGACATCGCCTTAGGCGTGGGCGGCTATCCGAGAGGGCGAATCATTGAAATATTCGGTCCCGAATCATCCGGTAAAACAACGCTCGCCATCCACGCCATCGCGGAAGCGCAAAAATTAGGCGGATTGGCAGCCATCATCGATGCGGAACATGCGTTCGATCCCTCTTATGCAGCCAATTTGGGCGTGGATATGGAGCGGCTCTGGATCTCGCAGCCGGATAATGGCGAACAGGCTCTGGAAATTGCCGAACAATTGATTCGCTCCTCCGCCGTGGATGTAGTGGTAGTGGACTCGGTTGCCGCGCTTACGCCTAAGCAGGAACTGGAAGGCGTTATGGGCGATCGCAACGTAGGTATGCAGGCGAGACTGATGTCGCAGGCACTCCGCAAAATGACCGCCGTAGTGAGCAAATCCAACACGGTATGCATTTTCATCAATCAGTTGCGCGAAAAGATCGGCGTGGTGTATGGTCCTTCGGAAACCACAACGGGCGGAAACGCGCTTAAATTCTATGCATCGGTACGCCTCGATATACGTCGGCGCGCACAACTAAAGAACGGCGAAGAGGCTTACGGTAACGAAACGCGCGTTAAAGTGGTAAAAAACAAGGTGGCACCCCCATTCCGCACGGCAGATTTTGAAATCTTATACGGCGAAGGTATCTCCAAAGAAGGCGAAATTATCGATAAAGCCGCCGAACTGAACATTATCCAAAAGAGCGGATCGTGGTACAGTTACGGGGATACGCGCTTGGGTCAGGGCAAGGATTCCGTACGCACGCTGCTGAAGGATAATCCCGAGCTGACCGAAGAGCTGTACAGCAAAATAATGGAACAAATACACAGCACCGCCAAAACGAAGTAGCGGCGAGCGCGCGGATGGGCTCCGTAGGAATACAACGTTTAGAGCGTGCCGAGTACCTTCGGCTGGCGGAGTGCGGGCAGGTACCGCTCTACGGGCAACCCTATTGGTTAGAAGCCGCCGCCGGTAACGCAGATGCGGTACGCTATTATGCGGCGCACAAAGGCGAAAGCCTTATAGCGCTGATGCCTTGCTTTATACCGGTAAACGGCGTTTGGCTCCTTCCGCCCTGTTGCCAGAGTGGCGTCCTCTATTTTGTCACTACCGATTTCAAGGATCGGCGCCGGGCTACCGAACTACTACTGGAGGAAATGAGCAAAATGCACTGCGTGCGCATCGCTCTTTCCCCGGAGTATACCGATGCCCTCCCCTTCTACTGGCACGGTTTTACGCTCAAAGCACGGTATAATTATCTGCTTTCGATTCCGTCCGCGCCGGAAGCGTACGAAGCGCAAGTGAGCCGCATCGTAAAACGTAAGGCAAGAGAGAGCGAAGCGGCAGGCTGCTCGGTGCACTTTGATGTGCCTTTTGATAGCTTAAAGGGTATGTTCAAGCCGTTCTACGCACAAAAAGGCATCCCCGCTCTATATTACGAGGCAATGTGTAGATGTGCCGAGGCAAGCTTGGCTCGCGGATGCGGATTAACCGCTTCGCTGAACGCGGCGGACGGCTCCCTGCTGGCGGCATACTACATCGCTCTGGACGCAAACAGCGGCTATTCTATCGCTACGGCAACACGGCACGGCAATTCGTTTGCTAATACCGCTTTGCTGTACGAAATTATTAAAGAGCTGGCACGGCGCGGCATCCGCACGTTCGATTTTGAGGGCTCAATGCTGGAAGGCGTGGAACCGGTATTTCGTTCCCTCTGTGGCACGCAGCATATCTATATAAGTTTGGAGAAAGGGCGGCTCGGCTTAAGGGAACGCTTCCGGCTGAAACGCTACTACCAACGCGCCTTTGCGCACCAAACTAAGGAAAAACCGACAAACTGTAAGCCATGAACAGCCGCAACATAGCTCAGTATATTATCTCCTTTCTCCTTCGGGAAGAGGGACTTCCGGGCGCGCTCTCGGAAATGGTGGGATACACCACCGATCCCGCCGAAATGCTTCGCTACAAAGTGGTTATCGTGCCAAGCGGCTTCTTCGAAACGGTTAACTACGGACACGCCCACAGCCTGCCGCCGATTCCGCCTAAAATGTGGGGCGATACCCCTCTGCTCTACGGAGATCCGGTGATTGAGCGCAAAGGTCCGGTGGAACCGATTCTCCTTTATGCCGATATTGTGGCATCTACCTACTTTCTCATCTCGCGCTACGAAGAGATGTATTACCGCGATGTGCGGGACCGGTTCGGACGATTTCCCGGCAAAGAATCCTATCCCTACAAAGCGAATTTCATTCATCGCCCTATTATTGAGGAATATGGCGATAAGTTGCGCGAATTGCTCCGCGAAAGCGGCGCAGAAGTACCCGATTCGCCAAAAGGCTTTTCCCGCGTAAATCTTACGCACGATATAGATTGCCCCTACGAATACCATGGGTTGCGGAGCTTTATGAGAGCTTGGTTCCGCGAAGGAAAGCCACTTCTCACCTCGTACCGGCTGGCGTTTCGCAACGTAATGCGCGACCGCTTTTGGACCTTTCCACGTTTTTTGGAGTGGAACAAGGAACTGACACGCGAAATCCCCGATATCTGTCGCACGCACTTTTTCTACAAAACACCGGGAAAAAGCGTGCTTGATCGGCCCAACTACCGCGTTAGCCGCTATCCGGTGCGTAAGATACACGCATTAGCGGAAAAGTATCACGTGGCGGAAGGGCTGCATATCCCCGTATCGGCAAGCGATTCGTCCGAGGAAATATGTCGCGCTAAGAAGCTTCTGGAGCGCGATTTGGGCAAATCCACCGATAAAGCGCGCTACCACTTTCTGATGGCTACCGAACCGGAGAATTATCTCTTTTTGGAAGAGAATAACATTTTTGACGATTATACCATGGGTTATGCCGATATCAGCGGCTTCCGCTTGGGAACATCGCGCCCCGTTCGCTTCATTCTACCCACAACGGGCGAAATTACCCGTATAACGATGCATCCGCTCACGCTTATGGATGTTTCGCTCGACAGGGGGCAGTATATGGATTTAGGCGAGAAAGAGGCGTTTAACTATGCACTGGCGCTGCTGGAGCAGGTAGCTTTGCACGGTGGCGAACTAAATCTGCTTTTTCATAACGATAGTTTGGCCAAAGAGGTACATCCGTTCCATTCGCGCCTCTATAGGGAATTGTTGCGCGATATCCTGCGTTTGCAACACCGTTTCCACCCAAAAGATCCGGAGGAATCCACCCCCTCAGCGGATGCCGAATCCTAACGTATGCCGTCACTACTGATACTTGCCGATCATTACCCACCGCTCTTTGCTCCGCGCGCTCTATCCATAGTGCAGCATCTGACCCGGTGCGGCTGGCAATGCCACGTTATTACCGAGGAAATTCCCGCTACGCAACTAACCGCTTCAGGACACGGAAACGTATTTGCCGATGAAGCGGACTGTTGCTCCGTAGAGCGCGTTCGGCTACGAAAACGATTCAGTAGGCAGGAAGCTATAGCGGAAGCGCTTTGGAGCGCCAAGGAACGCCGATTAGAGCAATATATCAAAGCGCACCATTCTCTGCAACAAACGGATTTAATTCTCGCTTTTTCGTACCGAAACTTCCCCTTCCGCACGGCAAGCCGTCTATCCCGTTCTTACGGAATTCCGTGGGTAGCGGATTGTCGCGATATCATTGAGCAATACGACAATTGGAGGTTTGCGCCCAATCTGCCCGAACATTTATCAACAATAAAGCAATGGGCGCTGCAACAAGCGGGGCGTTATCTGATCCGCAAACGCAATAAGTGGCTAAAAAGTGCCGCACGGGTGGTCACCGTTTCGCCTTGGCACAAACAACAATTAGAACCAATTTTGGGGGCGGAACGCACATTTTGCCTCTACAACGGCTTCGATAGCGCTCTTTTCATCCCTAAGCCGATTGCAACGGAGCAGTTTCACATTGTCTACACAGGACGGATTATGAGCCTCGGAATGCGTGATCCGTCGCTACTTTTCGAAGCTCTTTCGGCGCCGGAACTACAGGAACCGGTGAAAAACGGACAAATAATAGTGGATTGGTATACCGACGAGCATTCAAAGGCATTACTCGCCACCATGCTACGTAACTATCCGGAGCGCGTCCGCAATGCTCAAAAAATGCATCAAACGGTGCCTTTCCGTCAAGTTCCGGAGATTTTGAACCGAGCATCCGTAATCCTTCTTTTGGGCAACAAGGAGCAGCCACAAGGTCCACACGGAATTGTATCCACAAAGCTCTTTGAGGCGCTCGCAATGGAAAAGCCCATTTTGTACGTACGTAGCGACGAAGCGGTTGCCGCCTCGCTACTGCAACGCGCCGGAACCGGATTAGCCGCCGTAAACAGCGCCGAGGTGATTCACTTTCTCCGTACAAAATTTGCCTGTTGGCAGAAAAATAGCTATAATTGCACCGCCAAAGCAGAAGAAACCTTTGTTCGGAGCTTCCGAAGGGACGCTGTAGCCGAGCAATATAGGCTTCTTTTGGAGGGTGTAATGGAACAAAAAGATACCAAACAACGCAATGGGTGAGCAACCTGACCCTCTCCCGGAGGAGAATGAGTCAAGGCGTCTTAAAGTGATCGCCGGTCCGTGTAGCGCAGAAAGCTTAGATCAGCTGGTTGCTACCGCAAGTGCTCTTAAGGAGCTCCCTATAACCTATTTCCGGGCAGGATTATGGAAGCCGCGCTCGCGTCCCAATTCGTTTTGTGGCGTGGGGGCTAAGGGCTTGCCGTGGCTATGCTCCGTACGGGAACAATTCGGCTTTCGCATTCTGACGGAAGTAGCACGGCCGCAACATGCCGAAGCGGCGTTGCGAGCGGGCGTAGATGCCTTATGGTTAGGAGCCAGATGCGTTTCCGATCCTTTTTCCGTTGACGAGTTGGCACAAGCACTCAAGGGCGTTTCCATACCTATATTCGTAAAAAACCCCATCGCACCGGATTGTTCGCTGTGGGTAGGTGCAATTGAGCGACTTATGAATGCCGGAGTGCGCCACATCAGTGCTGTATTTAGGGGCTACAATACCTATTTTACCGCGATGGGAAGCTTTCGTAACACGCCGCTATGGAGTGAGGCTTTCGCACTGAGAAAGCACTTTCCCTCCATACCGCTTATTTGCGATCCCAGCCATATTGCGGGCAAACGGAAAAACGTTATTCCTATGGCGCGATTGGCGGCTGCCTTGGGATTTGACGGATTAATGATCGAAACGCATATTCATCCCGATCAAGCGCTCAGCGATAGCGAGCAACAGCTCACGCCATCGGAACTGGCTGATCTGCTCCAATCGTTGCCCTCACCGGCGGAATCCCCCTCGTTGGAGGCGATGCGCTATGCCTTGGAAGAAAATGACCTAGCTCTGCTTGCCATTCTTGCCGAAAGATACCGATTAGTAGAACGCATCGGCGGTGTGAAGCAGGCTAACGAAATACCGGTTATTCAGCCGGAACAATACGATAAAAAAATCGCCATTCTCCTTAATACGGCGCGGCGCGAAGGGCTAAACAGCGCCTTCGTTTCCGAATTATTTAACCTAATCCATGCCGAATCGGTTCGCCTTCAGGAAGAACTTCGTTCGCAGGAACCACAAAAGCAAAACAATCATTCAACTAATGACCAATAAAGCAATTATCAGTATTGGCAGCAATAAGGATCGAACTGAAAATATCGATCACGTGCTTCGCATTCTGCAAGCACACTACCCCGGTGCACGATTTTCTACTCCGGAAATGACCGATGCCATCGATCTTCCCGAGGGAAGCAAGCCTTTCCTCAATTTGGTAGCCATGATTCCCACTTTGGAGGAAAAAGAGGAATTCATCGATTTTCTCAAGGAAACCGAAGAGGAACTGGGACGCGATCCCGATGACGAAGAAGAAGGGATTATACCTATGGACCTCGATCTAATCGAATGGAACGAGGAAGTAGTAAAACCGTCCGATTTGGTGCGTGCCTTCGTTATATCCGGTCTGGAGGAAATAGACGAACTGTAACCACTCGCTATGGGCGATTCACTGCAGGATAACGCGCGAAACAGGCTTCTCGAGATAACCCGTCAGCTTTTTCGCAAGCTACATATCCACCCCATATTCCGCGTTTTTCGGCAAGAACTCACCAAACTCTACCCCACACCCACCGAGGAGCTACTCACTCAGCTCGAACTGGCTTCCATAGCCGTTTCCGACTTTAACCTGCAAGAGCCGTCCGTTGCTGCCGTTCTTTTGCTTCCGGCATATATGGATGGCCGCATTTCGTCCGAGCGTATTACCGTAATTGCCCCTAAGGATACCGATTTTATCGTGCACCGGCTCGCTTTGCTTACTCAAATTGAAGCCGAAGCGCAACAGGCGGATCCGGTGCATTTGCGCGAAATGATTGTCTCCTCCGCCCGGGATATACGCGCGCTGCTCCTTATGCTGGCGGATCGCCTCTACCGGATGCGTGTTGCCAAAGAGCGTTTGGACGAAAACGCGCGCCGTACGCTTGCTGCACGCGTTCGCGATATATACGTACCTATTGCCCATAAGCTCGGCCTATATGCCGTAAAGGGCGAAATGGAGGATCTGGTCCTTAAATACATTGACCCCGAGCGTTTCTACTTCATTAAAGAGGCTCTGGGCAAAAAAAAGCATCAGCGCGACGCCTATATGGAGCGCGTTGTAGCCACACTGACGGACTTTTTCAACAAAATGCCCGTTCGCTGGCACTACACCATTAAAGCCCGTACCAAGAGCATCTCCTCCATTCATAACAAAATGATCAAAAAGGGCACCCCTTTTGAGCAAATATACGACCTTTCCGCCCTACGTATAATCATTGACGCACCTGAAAAGGAGGAACACGAAGCGTGCTGGTATTTTTACTCTATGGTGACGGAGCTGTTCGAACCCGATGTAAAGCGCCTGCGCGACTGGATTTCCAACCCAAAGAAAAACGGCTATCGATCCCTACAAATCACTGTTCTCGCCCTCGACGGTCAGTACGTTGAAGTGCAAATTCGCACTACTCTGATGGACGAAGTGGCGGAGCATGGCGTGGCGGCTCACTGGCGTTACAAGGGACTTTCGGGGCAATCCGCGCTCGACTCCCTTTTGGAGGAAATGCGCGGCGCAATTGAGGAAAATCCGTCGCAGGAGGATGCCGCACACTCACTAAGCCTCGCTCCGGCACGATCTATATATGTTTTCACCCCAAAGGGCGAGCTCAAACGCCTTCCGGGGCATGCCACGCTGCTCGATTTTGCCTTTGCCATACACTCCAAGGTGGGAGCCAAGGCTATCGGCGGACGAATCAACGGCAAAAACGCCTCGCTCAAGGAAGAACTACATAGTGGCGACCGCGTGGAAATCCTCACTTCACGCAATCAATTCCCTAAGGAAGATTGGCTTCAGATCGTTGTTTCCGATAGTGCTAAGCAGAAAATACGCCGTCTGATCAGAGAAGAGCGCGAGGGCACCTTTGCCGATATCCGAGAAACGATCGATCGCCGCCTGAAAAACAGACGCTTACCCTATGACGAGAAGCTTTTTATCAAAACGTTTCAGTCTTTTGGCTACGAGTCCTACGATCTGTTCTACACCGCGTTAAGTACGGAAAAATGCGACCTCAATCATTTTCTCGATCGCTACGACGAAGCCCTCAAGGAAAACGAGGCGCACGAGCAAAAACTGCGTGAGGAGCGCATCGCCGAAGAATCCCGTTCTATCGGCATTCGGCGCGGTGCCGGCAGTGAAGAGGGTGGCGTAATTATCGGGAAAAACCTCATCGGCATCAACTACGAACTGGCTAAATGTTGCCGACCTCAATACGGAGATGCCGTTTTCGCCTATCCGGGCCGCTCCGGAATGCGCATTCACCGCTACGATTGCCCTAATGCGCCCGATATACTGAAGCACTACCGCGACCGCGTGCTTCCAGCCCGTTGGGAAGGCTTGGAGGATAGGCGACACGGAAACCTCTATGTGGTTGCTCTGGAGAATGCCGAAACGACCGCGCGCATCCTATCCCTTGCGAAAAACACCGATGGCGTTGAACTGCTTTCCTACAACTTCCGTGCTTCGAACGGCATCCTGGAATGCGAGCTGACCCTCGGTGCCTCGGCAGCGCAGCTCAACACCCTACGCAAGAAACTCCTCTCCGTCGACGGCGTCCGCTCCGTAGACGCTCCCTAACCCATCCCCACCCCCTCACCTGTAGGTATATACCTCTCAAGTGAAACCTATATACCTTTCGTCCGATACTTATATACCTATTATCCGAAACCTATATACCTTTTGTGTAGTGCAGTTAGTACTGCTGTTGAACCATGGCTTTGCTGTTGTGGAGAAGCCATCAGAACTAATCGGAATTAATCGGAACCAATCAGAGCCAATC
>CABTZX010000010.1 GCA_902489445.1 uncultured Bacteroidales bacterium
AAAATACTCTATAGACTTTTTCGGAAAACTCTATAGACTTTTCTCGGATACTCTATAGACTTTTCCCAGATACCTCCGTACAAACGCCCGGACAGCATAGGAGCAACGATCCGTTTGTATAGGAGGAACGCTTCGCTTCCTCCGTAGTAAAGAGTGCGAACGTGTGCAGATGTGGGGTTGTTCGTGCCTAGGTTAGTGGGCAAAGTTGCACTGCGGTGGGGCGGCTCCCATGGTGAAAAGTAGGCAAATACAAGGGTGAATGAGTATGAAGGTGCGCAACAGTGGGTGCATTGGTGCGGAGGAGTGAGGGTAAAAGTGCGCTGCGACATGAGTAAGGGGCTTAGGTGCGGGGGTAGTGGGATGGTGGGTGGCGCGCGGTATGATGCTCATAAGGTATCGGAGTTTATCGGAATCAATCGGAACTGATCGGAGGGTATCGGAGTTTCTCTGGTAAGTTCTGATGGACTCCGATATGCTCTGACAGGGAAGACATTGGCGCTTGGGTGGGGAGATTTGGGACGTTAACATCTACGAGGCGTCTTGTTTCGGCAGAAGGTATTGGCGCTGGGGTGTGGAGAGGTTGGGCATCATCATCTACGAGGCTCCTTGTTTCGGCAGAAGGTATTGGCGTTTGGGTGTGGAGGTGTGGGGCGGAGTGTGGGCTATTTGTTACCTTTGTTGCCGTTTCCTATGGGTTGGAGCAAGTCGAATAAGCTTAGATGAATGCAACAAAAGACGAAGCAAAGGATCTAACAACAGGCAATTACAAACGCCAGTTGACAGCTTTAGCGGCTCCTATCATCGGTACCTCTTTCATCCAAATGGCATATGTGCTGACCGACATGGCGTGGGTCGGACGGCTGGGTAATGATTCCGTTGCCGCAATCGGTGTAGTGGGCGTGTTGGCTTGGTTCGTTACTTCCATCGGGGCAATGACTAAAATTGGCGCAGAGGTCCGAGTGGCTCAGGCGTTAGGAGCAAAGGATAGCTTCAAAGCGGCACTAACGGCATCTCATTCTACATCAATAGCTATTTGGCTTGCCGGTATTATGTTGCTTGCCGGAGCACTGTTCGGACCGAAAGTGTTCGCTCTATATGGATTGGAACCGCGTATCAACCGAATGGCGGAGGGATATCTGTTTCTATACCTCATCGGTTTAGTGCCGTACTTTCTCTCATTGGCACTGAGCGGATGCTATAACGCAGCGGGTCACAGTAGGATACCTTTCAAAGCGAATGCAACGGGATTGGTGCTCAATATGTTGCTCGATCCGCTCTGTATTTTTGTATTCGGATGGGGAATTGAGGGGGCTGCGCTTGCCACCATTCTTGCAGAAACGGTCGTTTGCGGGATACTTCTTTGGGAAAGACGATTCGGGAAACGCATTTTATCCGGATGGAAGTTGCTGGTTCCTTTGCGTAGAGCCGAAACACTATCCGTTATAAGCGTTGGGTTGCCGGTATCACTGCTGAATTGTTGCTTCTCCGTTATCAGCTTTACGATGGGTTCGTTTGCTGCGCGTGTAGGCGGTGCGGTGGGTGCCACGGTAATTAATACGGGCGGACAGATCGAGGCGCTTTCGTGGAATACGTCACAGGGATTTTCGACGGCACTCTCAGCTTTTGTGGGGCAAAACTACAGCGCCGGTAAGAAAAAACGTATCTGGATGGGCTATCGTTATATCGTGCTCATCACGGGGATAATAGGGCTCGTGGCAACGCTACTATTCGTTTTTCTCGGAAACTATATCTTTTGGCTGATTGTTCCGGAGACGGTGGTGATGCAAGAAGGGGGTATTTACCTCAGAATAAGCGGATATACGCAGCTCTTTATGATGGCGGAAATCACTGCTCAGGGGCTTTTTTACGGCACAGGCAATAGTACAATTCCCGCAACGGTCAGTGTGGTGGGGAATATCCTTCGGATACCGATGTTTTTCCTCTTTAGCTCTTTCGGCTGGGGATTGCGTGCTGTTTGGTGGGCAGTGTCGCTTTCCGCTTTCCTAAAAGGTGCTACCGCGCTTGCCCTTTTACCCTATTTGAAACGAAAAATCAATCGTGCAATTCCGCATGAAGCAGTATAAGGAATATACATTTCAATTGGAGCGGCTTCCCGAAGGTATGATGCCGGAGGATGCTTTTGACCTTGTGGCGGATCAATTGGCTGCAAAGGGATTTGAGAGTTTTGAATACGATCAAGAGGGGCTGATAGGCTATTTGCCCGCAAACGAGGATAACTTTCCCGAGAAAGGGCTGTTTGCGCTTGCGTTTCCCGATGTACAGTGCCGATACACGAGCAGGATGTTACCGAGCGAAACTCACTATAATGCCGTATGGGAACGGGAAGAAGCTAAGTCGGTAATCGTTGCGAATACACTATACATAAGGGCACCGCACCATCCTCCCTGTAGCGGAATGCTAAAGGAAATACTGATAGATCCGCACGATACGTTCGGCACGGCAAGCCATCCCACTACAAGAATGATGCTCGAAATGTTGTTGGAAGCCGATTTGAGAGGAATAAAAGGCGCGGACGTTGGCTGCGGAACGGGGATTTTGGGTATTGCGGCTCTGCTGCAAGGCGCCAATGATGTAACGTTTATCGATACAGATGAGCGAGCCGTTGCCAATACGAGTGAGAATTTGGCACTAAATGGGTTGAATAACGCCACGCTGCTCCACGGAACGCTTGAGGAGGCGCACTTGGCAGATCTGGACTTCATTTTCGCTAATCTGCATCGTAATATCATTATAGAGGAACTCCCCCGATACAGAAGTACGCTCCGAGAAGGCGGAAGTCTCTTGGTTAGTGGCTTTTGGCAGGATCAGGACGCGGAAAACGTATGTGCCGCCGCTGCTCGGGTTGGATTTGTTCCTTTCAGCTCACGGAGCTGCGAAGGATGGAGCGCATTAGGCTTTTATGCCCGCTGATCAGTGACAAAACGCGTTTTTCTTACTACATTTGCCTTGTTGTAACAATATAGCTTTCCAAAGATATGAACCAAGCAGCACAAACATCGAATCAAAAGCTCTTTACCGGACTAAGCGTCGCCCTGGTCACCCCCTTTGATGACAAAGAGCATATTGACCTCAAATCGTTGGAAAAACTTATAGAGCATATTGACAAAGATGCCGATAATTTAGTGCTGTTCGGTACTACGGGCGAATCGCCTACGCTTTCCCTTGAAGAGCGCAGGGATATGCTTCGTTTTGTCAGAGAGCGAAACCACGGACGTTGGCGCATCATTCTCGGCTTAGGTTCTAACGATACGCACCAATTGGTTCATCGTGTGGAAGATGTTGATCCGGATGGCATTGACGGTATCCTTTCGGTTGTTCCCTATTACAGCAAACCTAATGAGCGCGGAATCTATAAGCATTTTGCCTCTGTCGCGGAAGCCTCGCCGTTACCTATAGTATTATACAATATACCGAGCCGTACCGGCGTCAATTTGACTGTGGAAACATTGCGACGTTTGCGCGAAACATATCCCGAAAAGATTGTGGCGATTAAGGAAGCGAGCGGTAGTGCCATTCCCGAGCGTGTAGCCGTTTTGCGCGATACAATGGATAGTGATTTTACCATTTTGAGCGGTGATGATAATCTCAATCTACGTGCCATTAAAGCCGGAGCGGATGGCGCTGTGTCGGTAGTGGCAAATGCTTTTCCGCGCTTAAGCCGCGCCACGCTTCAAACCGAACAAGGCGCGCTTGCCGAACAAACTGATGCTGAGCTGACAACACTCTATAAGTTGCTCTTCAGTGAGGGAAACCCCACCGGGATAAAGGCTCTATTGCACGATATGAACTTATTGGCGTTCAATACGCTTCGACTGCCTTTGGTGAGTGCCTCCGAGGAACTTTATAACCAATTGAAAGCGGAAAGCGCGCGTCTCCTTCATCTTGCTCTCTAATAGGCATGTATCTGGAGGAAATAGAACTTAGTCATTTTAAGAACATCGAAGCTGCATTTTGTAGCTTCTCGCCCAAGCTGAATGCCGTTTTTGGCGGTAATGGTATGGGCAAAACTAATCTATTGGATGCCGTTCATTACCTATCGATTGTGCGCAGTCACTTAGCTACAATCGACCGAATGGCTGTTCAGAAAGGTTTTGACGAAGCTCTTTTGATCGGATCTTTCCGTACAGATCGGGACGAAACCGATCGTATTGCGCTCAAAATACGCACGCAGGGAGCCAAACAACTCAGTCGTAACGGACGCGTCTATAAGCGGCTCAGCGAGCATATCGGTCGTTTCCCTTCCGTAGTAATCTCTCCGCAGGATTATCGCCTTATTCAAGGGGGAAGCGCGGAGCGGCGCCGTTTTGTGGATAGAATGCTTTCGCAACTTGACGGCAACTACCTCCTCACGCTTAGCCGATATGAGCAATTGCTGATTCAAAAGTCCAATCTGCTCCGAAGCGATGCCCCCGATACGATGCTCTTAGATATTTTAGACGAGCAATTGACCGAAGCGGCGCTCTTTGTTCGTGCTGGGCGAAAAACGTTTATCCGTGAGTTTACGCCCCTTTTTGAGCAATTGTACCAAAGCATTGGTAATACAGAGGAACAGATTGGAATAGAATATACCACTCAAACTGCGGATCAATACGAGGAATACCTCGCTGCTATGCGTGCCATGCGCCGGGAAGAACTGCAATGCGGCTTCCCTCTGTACGGCATACAGCGTGATGATATTTCGATGCTTTTGGATACGGAATTGATCCGAAAAATAGGCTCGCAGGGCCAAAATAAAACGTACCTTACAGCGCTTAAACTAGCCGAATACAATCTGTACGCACAAAAGAAAGGCATCTATCCACTATTGCTAATGGACGATCTGTTTGATAAGTTGGACGAAGAGCGCGTGGAGCGCATCATTGCTTTGGTTTCCCAGCCGCACTATGGACAGATCTTTATTACCGATACCAACCGAAAGTACTTGGATGCGATTATTGCGCGCTACGGAACGCAATACTGTCTCTTCAAGTTAGATAGTGGAAAGGTAACCGCTCTTTAGCACCTCTTTTACCTTATTTATATATCCTTTTAGGAAGGGCATCTACAGCCCCTCTTGCTCCCGATAGATCACGTGCCACAAAAGGTATATACCTATTGAACGAAAGGTATATACCTATCAGATGAAAAGTATATACCTATCAGATGAAAGGTATAAACCTCTCAAACTATACTTATATTTTTTGGAGCAAAAAATCGGGAATGCGTTTGTATTTATATAGTGGAATGGCGAGAAATAGGGAGCAAGATAGGGATGAAATCATCATATATGGGTATTGATGTGAGGTGTCGTTCGGACTACTTTTGCAACGGAAATATTTGGAATGTATGGTACAAGATAACTTTCCATTGAGGCATCCGCGTATGCTTCCCTCCCAAAAAGCGCATTGCTCCGGATTCGGACGATGCGCTTTTTTTATGAACAAAATCAAACGGTGTTCACTTTTGACAGGATTCATCCTATGCAAATACTGAAAGACGAAGTACGTCAGCGCATTCTCTCAATAGCAAGATCCGAGTTCATAGAGCATGGTGTGAAAAACAGCTCTATGCGTAATATCGCCCAAAAGGCGGACGTTGCAACCGGCAATATATACAAGTACTTTCGCAGTAAGGACGAAATCTTTTGTACCATATTGCAACCTCTAATCAATCTCTTGGAGCGGTACATCCATTCGCATAACGATGAGCTCTTTCTGAATGTGAACGTATTTCGGGTTATGGACTTGTCCTATCAAAACTTGAAGGAGATGATATTGATTATCAAGCGGTTTCGTCCCGAGCTCCGTTTACTTCTCTTTGATTCGGATGGGACTTCTTTCGAAGGGTATATCGAGCACATTATAGAGGAGCACACGCAAATGGGCAAGGAGTACATGCGTCTGATGAAAGAACGCTATCCGCATATCAATACCGATATATCCCCCTTTGCGATACACTTTGCTGCATCGGTATGGGTTAAGGTGTTCTGTGAACTGGTGCAGCACGACGAACTGCAGGAAGAGGAGGTTGAGCGTGCCGTAAATGAGTACGCACGCTTTTGTATGGCAGGGTGGAAAGAACTGATGCAACCCTTTAAAGAATAGCCCCTTCTTAATAATGAGAAAAGTACGTTCTATCTTCTTTATTGTACTCACTGCCCAAGATAAAGCAGCGAAAAGAGCCGTTTGGGCAAACTTATATAAGTTGTGTTCGAAAGTCATATACCTTTTGACGCAAAGCTATATACCTATCAGACAAAAAGTATATAAGTATGCGAAAGAAGTGTGGGAAGTCTCCTTTCCCGATTGCTTGGAAATAAGTTACAGTTACGATAAAATACTATGATTCAAAATCTAAAACGTCTCGGAGCCTATATGGGCAAGCGCAAATCCTTGCTTCCACTATCTGTCTCCCTCTCTGCCCTTAATGGGCTATTATCGCTGATTCCCTTTGTTTTTCTATGGCTTGTGGTACGCACCTTGCTTATGGAAAACGGAAATCTCGCCGATACACCACTTGTCAGCTATGCTGTTGCCGCGTTTGTGCTGTCGCTACTGTCCGTTCTATTGTACTTTTTGTCGCTTATGCTCTCACATCTTGCGGCTTTTCGCATCGAAACCAACATGAGACGCAGTGCGATGGAGCGACTAATGCAGATGCCTATGGGCTTTTTCGATACGCACAACAGCGGGAAAATGCGTAAAATTATTGACGAAGACTCGAGCCAAACGCACACATTGGTAGCTCATTTGCTTCCTGATGTAGCTGCTAGCCTCGTCACTCCCATTGGGATTATTATCCTTTTGTTAGGAGTGGACTGGCAATTGGGGCTTGCCGCTATGGTGCCCGTTCTGTGCGCCTTTCTGCTAATGGGCTATATGATGCGCACCGAAAGCAGCGAATTTCGTAAAATGTACCTTGATGCACAGGAAAAGATGAGTGACGAAGCGGTAGAGTTCGTACGCGGGATTCCGGTAGTCAAGGTTTTTCAGCAAACCGTTTTCTCCTTTAAGCGCTTCTATGATAGTATTATCACCTATAGAGATCTGGTTATTCGCTACTCCCGGGGGTGGCGTCGCCCGATGTCACTATACACTGTGTCAATCAATGCATTTGCCTTTGTACTGGTACCGCTGTCGATTATACTGATCGGACATGGTGGCGAACCAATGATCGTTATCTCGGATCTTTTTCTGTACGTGCTGATTACACCAATTATCGCTGTCAGCATTATGAAAGCTATGTACCTTGCTCAAGACCTCTTTATGGCAACCGAAGCGGTGGAACGCTTGGAGAAACTGACTGATACAGCACCGCTTCCCGAAAGCTCCACGCCGAAGACCCCGAAGGATTTTACCATTCGCTTCGAAGACGTCTCTTTCCGTTACGAAGGAGCCAAAGAAGATGCTGTAAAGCATATCACACTTACCATTCCGCAGGGTAAAACAATCGCGCTTGTAGGAGCTTCCGGAAGCGGAAAAACTACTCTAGCACGACTTATTCCTCGCTTTTGGGATGTACGCGAGGGGTGCCTTTCGATAGGAGGTACGGATGTGCGCGAAATGAGCAAGCAAGAATTGATGCAGAGCGTATCCTTTGTATTCCAAAATACACGCCTCTTTAAAACAACCCTCATAGACAATATCCGCTATGGATCCCCGGAGTCTTCGTCCGACTCCGTGCTGAGAGCGGTTGATTTATCCCAAAGTCGGGAAATTATCAACCGTTTGCCCGACGGACTCAATACGCTTATCGGTGCCGAAGGTACCTACCTTTCGGGCGGAGAGCAACAGCGAATTGTACTGGCGCGAGCCATTCTAAAAGATGCTCCCATAGTCGTTTTGGACGAGGCTACCGCCTTTGCTGATCCCGAAAATGAACACCTTATCCGCAAGGCATTATCCCAATTGACTAAGGGGAGGACGGTATTGATGATAGCCCATCATTTAACTTCAGTGAAAGATGCCGATGAAATCGTGGTTTTGGATAAGGGTGAAATCAAGGAACAAGGCACACACGATGAATTACTACGCCTAAACGGACGTTATTGCCGTATGTGGAACGAATATCAAAAGGCGATAGCGTGGAAAATCTAACCATAAATAATAAAACAGATATGATTCACTATTTTCAAAAACGCTTTGCACTTTCCGAAAAGGGAGCCAAGGATTTGCGGAAAGGTATATTCTTTTCAACTTTGCTCAATATAGCTCTGATGCTTCCCGTATGCTATCTTTTTTTCTTTCTAACAGAGTATTTGGGCGAATCCGACTCTGTTGCATCGCACGGAGTATGGTTCTTTGTTGTCATGGCAATCATTCTTATGGCAGTAATGTACGTGATTGCCCTTGCGCAGTACGACAGCACCTATACAACTGTGTATAACGAAAGCGCGCAAAGACGCATTAGTATGGCAGAAAAACTTCGTCACCTGCCTCTTGCATTTTTCGGTGAACGCAACCTTTCTGACCTCACTTCCACGATAATGGAAGATTGTACTCAATTAGAGCATACTTTCTCACACGCCGTACCTCAGCTATTTGCATCGGCTATTTCTATAGTTCTTGTAGCGATAGGTATGTTTTGTTATGATTGGAGACTAGCACTTTCGCTATTCTGGGTAGTTCCGTTAGCAATTGCGACAATACTCTTAGCTAAGCGCAAGCTCGATCGTTCGTTTGAAGAAGTATATCACTTAAAGCGCAATGTGACGGAAAAAATACAGGAAGCGTTAGAGACTGTGTGCGAAATTAAATCCTATTCCGGCGAAAAAGAATATGCTTATGGGTTGGATAAAATGCTCAAAGAATATGAAAAGGGTTTGATTGAAGGCGAGCTGATAGGGGGTATTTTCGTCAATCTCTCTGTAATATTGCTGAAATTGGGCATGCCTTCGGTCATTCTTGTAGGTGCATTGCTGATCAGAGCAAGTGAAGTGTCGCTTTTTGACTACCTTGCCTTTTTGCTCGCTTCTTCCATAGTGTACAATCCCATTCAAGAGGTATGCAACAATCTTGCAATGCTTTTCTTTCTTGATGTACGCATCAAACGGATGAAAGAAATGGAAGCTATGCCGGCACAAGTGGGAAGCAAAGAAATCACACTATCGAACTTTGATATTGAATTTCGAAATGTGATTTTCTCATATGAAGCCGGAAAAGGAGTTTTGGATGGTGTTTCATTCACCGCACGGCAGGGAGAGGTAACTGCATTGGTCGGTCCCTCCGGAGGAGGAAAGAGTACTACAGCAAAATTGGCTGCACGTTTTTGGGATGTTACCTCCGGACATATCCTCATTGGTGGTATGGATATCGCGCAAATAGATCCGGAGACTCTTTTGCAACACTTTGCCGTTGTTTTTCAAGATGTTCTGCTTTTCAATGCCTCAATTGCCGATAATATCCGCATCGGAAAGCACGATGCTTCCGATGAAGAGGTGATGAGAGTCGCACGCTTGGCACAATGCGATGAGTTTATTGGTCGTATGCCCGAGGGGTACAATACACTGATCGGCGAGAACGGCGAAACACTTTCAGGCGGAGAGAGACAGCGCCTTTCCATAGCACGTGCGTTACTAAAAGATGCCCCGATTATCCTTTTGGATGAAGCGACCGCCAGCCTTGACGCAGAAAACGAGACTAAGATACAGGCAGGTATATCTGAATTGGTTCGCAATAAGACGGTTTTAGTCATTGCTCATCGTATGCGTACCGTGCGTAATGCGGATCATATAGTGGTACTCAAGGATGGGAAAGTTTGTGAAGAGGGTACGCCTGAAGCGCTAATATCCAGAAATGGGGTATTTGCTCATATGGTTACGCTGCAACAAGAGCAAGGTATAATGCAACCCTGCTATTCTATAGGCCTCCTCACCGTTCTGCTATAGAGAGCTCCTGCACCTTTTATGGAGTGGAATATCCGATATGCTCGGATATGATACGATTTAGTAGGTACTATAGAGAAGAGGAGGAGTCTATTAGACTCTTCCTCTCGTGCTTTTGTGTAAATGCTTTTGATTTGTCTTGAAAGTACTTTCGGTGTGTATAGGGGACATATAGGTAGATTGTACAAGGCTCTAAATGTCTTTCATACCCACTTAATTGGGAGTTGTGTCAGAGAGGCTTGTAAAGACTGTTCCGTTTTGTTTCCCAATTGGGATAGCTCTCTTTTCCGATAAGTTGATACGCCCCTATAATACATATGTCGCCTCTCGCAAAAGGTATATACCTATTGAACGAAAGGTATATACCTATCAGATGAAAAGTATATACCTTTTGCGTAATATGTATATAGGTTTCGTCAAGCGAATCTTTGCCCCTTGGGAATACCGAAGCTCTGTTCGGCGAGAGGTTGAGGGGTGTTCTTTTGTCGATTAAGGGGCGAATGGTTTCACAAATGAGGAGCAAAATGCTCGTATTTTCATCAGCTTAGAAAGAAAAGCATTAACTTTGTCTCGGATATGGAGGTAGCTCCTCATTCGTTTGGTCGGGTAGCTCAGCTGGATAGAGCATTTGCCTTCTAAGCAAATGGCCATGGGTTCGAATCCCATCCCGATCACTTATCGGTGAAAGCAAAGCAAAAGCACTATGGAACAGAACGATCTACTACAAAAAGTGACGGAACGGGCTCAAAGTTGGCTCAGTGAGGGTTATGACGCGGATACGCAAAAGGAAGTGCGTCGTATGCTTGAGGCGGAGGATAAAACGGAGCTGATTGAGGCTTTCTATAAGAATTTGGAGTTCGGTACAGGTGGCTTGCGCGGCATTATGGGCGCAGGAACAAACCGAATGAACCGCTATACCGTTTCAATGGCAACGCAGGGGCTGTCTAATTATCTGCTGAAGGCGTTTCCCAATGAGCAGATTAAGGTGGTAATCGGGCATGATTGCCGTAATAACAGTCGTTTCTTTGCCGAAACTGCCGCTAACGTTTTTTCCGCAAACGGCATTAAGGTCTATCTGTTTGACGCACTTCGTCCTACACCGGAAGTATCCTTTGCCATTCGGTACTTGGGATGCAAAAGCGGCGTAATGGTAACCGCATCGCACAATCCTAAGGAGTACAACGGGTACAAAGCTTATTGGGAAGACGGCGCGCAGATGATAGCTCCGCACGATACCAATACGATTGACGAAGTAACTCGTATTGCTTCCATCGCAGATGTAAAGCAACAAGCCAATCCCGCACTAATCCAAGAAATTGGTGCCGATGTGGATCGCGCTTTCATTCAAGCTGTTAAGGAGCTATCACTATCTCCGGAAGCCATCGCAAAACATCACGATATGCCCATTGTCTATACCCCTATTCATGGAACGGGGCAGCGTATTGTGCCGCGCGCGCTAAGAGAATTCGGATTTGACAATATAATTGGCGTTCCTGAGCAGGATCATATCAGTGGCGACTTTCCCACGGTGGTAAGCCCTAATCCCGAAGAACCTGCGGCTCTTGCCTTAGCGATTGAACGCGCTAACGAAACAAATGCCGATTTGGTCCTGGGAAGTGATCCGGATGGAGACCGACTCGGCGTAGCAGTACGCAACAAAAAGGGCAAAATGGAGCTGATCACCGGTAATCAAATATGTATGCTTCTTTCCTATTACTCCATCGTAAGACGCAAGGAAAGAGGCGATTTGAAACCGGATGATTATATCGTAAAAACTATTGTTACAACCGAACTGATTCGCGCCATAGCGGATGATTACAAAGTAACACTGCACGATACCTATACAGGTTTCAAGTGGATTGCTGATGTTATCCGCAAAAACGAAGGAAAGCATCGCTATATTGGCGGAGGCGAAGAAAGCTACGGTTTCCTCTGGGAGGACTTTATTCGCGACAAAAGCAGTGTTTCAGCATGCTGTATGTTCTCTGAGCTAACGGCTTGGGCTAAGGACAAGGGGCTTTCCATATTGGAACTTTTGGACGAAATATACCTGCGCTACGGCTATTATGCGGATAAGGGTATGAATATGGTGCGCAAAGGTCGCGAAGGTGCGGAAGAAATCAAGGAAATGATGCGTAATTTTCGCGAAAATCCACCGAAGGAGCTCGCCGGACAAACTATCGTAAAAATACTCGATTATGCCTCTTTAACGAGCCTCGACGTAGCTTCCGGAAAGCAATCTGCGCTCGAAATGCCAACTACCAGCAATGTGCTACAATACTATACCGATGGAGGCATAAAGCTATCTATACGTCCCAGTGGCACGGAGCCGAAAATCAAATTCTATATTTGCGTAAAAGAACCAGTATCTAAGCGTGAAGACCTAACCAAGGCACGCCAAAGTGCGCAGACAAAAATAGAGCGTATCACGCAAGAAATCGGCATCAAATAATTCCTCCACCGAGGACGCGTGTTCCTATAGTCATAAAGGGGAGCTTTTATCCAAAGGCTTCCCTTTTTTATATACATTCCTTTAATCACAGAATGCACAGGAACCCATTCGGATAGTGTACGAACAATGAGCGAAATAGTATATATGTTTTGCTCACGAATGTGGGTTTAGCGGACGAGGAGGGGGAAGAGGGGCGCAAGGAGCGTATAGAGCGCAATGCCGCACGATACGCTTACATTGAGGGAATGCTTGGTCCCAAACTGTGGAATCTCGATGCAACGATCGGCCACACTGATTATTTCGTCCCGAACGCCGAAGACTTCATTCCCCACAACGAGTACCGCTTTTTCGTCCGCTTGTAGCGGGCTTTGCTCGGGCGGAATGCTTCCGGTTGCCTGTTCTAATACCCAAATTCGATATCCGCTCGTTTTTAATCGGAGAACGGTTTCCAAGCTATCTTTTTCGTAGTGCCAAGGAACGGAATCCTCTGCTCCTAAGGCGGTTTTGTGGATCAGCGTGTGCGGAGGAGTTGCGGTAATACCGCAGAGTACAATCTGCTCAATCCGGAAGGCATCGGCAGTACGAAAAACGGCACCTACATTATGCATACTGCGCACATCGTCCAACAACAAGATTAGTGGCAATGTGGAACTCTCGCGATAAGCATCGAGCGTAAGTCGATGCATATCTTCGATTCGAAGTTTTTCCATAGAGGAGCAATAAAAGCGGCAGAGCGCAGCCGAAGCGCACTCTGCCTTGTTAGACCTCAAAAAGGGTTATTGTCCTCTTTCTGCTTTAAGCTGAGCGAAAAAGGCATCGCAGTCACACATTGACGGAAGGAGATTACGATCCCCAAAACCATTATCAATACGTGCTACGTTAATCCAGAACTTATTGTCGTTCAGATAGGGCAGTGGGAAAGCCGCTTTGCTGCGCGGATAGCTGTGATGCCACTCATCAGCGCATACTTCGTATTGAGGATGGGGCGCGTTCTTCAGTACATTGTCCTCTTTATCGGCTTTACCTTCAGCAACTTCGCGCGCTTCTGCATAAATACACTCCATAACTTCAATGAAGCGATCCAGCTCAGCTTTGCTTTCACTTTCAGTAGGTTCGATCATAAGCGTTCCGTGTACCGGGAACGAAAGCGTAGGCGCGTGGTAGCCGAAGTCCATAAGTCGCTTGGATACATCGTTTTCATCGCATCCGGTTTCTTCCTTCAATTTGCGGCATTCAAGGATCAGTTCGTGCCCAACTCGACCGCTTTTGCCCGTATAGACAACGCCATAGCTGCTCTTTAGTCGTTGTGCCATATAGTTAGCATTAAGAATGGCAGTGGCGGTAGCTCTCTTCAGTCCTTCAATACCCAAAAGACGAATATAGCTATAGGTAATACCGGCAATGACAGCACTGCCGAACGGAGCTGCGGATACTTCGTTAGCACCATCGCCATAGCGCACAATGTGCTTCGGCAGGAACGGCTTCAGATGCTTTGCTACACAAATGGGACCCATGCCGGGACCACCCCCTCCGTGAGGAATAGCGAACGTTTTGTGTAGGTTCAGGTGGCATACATCGGCACCAATAAAGCCCGGATTGGTATAGCCTACCTGTGCGTTCATATTAGCTCCATCCATATATACCTGACCACCACACTCATGAATGCGTTTGCAGATAGCTACGATATTGCTTTCAAAGATGCCGTGTGTGCTCGGATAGGTGATCATTATGGCAGCAATCTGATCTTTGTATTGCTCGGTTTTGGCCATAAAGTCGTCCATATCCACGTCTCCCTTTTCGTCCGTATTCACAATGACCGGGGTAAATCCAGCCTGCGAAGCACTTGCCGGATTGGTTCCGTGAGCGGAAGCGGGTAGGATAACTATATTGCGTTGCTGTTCGCCTTTGCTGTGCAGATAGGCACGAATTGTACTAAGTCCGGTATATTCGCCGGCAGCACCCGAGTTAGGCTGCAACGAAACAGCATCAAAGCCGGTGATAGCGGCAAGATAGCTTTCCAAGTTGTGGAGCATTTCCAAGTATCCTTCCGCCTGATCGTCCGGTGCATAGGGATGAATATTACAGAAATGAGGATTGGAGAGTACATCCAGCTCTGCAGCGGCATTCAATTTCATGGTACAGCTACCTAACGAAATCATAGAGTGCGCAAGCGAAATATCCTTGCGTTCAAGGCGCTTGATGTAACGCATTAACTCCGTTTCGGTGTGGTACTTTTTGAATACGTCGTATTGCAGGAAAGTACTCTTACGCTGCCACTTATCGTTCACAAATAGAGTGTCGCAAGGCACATCGCTCAGAGTGGGAGCATCCTTTCCGGCAACTTCCGCAAAAATCTGTAGCAATACATTCAGATCTTCCGGCAACGTAGTTTCATCTAAACTAACCCCAAAGCAGCTTTGGCACTCGAAGTAGCGCAAATTAACACGATATTCCAGAGCAATCCGCTTTAGTTCGTCCATCGACTTTCCTTCGGGAAGTTGGAAAAGCAATGTATCAAAGAATTCGCTATTGTATTGCTTGAAGCCGAGCGATTCGGCTGCTTTTGCAAGATGTCCCGCGTAAGAATGAACACGTCGCGCTATTTCGGTCAATCCGTCTGCACCATGATATACGGCATAGAAGCCACTCATGGATGCCAGTAATGCTTGCGCCGTGCAGATGTTTGAGGTAGCTTTTTCGCGTTTAATATGCTGTTCACGCGTCTGAAGGGCAAGGCGATACGCAGGATGTCCATAGGCATCTTTTGAAAGCCCAATGATGCGTCCGGGGATTTCGCGTTTATATTCCATTCTGCAAGCTAAATAGCCGGCAGAAGGTCCGCCGTAGTACATAGGAATACCAAATCGTTGCGCCGAGCCGAACACTACGTCTGCACCCCATTCTCCCGGGGGAGTGAGCATCACAAGGCTCAGCAGATCGGCGGCTACGGCACAGGTAATTCCCTGCGCTTTGGCTTTGGCTACAAAATCGGGATAGTCGTTTATCGCGCCTACCGAGTCCGGATATTGAAGCATTACGCCAAAGAATGAATCGGTAAGCTCTATTTCTTTGTAATCACCTACCACCAATTCCATTCCTTGATGCACCACACGCGTTTCGATTACCGCAATGGTTGTTTCAAAGAGTCGTTTGTCTACAAAGAGCTTATTGGCACCCTTCTTAACTTGTTCGCGTGTACGTTTGTTGAAAAGAAGCATTGCCGCTTCCGCTCCGGCGGTTGCTTCGTCCAAAAGAGAGCAATTGGTCAGAGGTAACGCAGTTAGTTCACTTATAACCGTTTGGAAGTTAAAGAGCGCTTCCAATCGTCCTTGTGAAATCTCAGCCTGGTAGGGCGTATAGGAAGTGTACCACACGGGGTTTTCCAATACATTGCGCCTAATTACGGCAGGCGTAACGCAATCGTACCACCCTCTACCGATGTAACTTGTGTAAGGGGTATTGCGTGAAGCCAATTCAGTGATATGTTCCGCCAGTTCCCGTTCGGTCATCGGTTCGGGTAGTTCAATCTCTTTCTTCAAAAAGATATTGTCCGGATAAACCTCTTTCAGAAGGTTATCCATTGAATCAACGCCTATCGTGCGCAGCATCTCGGGAAGATCTTCCTCGGAGATACCTACGTGGCGAAGAGTGAAATTACGGGTGTCCATTTGTCTATTGTAATAAGAATGGGTTATTATGCTTTTCGTGTCCTACAGAGGTTGGTATGCCGTGTCCGGGCAATACCAGGGTCTCATCGGGCAACGTGAATATTTCGTTTTGAATGCTTTGTATCAATTTGGGATAGCTTCCTCCCAACAGATCGGTGCGTCCGATACTTTCGTAGAAAAGGGCATCGCCCGTGAGTAGAAAGCCCTCTGAGCGATTATAGTAAGCTACATGTCCGGGACTGTGTCCGGGTACGGGCAGAACCTCCAAACGGCTTTCTCCATAGGTGATTGGTTGGTCCTCCGGAAGCGGCTCAATAGTATTATCCGGATAGCGCCCTTCGGAAGCTATTCCGTAGCCGGCAAGCTGTTCGCTGAGCGAGGGCATTTGGGCGATTTCTGTTTTGTGAGCCATGGGCGTTAAGTGCCATTTGTCTGCCACGTAGTGCACGCCCCAGATGTGGTCAAAATGCATATGCGTTACTAATAATAGTACCGGCTTGACCTTTAAATGCTCTACGGCGTTGGCAAGCGCTTCTTCTTCGCCTTTATTCATGCAGCCCGGGTCAACGATAGCCGCACAGTGCGTTGCCTTGTCTATAAGGATGTAGCAATTCTCTTCTACACTATTGAATACAAGGCGGTAAACGCTGTTCGTTACTTGTTGCATAGAGGGTCATCGGTTAATAGGTATATACACTACCTGCTTCTCCTTGAAATACTCATCGCGCAGAGCAGGGTAGAGGGGAGCCGTAATAAGGCTATTTCGATACGGAGCTGTTTCCGCTGTTAGCTGCCCTCCCTTGAGCGCAATGATTCCGTTGGGGAGCGCATTGCGTTGCTCCTTTACGAAAAGGTGTCGCGTTACGGCATCTAAATCGGTAAGCTGTAGTGCGGCTCGACTTACCACAAAGTGGCATTCTGCCTTCACCGCTTCCAGGCGTTCACCTCGGAAGCATACGTTCTCCAATTTAACCGCTTCAGCCACTGCTTGTGCCGCTTTTATTTTCTTCTGCGTACTATCTACCAAGATGAAGCGTACCTCAGGGAATAGAATCGCGAGCGGAATGCCCGGAAAGCCTCCACCCGTACCGGCATCCAGCACTACCGTTCCCGTAGTGAACCGAAGCATTTCGGTAATTCCGAGCGAATGCAGTACGTGATGAAGGTATAGATTATCAATGTCTTTACGGCTAATGAGATTGATCTTTGCATTCCATTCTCTGTACAGAGGACCAAGCGCTTCCATTTGCTCCTTCTGTGCCGAAGTAAGATCGGGGAAAAGCTCGTAAATGAGTGCTATCTGTTGCCGTTCAGTAAGTGCTTCCTGCATGATAACTTAGCTTTATTCGAGGTGACTGACCGGTGACGGAGTTGCCAAAATGGCGGTTAAACGTTTCCACGGCAAGAGAAGTTCCACCGCTTCGTTGTTGTGGTTCAGTTGCGGCGCTACTGTTTCGGTTGAAAAGCAATACTGGATACCCGCTTCTTTGATAGCGAAATTGCCGTTTGGCGTTAGTTCATCCGTGATAAAGACAACACCAGGGAAGCTCTCTTCTGCTTCTTCCAACAGCAAACGGTGTAGCTGTTCCTCGTATCCTTCAACAAATAGGCTTCGCTCGCCTAATGCTTCGCCCTTTTCCAAAGCGAAGCAGCAATAGCGTCGCGAGTGAAACGCCTCCTCGTCGTTGTTTCGTGTGGTTACATCAATACATAGCGTGGCAACGTGGGCATCTTTATAGGGTATGGTGGTAATCATTGATACCGCTTGTTGCGAGGTGGTGCCCATATAGGTGCTATCGGAGAGGAATACTTGCTCCATACGTGTAGCAAAGCTCTTGAGAGCCTCGCGGTCGGTGAGCGATGTGCCCGCTTCGTCCCCCAGAGCAACGCGCCTTATTTCCTGCGCAAGAGCCTGATGTTCTTGGGGAAATAGCATCGTAAAATCACCGATAAAATACGCTTTCTCCCGACTTTCTTCTACTGAGTCGATTACCTGTAGCGTAACCGTATCCCACGTAATGTCTGCGGTGCTCGATCCCCCATGCTTTGTGCACGAATAGCACAAAGGGACAAGCAGTAGCGCGACTGTGGCGAGAGCATAACGCGCAACTCCGCGATGAATGGATAAGACAGATTGATTCATTACTTCTTTCTACCGCGACAAATTTACTCATAAAAGAGGAATGGACCGCGAAAAACCTGATTTTCTTGCCCCCCTCCCCCCGAACTCCCCCCATTCGTCCTTGCTTTTTCCTATCAGATACACACGCATCACTCAAACCCGGCTCCCATCGCCCGCCGATCCCCTACATAACTGCTCCATTTCATCTCCAGAGCCGCGTACACTCTCCCTTACCTCTGACCCATTCCTGCGTATGAGTCGTCCCAACCGGTACACCTTCGCGCAAATATCTTCCCTCTCGGAGTTTATCAGAACTTATCAGAGAAAACCCGATCAACTCCGATAGAGAAGAGTTGTGGCGTAGTGTATGTGAGGATTAGGCAGTTCCGTAGGGAAAAGTCAGGTAAGGTTGCGCAGATGTGAGGCTTTCCTTAGGTGAGTTGAACGAGTGCTAAAGGTTGGGTTACAGCTGATCGGTTTGAGAAAAATACGGTTTGGTATGGATAAAGCGCAGATCCTCAGGTGAAAAGGGTAGCTCGGGAGGTGGGTAAGTGGCAGTAATCAGGTTTAGGTGATAAGTGGTATGCCGTCCTTTTTGAGCTGATCAGGTTTAATCGGTGGGAATAGTACCGGTCTTTTTGAGCAGATCAAGCTCGGCGGTAAGCTGTTTGATGCGTTCGTTCTGATGGTCGATGGTGCTCAATAGCGCATTAAGTTCCTCGTTTTCAATAGACGAAGGATATTCGGTTTCGAGCCGCACAAGGAAATCACTGAACACATTCACGTAGTTGTTGAAGGCATCAAAGGGTGACTCGTAGGGCGAAAAGGTACCATTTAGCTCGCGGCGCGTACTCATATAGTAAAGGTGATCGGCACTTTGCAGATAAAGCCAATCCTGCAGCAGACGGTTATCCCGGGTGATTCGGACACGCTCTCCCCATTTAAGGAGCATGTCCTGTACGCCTTTTTGTAGCTCGTTACCGAGCCAGGGAGCAGTATCCTTCGCTTCGCCAATGATGCTGATGGGATATTGTACGGAAAGAGTGCCTCCGGTAGCCGGCATTAGGGCTGTTTCGGCGGCGGTGGCAAAGCGTATATCGGCATCAACAGCCATACGAGGCAGGGCGCGGAAAAAGTCGAAAATGCCGGTAGCATCACGCCAAATGGTCCCCATAACTTCGTAGTCCATATAGAGGATGACGGATTGTTCGTTCTCGGGTAGTGCATTCACGGCGCGCAACAGTTTATCGACCGTGTAGGGATAGTCAGGCGAATCGTAGCGACCGAAGGCAGCCTGCAGCTTATCGCTAAGGAGCGAATTGCGCAAAAGAAGCTTGAGCGGCTTGGATGAGGCGGTTGTGTAGAGCAGATTGGGGCTTTTCCAGCCAAGAATGTGACGCGCGCCTTCGGTCAGTACGCCCTTGTACCCAAGGCGTTCCAACGTCAGTGCCACTTCGTCGTTATATATGAGTTCCGTATTGCAGGCAACCGATGGCTCTACACCGAATAGGGACTGTATCTTGCGGGTATGCAGGCGCATTTGGTACTCAAACTCCTTTTCGTCAAAAAGAGATGCAACGGAGTGCGCATAGGGAGCTGCGAGAAAATCGACCCGTCCCGTTTGGACAAGCTTCTGAAAGGAACGAATCGTTTCGGGCGCATAGAGCTCCAACTGCTCAATGAGGGTTCCGCTAAGCACAAAGGATACCTTAAATTGCGGATATTGCTGCAACAAATCGAGCAAAAGGCGGTTGGCTGGCTCGTAGGTTTGGCTGTTATTGCGATGAATGACCTCTTCGTTTTCGAAATCGTCGTAGTAGTAATGGTCGTTTCCAATATCAAAGAAGCGGTACTTCTTTAGGCGAAACGGCTGATGGAGGTTGAATATCAGGGTAATTGTGTGCATCTTTTTCAGGAAAGTAAGCGGCTGTATATATCGAAAAGTTTGCGTCCGGCGTCGGACCATTTAAGCCCTGCTACCTCTTCTCTGCCTTTTTCGCGGAGAAAATGGTGCAGAGCCGGATAGGCAATAACGGCATGAATTGCGTTAGCAAGCGCATCCACGTTCCAATAGTCTACTTTGAGTGCGTAGGAAAGGATCTCGGCGCAGCCCGATTGCTTGGAGATAATGGAGGGAACGCCGCATTGCATCGCTTCTAAGGGCGATATGCCGAATGGCTCGCTGACGGATGGCATTACGTAGGCATCGCTTGCCTTGAAAACTTCGTACACTTCGTTTCCGTGCATAAATCCGGTGAAGTGGAAGCGATCCGCTATTCGGCTGCGAGCAACCAACTCGATCATATCGTTCATCATATCACCGTTTCCCGCCATTACGAAGCGTACGCCGCGTGTGCGTTGGAGTACTTTTGCGGCGGCTTCCACAAAGTATTCCGGTCCTTTCTGCATAGTAATTCTACCGAGGAAGGTGACTACTTTGTCCTTCACGCCCCGTTTATCCGGCAACGCTAGGATCTGTTCACTCAGCGGAGTAACTGCATTGTGTACGGTTGTTACTTTGCTTGGTGGCTGCCCATATTTATCAATTACGGTGCGACGAGTGAGATTGCTCACGGTTATGATATGATCGGCGTGATTCATACCGTCCATTTCGATACGAAATACGTCGGGATTGACATTTCCGCGGCTTCGGTCGAAGTCGGTTGCATGGACGTGTACCACAAGCGGCTTGCCCGTAATCGCTTTTGCGTGTATACCGGCGGGATAGCAGACCCAGTCGTGTGCGTGGATGACATCGAATTGTTCCGCACGCGCAACCACTCCAGCTACAATCGAGTAGTTGTTGATTTCCTCCAAAAGATTATTCGGATAGCCACCGGCAAAGGGAATGCAGCCGGCATTGTCCGTATATCGGTAGCGAAAATCAGCATAAATATGGTTCCGCAACCGGTAGTATTCCTCCGGCGTAGTACGCTTTCCAAAGTGCGCCCGTAGTTCATCCGGACCTAAATCGCGGTAGACGATGGGAGTTGTATCGGCACCAATGAGCCGAACAAACGATTGATTTTCATCGCCGTACGGGTGCGGTACCATAAAGGTAATGGCATCCACGCCCGGCTGTTGCGCTAATCCTTCGGTAAGTCCATAGCTCGCCGTGCCCAATCCGCCAAATATATGGGGCGGAAACTCCCACCCAAACATTAGTACTTTCACGGCGTGTCAGTCATCCAAAAGGTAGTTAAAGGCAGTTTGCTCCCCTTCGGAAGCGTGTTCCAACGTATAGAGCGCGCGCAAAATCTCGCCAACGCTCATAGCAAAGGATATTCCTCCGTGCGAATCGTAGGGTGGCGTTCCGTCGTAAAGCTCGGAATAGGTAGCCACTCCGTGCCGCTTTATTTCATCAGTTAGCCCAACAAAGATGCGCCTGAGGAAGCTGACGCCATGCGCTCCGTATATACGTAGATAAGCATCCGTATAAGCACCCATCAGCCAAGGCCAAGCGGAGCCGTTGTAATAGGCAATGTTGCGCTCCGATTGCAAGCCGTTGCAGTGCGGACGATATCCTTCGCTTCGCGGACTGAGTGTGCGTATTCCTTTGGGCGTAAGCAGCTCTTTGGTCACAACATCCAGCACTTCGCGCTGCTTGCGTCGCTCTAAAGGCGAATTGTGTAGAGAAACGGCAAACAACATGTTCGGCCGGACGCCTAACTCACGGTAACCCTCTTCGGTAACGTAATCGTATAAATAGCCGTAGGGATTGATGAACGTATCGCAAAACGAGCGTGCCGCTTTGTCGGCAAGCGCATCAATCCCGATAGCCGATGCCTTTTCTGGAAGCAAAGTTGCGTAGAACCGAAGCGCATGGTACCAAAGAGCATTCAGCTCAACTAAATACCCTCGGCGCGGAATAACCGCCTTTCCGTCTATTTCAGCGTCCATCCAGGTAAGCGCTTCCCCGTTGCCTTCCAAATAGAGCAGACCTTTTTCGGTTAGACGGCAGTTTGGGTGACGGTTACTGAGGTAGTATTGCACAATTTCGTCCACGAAGTTGCCGAATCGAGCTCTTGCGTCCTCCATACCGATCATACGTGCGTACTCGGTTATTGCCCAAATCGCCCAAACTCCGTTATCGGGTGCCTTCAAGCCCTCTATTCGGCTTTGCCGATACGAGGCATTCTGTCGCAGGAAGTTCATCGCTTCGGGGATAGTTGTAGCTAAAATCTGCTCAAAGGCGTCCCTGTTGCCTGCGTACAACGTGCATCCCGGCAGTGCAATGAATGTATCGCGCGCCCGAATTCCGAACCAGGGGAAACCTGCCAGTAGGTAGGCTTTATCGGTACCTTCGCGAACAAAGAACTGCTCGGCAGCATGCTTGAGACAATCCCAAAAGGTGGTTCGTGGCGGACGGCTCTCTGCTTCCCGTGCAAAAAGCTGCGGTACCTCCGCAATATCTATCGGTTCCAAGCCTGCGGTAAAATGGACCGGTTCATCGGGACGAATGGTCAGTTCGAAGAACCCCGGCGAATAAAGATCTTCAACCGATTCATATCCCCGGATCTTTTCCTTGGGGTACTCGAAACGTTTGTACCAACAACCCTCATCGCGAAAGGAAGCTTTGCCGCCGCATTGCATATAGAGATGCGGGTATTCGGCATACATTTGCATCGAAATGCCGTCGGGTACGCGCTCAAATTGCGTATTGGCGTTGCTGTTCTCGTGGGTCAGCAGAGTTACGTCGCGAAACGCCACCAGCGGGCGCAACTGAAGTTTCGTGTCGCTGTGTGCCTCCAATAGCGTGTATTTAACGATAATCCGGTTGTGATAACGCTCCAAAAGGGTCTCCGTCTGCAGCAGAACACCGCCAACGCGGTAAATAGTTCGGGGAACGCTTTCGATGCTGTACGAGCGAATGTACTTGTGACCGCCCGGAGCGATGTGTCCGCCCTCGTAATTGTGAACTGCCGTATGGAACGTAGTGCCGTGCTGCACCACCGATGCATCCAATGAGCTGAGCAAAACATGGTTATGGGCGCTGAGATTAGGCAGGGGAACCACCAGCAACCCATGGTACTTACGCGTGTTGCATCCTACCAGCGTGCTACTGCTGAATGCACCCATTCGGTTGCTTCGAATATACTCGTAACGAAGCGACTCGTCCGTATTGGCGAGCATCGTACGATCAAAATTGAGCAAACTGCCGGAACTCATTCCTTACCTTATCCTTCTGTTCTGCGTGCGAATGTAACAAAATTTCCTTACTAAAGGGTTACTTTTGCCTCCGACTCCCTAAATTAGCACTCAGCAACACACAACAATCACCTCGTTTTTCCCTTCAGTTTGATCTGATAGACGAGTATACCTCTCCCACTTGTACGAAGAAGTTCAATCCGTTGTACGAAGAAACTCAATCCGTTGTACGAAGAAACTCAACCGGTTGTCTATAGGTTCTCGATAAATCCTTTTAATGATTTATACAAATCGTTTTAATTACGCGTATAAATCCTTTAAGTGATTTGTATAAACCCTTTAAAGAATTTGTCAAGGATGTACGTAGAAATGGTTGAGAATCTACGTAGAATGGTTTGAGGTAGTATGGAGAAAGAGAGTGGGTCTCCTTAATAAGGCGGGCGGGAAGAGGTAGGCGGAGAGTGGGTCGAGTATTAGAAAGTGTGGAGAGGTTACTGAAGGAGCTGGGGAAGGTAGATAGGGGGTGTCAGCGTTTTTTGAAGAAACAAAAGTGTGGAATAGGAAAGAGAGGTTCCGTTTGCGTAGGAATGAAAGTGGTGGAGTTGGGAGAACTTCGGGACAGTTACGAGAAAAGGATGTGGAAGTGAGTTAGGTTAGACACGAAGGAAGCCAAAGGAGCTGCAGAAGGTGGTCAGGGGAGGCATCGTTAGGGTAGAGAAGGTATTCGCCATCACGCCGAAACCAGGTCATTTGTTTACGTGCATAACGTCGTGTATTGCGTTGGATCAGCCGAATGGCTTCCGGGAAATCGATGGTGCCATCCAAATATGCGAAGAGCTCTTTGTACCCAATGGTGTCCAATGCGTTCGTATTTCGGTAGGGGAGTAGACTCTTTGTCTCGTCTAACCAGCCGGAATCAAGCATGCGGAGGGTGCGCTCGTTGATATCGTGATAGAGCTTTTCGCGCTCGCATACAAGCAAAACTTTACGAATGTCAAACGAACGGGGCTTTTTGACCGCAGTTCGGAAAGAGGAAAAAGGTCTGCCTGACGCATAGAATACTTCGAGTGCGTGCAAAATACGCTTCGTGTTGCTTCGATCTACGTTTCGCCAGTAGGATGGGTCTACTCGTTTCAGTTCGTCAAGCAGAGCATCTGCGCCTTGTGCATCGAGTCGTTCCTTTAGATGTTCCCTTATTTCAAGCGGCACGTCCGGCATAGGATCAATGCCAAAGCAGACGGCATCCACATAAAGCATAGAGCCGCCGGCAAGCACCACATAGGGATGGCTGCGGAAAAGACGTTCCAATAGGGGAATTACTTCGGCTTCGTAACGTGCTGCTGAGTAGTAATCGGTCGGACTGACCGTACCTATCATATAGTGCTCGGCTCGTTTTAGGTCGGAAGGGGATGGGGCGGCGGTACCGATTTCCATTCCTTTGTAGATTTGCCTTGCATCAGCCGAAACAATTGGACAAGCGAGCCGCTCGGCAATATCAATTGCAAAACGGCTTTTCCCCACTCCGGTAGGACCGGAAATAACAATGAGAGTAGGCTTAAACGCCAAAGGGATCTTCGGAATCGTAGGGTGGTTCTTCGGAATCGTAGAGTTCATCCTCGTTGAGTTCCCCAAAGGATAAATCAGCGTCGTCCGAGAAAATATTGTTATCGGCTGCATCCCATTCAGATTCCGGTGCGGGCGCCTCTCCCCGTTTCTGTACTACTTTGGGGTCAGATGTGGTGTTTTCGGTGTTGAACAACCGAAGATGGAAAGCGCGATTGCCGAAGAAATCAAACACATATAGGCAGCTAAGATGCTCCGGATCAGCAAAAAGCTCCGCAACGGAAAGATCGTCCATCAGTAGCGTGGGCACACCTTTATCCGAAAGTTCTAAAAAGTCGGCATCACAAAGGAGTTCTTTTTGGAGATTGTTCTCGTTATCTACGATGTCAAAGGTGGCGATGGTATCAGGCGGATAGGCAACCGCATCAAGGATTAGCCGGTGAAGTTGCTTTGCGGAGGCATCCCCCGGAATGGAGAGAATGCGCAGGAAGGTGTCGTCCTCCGGGAAAGTGAGTAGAATAATGTACTGCTTGGGCATAATGTCTCTCTATCTACCGCTACGAATGAGGTTTAGAAATTCTTCGCGAGTACGAGCTTCTTCAAAGGCACCGGTGAAGTCGCTTGTTGTGGTAAGCGAGTTTTGCTTTTCCACTCCACGCATTTGCATACACATATGCTCCGCCTCAATTACCACGATTACGCCCAGTGGGTTAAGGGTATCCTGGATGCATTGTTTGATTTGTGTGGTTAAACGCTCCTGAACCTGAAGCCTTCGTGCATAAACCTCCACAACGCGAGCTATTTTGCTAAGTCCGGTTATGTATTTGTTGGGGATGTAACCCACGTGAGCTTTGCCGAAAAAGGGCAACATGTGGTGCTCGCAAAGGGAGAAGAAATCGATGTCACGCACGATAACCATCTGCCGATAATCCTCGCGAAAGGTTGCTCCGCGAAGAATTTCAACGGGATCTTCGTCATAACCTTTGGTAAGGAAACGAAGAGACTTGGCTACACGTTCGGGCGTTTTGAGGAGGCCTTCGCGATTGGGATCTTCACCGAGTAGCTCAATAACGCGTCTTTGCAGGGCGCAGAACTCGTCAAAATCCTTATCTGAGTCGTTGTTTTTGGGGTTTAAAGCCATAGGAAAGTGTTAAGCTTAGTGGATACGTCTGATTTTATCACGGACAATATATATTTCGGAAGCGAAGGACGGCAGTTGTTGCTTCAGTGTGAGCATAGCTTTTCGTGCTTCGTTTATGGAAGTGTAATCGCCTACGAGGAGTCTCCAGAAGGGGGCTTTATAGGTTAAATAGCACATTGTTCCTGGCAAAGCGCTGTTCACCAAACGGGTGCGCCGATAGGCTTCCTGCTTACTGGTAGGCAAATTGCCGTTAAATACCTGTATCCGGAAGCCTTGGCTTATCACGATTTGGGAGGGATTTTCCAAAGCATTGAAGTGAATTTGGGATACGGAACCTACTCTTTTACGGAGCGCTTCGGGCTGCTGTATGGTTACATCGCCTTCACCATCGCGTTGAGAAGCAAGCGCTTCAAAGATATCGCGAGGTACCGTGGAGTAAGCTCCCCCATTATTCTGCTGTGCTTGAGCGGTGAAAAATCCCCCCAAAACGAGCGCGCAAATAAATAAATTGCGAACGCGGTTCATCATTATTTGTTTGATTCGGATAGGTTGTCCCATGCCTCTATAATCGGCATAAACTTTTCGACTGAAAGAGAGGCTCCTCCAATTAGTCCGCCATCTACATCAGGTTGCTTAAAAAGGGAAACCGCGTTGGACGCATTACAGCTACCTCCGTAAAGAATGGATGTTTCCTCAGCAAGATCTTTACCAAACTTTTCAGCAATGCAACGGCGAATGTGGGCGTGCATTTCCTCAGCGATTTCGGGTGTTGCCGTTTTACCGGTGCCAATAGCCCAAACAGGTTCGTAAGCAATAATAAGTTTGGCAAAATCCTCCTTATTCAGAGTAAAGGGGGCTTCTTCCAGCTGACGGCGAACCACGTCGAAGTGTTGACCGGATTCTCGTTCAGCAAGTTGCTCTCCAACGCAGAAGATGGGGTTCAATCCTGACTCCAAAGCACGATGTATTTTTTCAAGCAGAACGGAGCTACATTCCCCATAATAAGCTCTTCTTTCGGAATGCCCCACAAGTACATAAGAAACATTCGTAGAAGCCAGCATTTCAGCCGATACTTCACCGGTAAACGCTCCGTTCTTTTCCTTTGCTACATTTTGAGCTGCAAGGCAAATATCCGTACCGCGGATCAATTCAGCTGCGCCGGAAAGATGAATGTAAGGGGGCGCAATGATAACTTTACCATTCGGCTTTTTTGTTGCGAGCGCTTTCTTTAAATCAGCGATTAAGCTAAGGCCTTCGTTGAGGTCCTTATTCATTTTCCAATTTGCGGCAACGATTTTTTGTCTCATAGTCTTTATTTGTTGTTAGTTGATGATTATTTCGTACTAAGCATTCCTTCGTGGTAGTAAAAATGCGAGCAAAACGCACAGAACCCAAATGAGTAGAGGGGCGAGAGCAACCAAAGCGCGCAACGTAATATTCCTATTCTCCGAAAAGGAACGATCAATAAAACGATCCAATGAGGTGTTGCTTGTGGGGATTGCAAATGCAGATTCCTTACTGCGAATAACACCATTTTCCACGAACATAAGGCCCGGATTGCTCCGAATAATAGTCTTAACGGTAGTGGCGTCCAATAAAATGTTATTATACTTGGCAGCTGTTGCATTGCGCCAACGCTCCACATTAGTAGGATCGCTTCCCGAAACAGCGAAAACCAATATACCTTTTGCGGAAGCTGTTTCGTAAAGACGATTGATTCTGCCCGCCACGGAATGATTTGCATCGTGCCAATTTGGGCTTAGAATCCATATCATAGGTCCGGAATTGTGTAGGATTAGGTCGGTAACTTCCCTACCTTCGCTGAAAAGAGCAAAGTCCGCTACGGGAGGTCTATAGCCTTTACGTACTAACTGTTCGTGCCGTTCCACGTAATTCCAGGAATCATCGGGTAAACTATCCATCAGAAAAGTTTGTTTGACACCATTCTTTTCGTAGATAAAGGCATACTCATATTCATCTTGTGGAGCCCCATCGGGAACAAGCACAAGATCCTGAAGAGAGGCACCTACCTTGAAGGGACGAAAATCCATTATAGGCAGGTAACGTAAGTTGCGGTAGTTAAAGAATAAAATACCGCCCAAAGCTAAAGCTACCATCACTAATGTGCTTCTCTTTGAACGGAAAAGCGGTTTAATTCGGTGCTTATAACAGAAAAAGATTATTGCTGAGAGAAGCAAGGGAACATTCTTGGCAAACGTCTGCCAATTAGTCAAATGAAGTGCATCCCCAAAACAACCGCAGTCAGCAATTGGGTTAAACAGCGCAAGATAAAGGGATATTAGGGTCATAATTCCCATAAAAAGCAACGCAAGCCACGCGGTAAGCTTGCGCCAAACGCCCATAAGAAGGAGAGCCCCAAGCGTAAATTCAAAGGAATTGAGTAGCAGTGATAGGGTAGTGGCGTAAGGGCGTAGGCCCGATAATCCAAACGTGCGGAGGTATTCTTCCATTTTGAGGCCTCCGCCTACCGGATCAATACCTTTCGCCATACCGGAGAAAAGCAACGTCAGTGCCAGCAATAGGCGGGCAATGGTAACTATGATTAAGCTAATTCTCTCCTTCTTGTACATCTTTTTCTTCGGACAATCGGATTAAGGCGAATAGAGCGTAATTTACAATATCCTGATAGTTTGCTTTGATTCCCTCCGATACAATTGTTTTACCACCATTGTTTTCAATGGTTTTCGTCCTCATGATTTTCTGAAGAATGATATCAGTAAAGGAACCTATACGCATCGTTCGCCACGCTTCGCCGTAGTCGTGATTTTTGCGTTGCATAAGTTCGCGCGTTTCCTCTGCAGCTTTGTCGTATTTCTGTAATGCTGTTCTGGCGTCCATATCAGCATTATCGGCAAAACCCTCCGAAATTTGAATAATACCCATAAGCGCGTAGTTGACTAAAGCGATAAAGCCGTCTTCAATACTTTCGTTAACCTGCGCCTTGTCAGCTACTTCTACAGTACGAATACGAAGTGCCTTTATGTAGAGCTGATCCGTTAATGACGGCGAACGAAGCACACGCCACGAAGTACCGTAATCAAGGGTTTTGTCCTTAAAAAGTGCTCTGCAGCGAGCCATTATGGTATCGTATTGTCGGTCGGTTGCGTTCATGGCTCTTTTTCTTCCTTCGTTTTCGGTTCTAACGCTATATCAAGCACTTCGCGAATATCCTTTACATAGTGAAAGGAAACGCCTCCGAGGTATTTTTGATCGATTTGAGAGATATCCTTTTCGTTCTCTTTTGAAAGGATAATATGCTCAATACCGGCACGTTTAGCCGCTAAGATTTTCTCCTTTATACCGCCTACAGGAAGCACTTTGCCGCGCAAAGTCATTTCACCGGTCATAGCGAAGCGTGGGCGAAGCCGACGTTTTGCAAATGCAGAAACAAGCGAAGTTGTCATAGTGATACCTGCCGAAGGACCATCCTTGGGGACGGCTCCTTCAGGTACATGCAAATGGACTTCACTATCTTTGAATGCATCCCGCTGAATCCCCAATTCTTCCGCGTGACTACGTATGTAATCGAAAGCAATGGAAGCCGATTCTTTCATTACGTTTCCTAAGTTACCGGTAAGAATCAGATTGCCTTCTTTACCCGGATGAATACTGGTTTCGATTAAAAGTATCTCACCGCCAACGCTTGTCCAAGCCAATCCGGTAACCACTCCGTAGTATTCGTTTCCTTCATAAGAATCGCGAGAAAATGGAGGTGGTCCTAATAGCTCTTTCACCAATTTCTGGGTCAGTGCGCGAGGCTTAGTTTCTTTTTCATCTGCAATGGTGCGTGCTCGTTTGCGACAGATTGCGGCGATTTGCTTCTCTAAGTTACGAACTCCGCTCTCACGTGTGTAGCCATCAATCAAAAGTTCCAATACGGGACGCGAAAACTTCAAATCCTTAGGTTTCAAGCCATGTTCTTCCAGTTGATGTGGAATAAGGTGGCGAAGAGCAATTTCTTGCTTCTCTTCATCAATATAGCCCGTCAGCTGGACTAATTCCATACGATCCAAAAGAGGTCTTGAAACAGTGGAAAGCGTATTGGCGGTAGCAATGAAAAGCACCTTGCTAAGGTCAAAATCGATATCTATGTAATTATCGTGGAAGGCAATGTTTTGCTCCGGATCCAGCACCTCCAGCAAGGCGTTGCTCGGATCACCCTTGTAATCGCGGTCAATTTTGTCGATTTCGTCCAATACAATAACCGGATTTGAGGAACCGCATTTTTTGATGCTTTGGATGATACGGCCCGGCATGGCACCGATGTACGTGCGCCGATGTCCGCGTATTTCGCCTTCATCATTTACGCCTCCCAAGGAAATACGAATATACTTTCGCCCTAAAGCTTTGGCAATACTTCTGCCGAGTGATGTTTTCCCCACTCCCGGAGGTCCCCAAAGGCAAAGAATGGGCGATTTCATATCATTACGCAGTTTAAGTACCGCAAGGTGCTCTATGATACGCTCCTTTATCTTTTCCAGCCCATAGTGATCCTTATCTAACTGAGCTTGGGCTCCCTTTAGATCGTATTCATCGTTTGTATATACGCCCCAAGGCAGTTCCAACAATGTTTCCAAATACTGGTATTGTGTTGCATAATCAGGGCTTTGTGGATACATATGCTTAAGTTTGCGTAATTCCTTCGCAAAGGAATTCGCTACACTTTCGCTCCACTTTTTCGTTTGGGCTCGTTCCTCTAACTCCTTGATTTCAACTCCGTTTTCGTCACTGTCACCCAATTCCTTGCGTATTTGCTGCAATTGTTGGGTTAGGATGTACTCACGGTTCTTTTTGTCCAATTCAACCTTAGTTTTGGAACGAATGCTATTCTTCAGATCTTGTATCTCATTCGCCTCTTGTAGGTAGGACATTAACGCGGAGGCACGCTTCTTTATCGCCGTAATTTGCAGTAGCTCTTGCTTGATAGACTGCCGCAGGGCAAGTACAGAAGCGGAAAAGTTGACAATGTGAATCGGATCATTGCTCTTGCGAAGCGTATCCACCATCATTTCCGGCATTTCGTCAAACATCTTGCCAATAAGGTCCAATGTAAGATCTTTTACCGTGTCAATGAGTGCAGAGAACTCTTTATCCCGTTTGTTGCGGGGGAGCGTTTCGGGCTTGAGATCCACTTTAGTACGTAGGTAACCGGAACGCCTGTAGACACTACGCAAACTGACTAACTGCTCTGTGACCACAATGATCCCGCTATCCTCTTCATCCGAAGTCTCTTCGTTAGGCATAAAGCTGATCTGTTTGGCAATGTGGCAAAGCACCCCTACCGGGTATATATCTTTTTCACTCAGCTCTTCCGCTGCATCCTCAGCAACCCCTGCAAACACTGCATAGGAACCGGATATATCATGTTCGTTATTGCGCTTCCCGAACCATTGCTTTAAGTCTTCTTCGGATATAGCAAGTGCATATGCCTGACGGGTGAACAGAACATTATGACGTAACGGTATCAGTGGGTATTCGCGCTCGGAGCTATGAGCCAAAGCACTCCCTTCATCCTTTCCTTCTATCTGTAGTATGGGAAGCGGAATAGGGGAGATAACACGCGTGTCATCGGCTGTAGCGGGTTCAATGCTCCAAGGGTTCTGAGGGGTCTCTTTCATTCTCTTTCTTTATCGCTTTCGGAGAGTAGTTTGCTGTATTTACCTAATTGCTTTTTTGTATCAAATTCATCGTGCCGATTGGTATCCTCGGCACCGCAACTTTGTAGTAAACATCCGTAAGTAGCAAATTGTTCATTTGCGCTTATTGATTTCTTCCCGGTAAAGAGCTTCTGCCTCCGGTAGAGCCTTGCGGATGGCTTTAATTCGGTTTTGTTCGCTGGGATGGGTACTGAGGAATTCAGGAGTGCGATTTCCTTCGGATGCTTTACTCATCTTTTCCCAAAATGTTATAGCATCCGCCGGATTATAGCCTGCAAGAGCCATAAATGTTAGTCCGATTATATCAGCTTCTTCCTCGTGCTTACGGCTGTAGGGAAGAGAAACGGCAAGTTGCGATCCCAACCCGTATGCTTGGCTGATAACGGTCTGCATAATGCCACTTTCTCCACTAACAACAATGCCGATTGCCTGACCGCCCATTTGACGTAGAATCTCGTGACTGAGCCGCTCGCTGCTGTGACGTGCCACCGCATGGCTCACTTCGTGCGAAATAACGGTTGCCAGCTCGGCATCTGTTTTACAAAGTGGAAGAATACCGGTAAAAACCACAATCTTACCGCCAGGCATACAAAACGCATTTATGCGTCTATCGGCTATGAGGTTAACTTCCCATTTCATTTTACTTGCCAATTCGGTTGCATTGTGTGCCCTTAGGTAGCGATCCGTCGCTTCGGCAATGTTATTGCATACCCTTTTTACACGATCTGTAGCCTTCTTATCTGTACTTTTCGGCATTTGGGCTACAAATTGACCATACTGCAACGAGCTTTGTGCAATAATCTGTTCTTCCGGAACCAAACTGAGCTGCCTTCTGCCCGATACCGGCACAATACCGCATCCACTAAGGAATAGTACTGCAGTCAACGTCGGGATAACTGTTCTTAATACCTTGATTTTCATATGAATCTTATTGTTCTGTTTCCTTTTCTTCATCTTTATCTCCGTAGCGAGCAAAGCGTAGCCATTCGGCTATATTGCGTTCCGGTGCTCCTACCTCCTGAGGCGTGTAAAAGCATATGCCTTTCGCCTCTTCAGGCAGATAGGCTTGTTCGGTGTAGTGCCGCGGATAATCGTGCGGATATAGATATTCTTTGCCGTAGTTCAGCTTTTCCACTACTGAATTGACCGCATTACGCAGATGAATGGGTACCGCCAAGTTGCCTGTCCGACGAACGTATGCCAATGCTTTATCTATAGCCAAGTATGCCGAATTACTTTTAGGGGATCCGGCCAAGTAGACTATAGCTTCCGCCAGAGGAATGCGCCCTTCGGGCCAACCGACAAATTCCACTGCATCGGCTGCCGCTTGAGCCACAACTAATGCTTGCGGATTGGCTAATCCAATATCTTCTGCAGCTGAAATGACGATGCGGCGAGCGATAAAACGAGGTGTTTCGCCTCCCTCAATGAGTCGCGCCATCCAGTAGAGCGCCGCGTCCGGATCGCTTCCTCTAATGCTCTTGATCATGGCCGAAGCAATATCGTAGTGCATATCGCCCAACTTATCAATAGCAATCGGTTGTTTTGAAGCCACTTGTTCGACGAAAGCATCGGTAATTCGTATCGGATGCTCCTTTGCAGAAAGCACGATTAGTTCAAGTAGATTGAGCAATTTGCGCGCATCTCCTCCGGCTGCTCGGAGTAATAGATTCGTTTCTTCCAAAGTGATCTCTACACTTTGCAGAACAGAATCCTTTTGCAGGGCACGTTGAGCAAGCTGTAGCAAATCGTCGTTGCCGAGAGGCTCCAAAACGAATACCTGACAGCGCGAAAGCAACGGGCGAATTACTTCAAAGCCGGGGTTCTCCGTTGTAGCTCCAATGAGCGTTACCACGCCGCGTTCTATAGCGGAGAGAAGCGAATCCTGCTGGTTCTTCGAAAAACGATGAATCTCATCAATAAATAGAATGGGGCGTTGTGTGCCGGCAAACAGTGTGCGTGCGTCCTCTGTGGCATCTGCAAGTGTTTTTCGTACATCTGCCACACCGCTGGCGGTGGCACTCAACCGATAGAAGGGCGCCTTTATGGAGGCGGCAATGATTTCCGCAAGAGTCGTTTTACCCACTCCGGGAGGGCCCCACAGAATCATACTGGTTACGATCCCCTGATGCAACATCCGACCAATAGGCGCATCCGGAGCGACTAACTGACGTTGCCCTATATATTCCTCTATGTTGCGCGGACGCATTCGCTCCGCCAAAGGTCTCATTTCGCTCATCCCTTCCTCACACTATCCGGTGCCTCCTACAAAGATAGCGATTCTCTTTGGGTGCGAATCTCCTAAGCACGCACATTGCTCCCGAAACCTATATACCTTTCGCGAGGAACCTATATACCTTTCAACTGAAACTTATATACCTATTAGTTGAAACCTATATACCTATTTAATTGAGGTGTCAACGTCCTAACGAGTTCGTATGGACAATGTTCGTTGCTCCGTATTTACTTGTGGCGATTTGGTATATACGTTTTGTTTCTCTTACGCTGATGCCTTACCAGGCGTTTATGGATGCGTAACACGCGTTATACATTAAATTGCTACTTTTGCAGCGGTTTTTATAGTACAATGAACGGGAAACGAACCCGAATATTTTTATGACAGACAAAATTAGTTACGCCTTGGGGTTGAGCATCGCTAACAACTTCTTGGCAAGCGGAATTAAGAGCGTGGATGCAGATACGTTCGCCGAAGCGATGAAAGATGTGTTCTCGGGAAAACAACCTAAGCTCTCTTACGAAGAAGCTAAGGAGTTGATCGATACGTTCTTTACACGTATCCAGAACGAAGAAAAGGAACTTAACTTAGCGGCAGGGAAGGAATATGCCGAAATAATGAAGCACAAGAGTGGGGTAGTAACTCTACCCAGCGGTGTTCAATACGAAATACTCGAAAAAGGCGACGGACCGAAGCCCCAAAAGACTGATACAGTTGAAGTGCATTATCACGGCACTCTGATCAATGGAACAGTATTTGATAGCTCGCGTGAGCGTGGAAAGCCCGCTACGTTCCCCGTTAGCGCGGTAATCCCCGGCTGGACCGAAGTGCTCCAGCTAATGCCGGTGGGTTCCAAGTGGCGTGTAGTGATTCCATCCCATCTTGCTTATGGCGAACGCGGTGCCGGAAGCCTCATCAAACCTAATATGACGCTTGTCTTTGAGATCGAACTTTTGGGAATTGAAGAACATCAGTAATCCCCTAACCGTTATGAAGCGATTATTAAGTTCGGTAGTGCTTTTCGCCCTGATGGCGTTTCCTTTAGCCGCACAGGAAGCGACGGATTCGCTCCCGTCTCCGGAGGCGGTGTCCCGTGCGTTGGGCGTTTCTTTCGGTGAAGCTCTGAAGCAGAATGTAAAGCGCTTCCCTATGGGCGAAACAATCAAGATGGATTTGGTGCTACAGGGGCTTAATGCCTACGTAAACGGCACTGATACCACGCTAATGCCCGAAGCCGCTAACGAAATGGTAATGCACTACTTCAAGGCAATGACCGAGCGGCAGAACGAACTTACCAAGGAGGAATCGCAAGCCTTTCTTAAAGAAAACGCCTCAAAGGAAGATGTTTACAGAACGGCGAGCGGCTTGCAGTACCAAATTCTCTCATTGGGCAAGGGACCCAAACCTACTGTTGAGGACACCGTGGTGGTACATTACAAAGGAATGTTGGTGGATGGAACCGTATTCGACAGCTCTTATCAACGCGGTGAGCCTGCACGCTTCAGTCCCTTGCAGGTAATTCCCGGCTGGACCGAAGGGCTCTGCTTGCTGCCCGAAGGCAGTAAAGCGCGCTTAGTTATCCCCTATACACTCGCATACGGGGCACAAGGCGCCGGCAGAACTATTCCGCCTTACGCAACCCTAATATTTGATATCGAGCTTGTGCAGGTAATCAAGGGCAAACCGATACCCGCAGCAGAAAGCGCGCCGGTACAAGCACCCGAGCAACAAACTGACGAAAAAGAATAATACAATCAGATAATACAGCAAAACTTATGAAAAAACAGATTTATTGGATGTTGACCGCTTTTGCGGCTCTCACCTTGAGCTTCGTTTCCTGCAACGGAAAGGGCTCCGCAAATCAAAAGGCTGATCCCCTAAACGATAGTATGGCTATGGCTATCGGCTATATGCAGGGGCTCAACTACTCGCAACAAATGCAAATGCAGAACGCGCAGGCTGAAGGCAGCGATACGCTCAACCGCGCCAAGTTCCTCGAAGGTTTCCAAAAGGGAATCTCAATGGCTGACCCGGCTCAGTATGCCTATTACTTGGGGCTTGTAAACGGTATGAACGTTTGCAAGGGCAATATGGAAAGCTACCTCAACAACGAACTCTTCAAAAAGTACTTTGTTGCCGCTTTCAAAGGCGATTCAACGCAAATTAAGTGGTCTGAAAATGCCGCAAACGACTACTACCAGCGCGAAAGCGAAGCGTTTAACAAGCGCATAAGCGAAAAGAAGTACGGCGAAAATAAGACTAAAGGTGCCGAATACATCAAGAAGTTCAGCGAAGGTAAGGACGTAAAAACGCTTCCGAGCGGTGTTGCCTATAAAGTGCTCACTCCCGGTAAGGAAGACGGCGCAACGCCTACGGCTGTCGATACCGTAAAGGTGAACTACAAGGGTCATCTGATCGATAGCGAAGAACCGTTCGACAGCTCCTACGATCGTGGCGAACCTGCCGTATTCCCCGTGGATGGCGTTATCCCCGGATGGACGGAAATGTTGCAACAAATGAAGGAAGGTGAAAAGGTTGAAGTGGTTATTCCTTTCGACAAAGCCTATGGCGAAAACGGCTCCGGAAGAACCATTCCTCCCTATTCGACCTTGGTTTTCGAAGTGGAACTTCTCCAAGTAATTCCCGCAGCAGCACCTGCAACGAAATAAACTGCGCATAATGTAAATAGAACGAATACGAAAAGAAGGCCCCCTCTCCGGCATGCTCGGGAAGGGGGCTTTTATTATGCCGATTCGCCTCGCTATACTGACCCGTATGCCACCCCTGAGCAATCGTATCAAAACTGCGAATTAAGTTCCCCGCTGCCCCGGAGGAGCCTTATCGCCCCACGCCCCCCTCGCGCAAATCGTCCCCTGCTTTTGACCCTTTCCCCAAAAGAAGCCGCACCATCTCATCCCTACCGGGGTTTATCGGAACTTATCTGAATCAATCAGAGCTTATCAGAAGAGAGTTGATACCTTCCGATTAATTCCGATTGGCTCCGTTAGATTCCGATTAACTCTGACAGGGAAGGTATTGGTGCAAACAGGCACAGACGTGGGGGGCTCGTGCGTGGGGTAGCAGGCGGAGGTGCGCTGAGGGGGACGCGTTGGATGGGTGCGAGGGGGGTGGTGGTAGGGTGAAAAAGGTCGGGAATTAGAGGGTTCTGCATTCATTTTGCGCATCTTATCACTATCTTTGCCGAGTAAGAAGGGTTCGGCGTGCGCATTTCATCGGAAAAATGTCGAGGAAATGTGTGTCGGGCGGATAGATATAATGAAAGGATAATACCGGAGAAAGGCGCCGGACGTATAGGTATAACGAAAAGCAATACCGGTGAAAGGCGCCGGACGTATAGGTATAACGAAAAGCAATACCGGTGAAAGGCGCCGGACGTATAGGTACAACGAAAAGCAATACCGGTGAAAGGCGTTGGACGTATAGGTATAACGAAAAGGCAAAACCGGTGATGAGCACCAGACGTATAGATACAACGAAAAGGTAATATCGGTGAAGATGCCGGTCGCATAGTTATAACGAAAAGGCAATACCGGTGATGGGCGCTGAGTAGATAGATATAACGAAAGTGTATTATCGGAAAAGGGTGCTGAGCAGATAGGTATAATGGAAAAGGAAGAATTGAGTGTTGAGGCACGGAAAGCGATTCGGGAGGCGGTCCGCGTGCTGCGAGGTGGTGGCGTGATTCTGTATCCCACCGATACCATATGGGGCATTGGTTGTGATGCTACTAACGAGGCGGCAGTCAAACGCGTGTTTGAGATCAAACACCGTCCAACCTCCAAAGCAATGTTGTTACTGATTGACAGCGATGCGAAACTGCCCGGTCTGGTTCGCGAGGTACCCTCCATAGCGTATGATCTGATTGATGTAGCGGTTCGTCCGCTGACCCTTATTTATCCGGGGGCAAGAAATGTAGCTCCGGAGTTGATCGCCGAGGATGGTTCCGTGGGGATACGTATCACGCGGGAGCCTTTTTCGCGTGCACTGTGCCGGGCTGCCGGCGTGCCGCTCGTATCCACCTCTGCGAATGTAAGCGGAGAACCGTCGGCAAGTTGTTATGCCGAAATAAGTGCCGAGATACTTCAAGCGGTGGATTATATCGTACCGGTTCGGCAGGAGGAACCATCCGGAGCGCATGCATCGGAGATCATCGCCGTGGGCGTGGACGGAAGCGTGAAAATAATACGCAAAGCGTGAAGAGAGAAAGGATCTATCGTTTAGCCTACGTGGTTGCGGACAGCGTGGCAGCCTCTGCCGCCTATCTGCTGTTTAATTGCTTGCGCTATACCATTGAGGATACGGGGCATTACTGGGGGGAACTTGCCGATTATCTATTCAACGCAAAGGCAACGAACATCGGCGTACTGCTGTGGCTCTATTGGCTGGCGCTGATATGGCTAACTGGCTATTACAACCGTCCACTGAACAAAGGGCGTATTGATGACATCATTACTACTGCGGGCACGGTGCTCGTTGGCGGAACGATTCAATATTTACTGCTCGTTACGAACGATATTGTACACGATCCCTCGCTTCTCTTGCCTCTATACGGTACGCTTGTGCTCTGTTACTTTGTTTGCTTCTATGCGGCTCGCTCGGTTATTACTACCCATTGCCGACTGATGCGGGACGATGTGCGCTTTCATCCGCGTGCGTTGATCATCGGCATACCGCAGGAGATTGAGCGGCTTCGGCTGAAAGAGCGCGAAATGCGCTTCCGAACGTGCGGAACCGTTGAGTTGCGCGAAGATTTGGCTGCGTTGGAGCAAGAGGTGGCAGCTATGGTTCGGAGCGAAGCGCCGAATGTTCTGTTTGTGGCTTCGGGGCATCGATACGGCACGTTGCCCATCCGTCTGCTCTATTCGCTTTACCGATACGATGCGCCGGTATACGTAACGCTTGAGAGTTTGGCGCTATCCCCGCTTTCCTACGCGCCTAAGTCCTCACTCGCTGAGCCGCTTGTGGACGTGACGGCAACGCGAATGAGCGAAATGGAGAAGAATATCAAATGGCTATGCGACAAGGTGCTTTCATTGGTAAGCCTCGTATTGCTCATACCGCTATTTGTGGCTATTGGTATCGCGGTAAGGCGTTCTTCGTCGGGGAAGATTTTCTATACACAAGAGCGGATTGGAAGAAAGGGCAAGCCGTTTCGGATCATTAAGTTCCGTACAATGTACGACGGGAGTGAAGCCGATGGGCCTCAGCTCAGTAGTGATCACGATGAGCGCATTACGCCGATAGGTAGGTTTTTGCGTCGATACCGCTTGGACGAGCTGCCACAGTTCTACAATGTGCTGAAGGGAGATATGTCTCTGGTGGGGCCACGGCCGGAGCGCGCCTATTACATCGATAAGTTACTGGACAGAGCGCCCTATTGCTATCTACTGCACAATGTGCGACCGGGGATAACCTCCTGGGGTATGGTGCGTTACGGCTATGCGTCCAACACGGAGCAAATGCTGGACCGGTTGCAATACGATTGGCTCTACTACCAGAATATGTCGCTACGCTTAGATTTGGAAATAATGCTCTACACCATTGGGGTACTATTTAAGGGGAAAGGGAAATGAACGCGTCTGTAACTAAGAGACCGGACAGGGCATTGTCGGACGATCCAAAGGAAAGAAAGAAGGCGGAACGCTCGTTGCTGATGCGCTTTATCAATTGGCGCGAGCGACATATGAGTAACCGCGTCTTTCTCTTCATTCTCAGCATCATTGTAGGTGTGCTCACCTCATTGGTCGCCTTTTTGCTGAAGGGAATGATCGAGTTGTTGCAAACGTGGGTCACAACAGCGGCTGCCACGCGCAACTGGCTCTATCTTGCGCTACCGCCTTTGGGCGTACTAATTACGGCACTATTTGTGCGAAATTTGCTCAAACAGGATATCAGCCACGGAGTATCAAAGGTGTTGATGGCCTTTTCGCAACGGAAAAGCCGGATTAAACCGCACAATATGTGGTCCTCAGTGCTCGCCAGTGCCATAACTATCGGGCTTGGTGGCTCGGTGGGAGCTGAATCGCCAATTGTGCTGACCGGTTCTGCCATCGGTAGTAACCTCGGACGGCTGTTCAAATTGGAGCAACGCAACATGATGTTGCTTGTGGGATGCGGTGCCGCCGGGGCTATTGCCGGCATCTTTAAGGCACCGATAGCGGGGTTAGTGTTTGTTATTGAAGTGTTGCTGATGGATTTGACGCTTACCAGCGTTCTGCCCCTACTGACCTCCTCTGTAACATCGGCGGCATTGGCATACATCTATACCGGAGCGGAGCCGTTCTTCAACTTCTCACAAACGAACGACTTTATAGCGGGGCGCATCCCCTACACCATTGTGCTGGGTGTGTTCTGCGGCTTTGTGGCTCTTTACTTTATGAGGGTTTCTTTCGCTTTGGAGAAACGCTTTGCTAAATGGGTGCCTTATGCGAAACGTTTTCTGGTTACAGCGGTGGTGCTGAGCCTACTTATATTCCTATTCCCCACGCTTTATGGCGAAGGATATGCCACATTGGAGCTACTGATGGCAGGCAAATCTACGTCGCTACTGGACGGAACGCTCTTTAGTGGCCCACATACGCAGACGTATATACTTTTCCTCTACATCGTGTTTGCTATGTTACTAAAGGTAGTTGCCTCCGTTTCGACCAATTCGGGCGGTGGCTGCGGTGGATTATTTGCGCCCACGCTCTTCGTAGGCGGGCTTGCCGGATTCGTTTTTGCCTATGCCGTTAATGCGTGGGTACCTTTTGCCGTCTTTTTGCCCGAAGAGAATTTTGTACTAATGGGTATGGCGGGGCTGATGAGTGGCGTGATGCACGCACCGCTGACGGGAGTGTTCCTCATAGCCGAGCTGACGGGCGGATACAATCTGTTTCTTCCGCTTATGCTTGTTTCGCTCAGCGCATATGCCACCAACCGCATCTTTATGACGAACAGCATCTATTCGCAACGGCTAGCGGAAGAGGGCAAACTGTTAACGCACGAGAAGGACAAATCGGTACTAACGCTGATGAACGTGGAAAGCCTGATCGAAACGGACTTTCTCACTGTTACGCCCAATATGAGCCTTGGAGATGTGGTGGTGCTGATTGGTAACGGAAGGCGCAACATATTCCCCGTAATTGACGATGACGGTAAGCTCAAAGGGCTCGTACTGATGGACGATATACGCAACATAATGTTCCGCCCAGAGTTGTACGAGCGTTTCAGTGTACAACGATTTATGGTATCCGCGCCTGCCCAAATTGTGGTGCCGTTATCTATGGAGGAAACGATGACGCTCTTTGACGATACAAAGGCGTGGAATCTACCGGTGGTAGACAAGGAGGGGCATTACCTCGGGATGCTCTCCAAATCGAAAATATTCAATAACTATCGCGAGACGCTGGCGGAATTGACTACCGGTGATTAGAAACAGTTTATACTCATACTTATGAATCAAACGCAGGAAAATAACATAGTATTTATGGGAACGGCTCCGTTTGCCGTGGGCTTTTTGGAAGATCTAGTGGCGGACGGATATCGCGTTTCCCTGGTTGTAACAGCTCCGGACAAACCTCAAGGGCGTGGACACAAGCTGAAAGGAAGTGCTGTTAAGGAAGCGGCACTCCGTTTGGGGCTCCCCTTGGCACAACCCGATAAACTGTCCGACGAAGCGTTTCTGGCTCAGTTGCGAGAGGCGCGTCCTATGCTTGCCATCGTAGTGGCTTTTCGAATGCTTCCCGAATCCGTTTGGAACCTTCCGCGTTTGGGTACTTTCAATATTCACGCTTCGCTCCTACCGCGTTGGCGCGGAGCTGCTCCGATTAATTCTGCCATTCGTTCCGGAGAAAAGGAGACCGGTGTTACGCTGTTCCGCCTCACACACGATTTGGATAAGGGCGATATCTATGCACAACGCAGTACACCAATTGATCCGGATGAATCCTTCGGTACTCTTTACGAACGGCTCAGTTTGCTGGGCAGAGCCATGCTGCGCGATACTCTTCCGAAGCTTTTGGACGGATCGGCCATCGCTACGCCTCAACTAACGGGAGCTGATTTGCCCTATGCCCATAAGATTACTAAGGAGAACAGCCGCATCAAGTGGGATCTTCCGGCTCGTTGCGTGCACGATTTCGTACGCTCCCTTTCGCCTCTGCCTTCTGCGTGGACGATGCTCGGATGGAACGATGGTCGTGCTCCCCTTAGTATTAAAGTTTTGGCAACAGAATGCCACGATGAGAACAATAATGCGCAGTTACCGCCGCCGGGAACACTCGTTTTGGACGAAAAGGGCGTGATAAAGGTGGCTTGCCGGAGCGGCTTTGTACGGATTCTCCGCTTGCAGGCAGCCGGTAAAAAAGCAATGTCTGCAAGGGATTTCCTGAACGGAATGGCACTTAGTACCGGTTTCTTCGAATAATCTAATCTATGATAGGACTCTTCAACGATAGCTTCCCACCTATAATGGACGGGGTAGCGCTTGTGACCTATAATTATGCGCAATGTCTCAACCGCAAAGGGGTGGAAGTATGTGTGGTTACTCCGGATGCTCCTGGAGAAAAGGCGAATACGCCTTTCAACGTATTCCGTTACCCATCCGTTCCGATTCCTGGGCGCAAACCATATCGATACGGCTTCGGCATGCTTAATATGAAGCTGTTCGACGAGATAAGCCGACAGCCCTACTCATTGGTGCACGCGCATTGTCCATTCACCAGCGGAAAGATAGCACAAAGGATTGCCCAAAAGCAGCATGTACCGCTGGTAGCCACGTTTCACTCCAAATTTCGTTACGATATTGAGCGATATGTAAAGAGCGAGCTCATAGTGGACCTTATTTTAAAGCAGATTATGTCCTTCTTTGAGTCTGCTGATGAAGTGTGGGTTCCGCAGGAACCGGTTCTTGAAACGCTTCGTGAGTACGGATACAAAGGCAAAGCCGTAGTTGTTGCCAACGGAAACGATATGGCGGATCGGTACAACGCAACGGAGCAAAGGGAGCTTTTCAGGCGTGAGCAACATATCGGCTCCGATGAAGCAGTACTGCTCTTCGTGGGGCAGCAAACAAGAGAAAAGAACATTCCTTTCCTAATTGATAGTCTCGCAAAGGTTAAAACGCCGTTCCGATGCTATTTTGTTGGCGACGGCTACGGGATAGAGGAATTCCGCCGGCAAGCCACGGAATTAGGCATCGGCGAGCGTTGTTTCTTCGAAGGTGCCGTTTACGAGCGCGACCAACTTGCCTCCTATTACGCCGGAGCCGATCTTTTTGTATTCCCTTCGCTGTACGATACTTGGGCATTGGTTGTTCGGGAGGCGGCGGCCCTCTACACGCCCTCGCTGCTAATTGACGAAAGTACGGTGGCGAAGCCTGTTCAGCCCGATTTCAACGGTTTTGTTGCTCCTGAGAAGAGCGATCTTTACGCAGCCGCCATTGACCGTATCCTTGCAGATCGTTCTCTGCTCGATACCGTCGCCTGCAATGCCCGAAACACGCTTTCCAAGTCGTGGAACGAAATAACGGACATCGTGGTCGAGCGATACAAATACCTTATCGAGCATCACAAAGCATAGCATGACGGCATCCCAACCTAAGCACAAGCGCTCGCGCTTCGTTCTCCGCATTGCCATTCCTCTGCTTATAAGCATTTTGGTTGTGGGCGTTCTGTTCAATCAGAGCTTCCATCCGGATGCTTTTCGCGAACTGAGCTTCACCGGACGCACTTTTGCCGGTATTGCCCTCGCTATGCTCGCCTTTTCAGTGCAGAACTTTGCCATGTCTCTTCGCTTCCGAAGGCTTTCGGATAACCAAATATCCCTTCGCGGAGGCCTTCGCGTGCAGATGATGCAAGAGTTTACCGGCGTGGTGACCCCCTCCTCAGTGGGCGGAAGCAGCTTTATCTTTCTTTTCCTCTCGGGCGAAGGAGTCAATGCCGGCAAAGCTACCGCCATTACCTTCTCAGCGCTTTTTTTTGACGAGCTGTTCCTCTTCATTGCTTCACTGTTGATCTTTCTGTTGGCTCCGTACACTCTTTTCCTCGGCGGAGCGGAAATCTTCGGTGTTGGAGTCAGGATTACCTTTTTGGTGCTTACTATCGGTGTCGGCATCTGGACATTGGTTCTTTTTGTTGCGCTGTTCCGCCGTCCGCAACTCATTGCATTCCTCATTCGCCGCCTGTTTCGTCTTCGTCTGTTACGCCGCTACAGCCATAAGGCCGCGGCACTTACGCACGACCTCATCACTGCCTCCCACGAGATGCGGCGCAAGCCGTTTTCTCGCTGGATGGAGATATTTCTCCTCACCGCTCTCACATGGTCGGCGCGCTTTGCTATCGCTATCGCCCTCGTGTGGGGCTTTAGCACCATTAACCAAGGGTATTTCACCGCTTTCCTGAAGCAATTCATCATTTGGATGACCTCTCTCATCAGTCCAACGCCCGGAGCGAGTGGTCTTGCCGAGTATATGTTTCAGTACTATTACGAAAGTTACTTCGATACGGCATCAATTGCACTCGTTGTGGCAGTAATATGGCGCTGTTTTAGCGCATATATCTACCTGCTTTTGGGCGGATGGACGCTTTCCGTAAAAGCACCGGAAATGGGTATCCGCACCTCCAAAGAGCATAAAGCGCATACAGGTATTCGCTTTCCGAGCCGAAAGAAGAAGCATTCAGATGCCTAATAGGCACTCTTCAAAATATCCGGTCTAATCCGTGGCGTAAAGGCGCATCAGGCATGCTTCGCAATCAAAACTGAGCCGGAAGCGGCGTACGCCTTGCCGCAGATAAAGCGGTTCGGCGTAGGGCATCGGCTTGCCTTGTCGTGTACAGTAGCCGAGAAAACGGCGCAAGCAGTGCTTGGTGGTCATCAATGCGGCATCCCGAACCTGTTCTATTTCGAAAGCGGGAAGCGGTTTATTTGCCGATAACAGCCGATAGGTCCGCTGCGCAGCACGGTTGGCAATGTTGAACGAATAGTCGAGCGGTTCTTTGATGGGAAAGGGAAGAGGCGCGGTAACGCGACGTTCTGTGGGTTGGGGACGGTAGTGTAGGCGGAGCGTTCGTGCCATCGCTTCCGTAGCGCGGCGCTTCAAATCACCGAGCAGAGAAACCGGCACAAAGAATCCGTTTAGAACTACGTGGCATTCGTCCGCCAAAAAGAGCGTATCGCCCAACTTGGTTAGTGCCTCCTTGAGCGGGGCTTCGCGCGGCATTTGGCGTGCCGGATTGAGGATGATATGCTGTGCCACGACTACTACCAAACCCACACTCGGAACAACAAAGCTCAGTTTGAGCAGACGGGCGCTCGCTTCAAGCCGTAATACGACCTTGATCTTGCGCTCGGAAGCATCTTCGCGCAACAACAACTTATCAAAAGCAACGTCCCGATTGCGCCAAAGGAACGTCCCCTTGGGTAGGGCGAGCGGCTCTGTAGTCAAAAAGATCTTATCTTCCTGCACCGAATTGACGCGTAGCCCCGCGAGCTTGCCCTCTTCTGTCAAATAGCAAAGCCCATCGCCGTTATGTAGTTCCTTTTGTGTATTAATGGCTACGCGCGTTCCCCGGCACGAAGTTACTATGCCGAGCGGCTCGCCTAAGCTTTTGGGGCTTTCCGGCATAATGAGCGTTTCCGGCAGCGCTCCCTTGCTCAATTGATACGAAGTGAACGAGCGATTGAAGCTTTTGTACGGATCGGGCGAAAAACGGAGCGTTACATCGCCTTGAGAGGCACGGCAAAATGCCTCCTCGTGCTCGGCTATGTAGCGATCCAGGAGCTGACGGTAATAGGCGGTTATATTCCGCACGTAACCGTTCCCCTTCATTCGCCCCTCAATCTTGAAAGAACGCACGCCCGCTTCGATCAGTGCAGGCAATTGATCGCTTCGGTTCAGATCTTTGAGCGAAAGTAAGTATCGATCGCTTACGATCGTTTTGCCGTTTCCATCGAGCAGATCGTACGCCATGCGGCACATTTGTCCGCATTCGCCTCGGTTCGCGCTTCTCCCGCACATAGCTTGTGATAAATAGCACCGACCGCTGTAGGAAACGCACAGCGCGCCATGGATAAAGGTTTCCGCCCGAAGCGTGTGCAACGCACTGGTGAGCTGCGCCGTTTCCGCAACCGAGAGTTCGCGGGCGAGTACCGCCTGTTCAAAGCCCAATGCTTCCAAACGGAGTAGCTGCTCCACGCTGTTGTTGTGGCACTGTGTACTGGCGTGAAGTGCAATAGGCGGCAAATCCAACGCGAGCAGGCCAAAATCCTGGATAATTAACGCATCGCAGCCTGTCGCATAAAGCGAACGTGCTATTCGTTCCGCCTCTTGCAACTCGCTATCGTACAGAATGGTGTTGAGCGCGGCATAGACCTTTGCTCCGTACAGATGCGCCGTAGAGCTGAGAACGCGGATATCTTCTATCGAAACGCTCCGAGCGGCACGCGCACCGAAGCGTGGTGCGCCTATGTAGACCGCATCCGCACCCGCCGATAGCGCCGCCAATCCGCTCGCCAAATCACCGGCGGGGGCCAGCAGCTCTAATGGTTCTCGGCTCTTCTTAGAGCTTTTGTCCATACGCCAAGTCTCCGGCATCTCCAAGCCCCGGCACAATGTACGAATGCTCGTTGAGGCCGTCGTCCAGAGCGGCAAGCCAAATGGTGGTTTCCAGCTCCTTGGGCAGCGTTTGCTCCAAATAAGTTAGAGCAGTTTTGCTTGCTATGATGGATGCGATGTGCAGACGGCGTGGCATACCTTTTGTGAGTAACGCTTTGAATGCCATTTCCATCGAGCCGCCCGTGGCAAGCATCGGATCGGTTATTACGAGCGTACTCCCCGTAATGTCGGGCGATGCGATGTATTCGATGTGAATATCAAAGTGCAATGCATCTTTGTACTTACGATAAGCCGATACAAAGGCATTTTCCGCTTCATCGAAGTAGTTCAGGAATCCGTGATGGAATGGCAGTCCGGCACGTAGAATGGTGGCGAGCACTACGCGATCCGATAAACGATGTACCTCAGCCTCGCCTAACGGTGTGCGTACCGTGCCGGTTTCGTAACTGAGCCGACGGCTGATTTCGTATGCCATAATCTCGCCCAGGCGCTCTATGTTACGCCGGAAGCGCATACGATCGCCCTGAATTTCAACGCTGCGCAGCTGCGCTATATACTCGCTGATGAGCGAGGGCGTGTGCGTATAGTCTACTATTTCTATCATTTCCTTTATTTTTTCTTGTCAATCCGCCACGTCGAGGCTCTGTGGCTCTCTCCGTATCTCCGGCTTCTTTCACTCTTTCTTTATCTCTGCTGACGAACCTCTCCCATCCGAGCTTTTCGCTCTTTCTTCCTGCAGATGAGCTCCGTTCTCCCGAGCATTTCATTCTTTAATGCATCAATGGATGAATGCCCCTGCTTACAAATGCTCCCGATCTATGGGCGAGCATTCCGTTCTGCACGTACAAAAGTACACTTTTCCGCCTACTTACCGATGCAACCCAACTTCTCCCTGAGTCGCCCTCCCCCTCCTTTTGTACCCTGTTTCCCTATTCCTCATGACACTTTAGCCCTTTTACTGCTCTACATCTTCCTTTGCTTTGACACTGCCCATCCAACCCGATTGATCGTTTCCTCGACCATCCCCGCAGCCAAGCCCGATAGGCTCCGTCACGCGCACCATATCAAGCGGCACGCAGATTGGGATAAGTCGGTGACCGGATGCATATGAACCACCTCAAAGAGAAGAACTCTCCGGCGCGATACCGTTGAGAAATCAGCATTGAGGATGGGTGATATATGAGCAGTGAACGGATCGTTACAGACCGGAGTATGAGAGTAGACGTATCGGAGCACGCAAGGATACAGATCATCTATACTAAGGAGTCCGACCGTCGGATTGGAAGATATTGAGGCAGAATATGTGTGAATGCAGATCATTTATACGAAGGAATTGGAGCAGGATATGGGTGACGTCTGGACCGAGAATTATGCATATTGGGGCGCAGGTTGCGAGGAAAGCCCTTGGAAGTAGAGAGATATTCAAATGGAGGATGGGAGGATGCAGATCGGTTGTCCCATGGCAACGGAGCGGAAGATGGGAGGGAACGGAGCGGATGTACGGTGCGGTCGGAGAAAACTCTATAGACTTTCTGAAAATACTCTATAGACTTTCTGAAAATACTCTATAGACTTT
>CABTZX010000011.1 GCA_902489445.1 uncultured Bacteroidales bacterium
ATTAAGGAACGCCGCTTTATCTCCAAGAGCGTAAAGCAGTAAGCAGAAACTAAATTATATTCCTATAGAGAAAGGTCGCCGTACCGAGCATTACGCTCCGTGCGGCGACTTTTGTCGGTAGTATCTTGCATCCGTTTATTAAAATATTGTGGTAGAACGTTACGGTAAAGTGCGTCGCGCCAAATTGTACTATCTGCGTGATCGTACCGGTAAATCGGCTCGCATTAAGGAACGCCGCTTTATCTCCAAGAGCGTAAAGCAGTAAGCAGAAACTAAATTATATTCCTATAGAGAAAGGTCGCCGTACCGAGCATTATGCTCCGTGCGGCAACCTTTACTTTGTAGTGCTTTTATGCGGGATGGTTACTTATTCTGAGGAATAAGGAACTTATCGCCCGTTTCTTCTACAATTTGGTCGTAGTAGGCGCTATCGTATCCGGGGAAATCCGGCATTGCGCTGAGACCGTATCCGTTCGTTTTGAATTGTCCGTTCACCTCTTTCTTCCGGTTACCGTCCATATACTTAACAAGCAGATATTCGCCTAAGCTTTTCCATCGTGCGGTAGCTCCGTTGGCGGCTTCGGCAGCGTATTGGGTGAGGAAATGGCGTGCTTTTTCGGGCGATTCCTTAAGTAGCGCTACCGCTTGCGCATCAATTTCCTTCACTTGTTTGTCAAATCCCGCTTCCAAACGCTGTTGAACGGGGCGAATGTCCTGAATCATAGGCTCGTAGCGAGCGTATGCCATATTGGCAACCCAGTTGTGTATCCAAAAGGCACTGGTCCACGAGAAGTGCATCATATCGCCGTTTCCAACGCGATAACACTCGGGTGTGGCGAGGATGTTGGCATACATGGGCGTAAACACGGCTGTATTGGCATCGTCTACACCAAACCAAAGGATGGGGCCCACTTCGTCGGGCAACCAGCCGCGGCACTGAGCCACTAGTACAAATCCGGTTTGTTGGGTAGCAATGGCGCGTTCGTTGAAGTAGGTTTTACCGTCCTTTTCCCACGCCATAGGGCGCCAACGGTAGGGCACTTTATAGGGACCGGCGCCTACGTCCTGAGTCATATCCATAGGGGTGCCTTCGTAGTGATTGCGCATCATATTGCGCACATCGGCAACGGTGAGCTTTTTGCTCGGAATTACCCATAGAGGCATCGGTTCGGCATGAGTATCTCCCATAGCAAATGCCTGATACTTATCCATATCGGGGGCAAATTCGTGGAAGAAAGCCCATACACGCGCTTCGCAACCGCGCAGATTATCGGGAGTGTAGGGATTGTAGGCTTTGGCAAAGCTGAAATCCTTGTCTTTTCCTTTGAAGTAACCCTTTTCGCGCGCCAAATCGATCACGTCAGGCGAATAAAGGCAGTTTTCGGGATCATTGAACTTAATCTGCTGTATACGAGCCTGATTGGCATGTGCGGCAATAGCATTGTCCGGAATACGCATAGCTACCCAAACGGCACCTTTCTTGCCCGGGCCTTTGCCGATCATCTCCAAAATCCAAATTTCATTCTTATCCGCAATGCTAAAGCTTTCGCCGCTACTCCGGTAGCCGTAGGTTGCCACCAGATCGGTCATTACCTTTATCGCTTCGCGTGCACTTTTGGAGCGTTGCAAAGCTATATAGATAAGGCTACCGTAGTCGATTAATCCCTCTTCGGAAGCCAGTTCTTCGCGGCCGCCCCACGTACTTTCGGTAATTGCTACCTGATATTGGTTCATATTACCGATTACATTATAAGTTTCGTGTGCTTCAGGGATATAACCGATCGGTTGATTGCTGTCCCACTCAATAATCTGACGCATTGTACCCTTCGGCCATACCTGTGCGGGATAGTGGTATAGTTCACCGTAGAGGGTATGGCTGTCGGCGGCGTACGAGATCATCACGGAGCCGTCCGCGGAAGCCTTTTTTCCTACCAAAAGCCCTGTACACGCTTTTGCCGGCAGAGCTGCCAATCCGAGGGTACAGAGCGCTGCAGCCATCAGTGCTGCCCGTTTTGTCCAATTCATTCTCTTTGTTCTATTCGTTATTCTATTGTTTTGTATTCGTTTTGCAAACCTTTCCCCATAAGGGGAGTCAGCCCATTCCATAGGACAAAGATACACTTTTGCACCGAGGAATGCGGGATTCGCCCTATTTCAGCCTGACCTTTGCCGAAAATAAGTGAGAAAGCTGGCTAACCGATACCTATTATTGCAAATGAAAAGTAATAAGGATGCGCCAAAGCACCAAAGGCTCTGACGCATCCACAGAATAATATAAAAAAGTACAGCTTTTATTTCGTTCGTATGGGGTACTCCCGCATGCTATTATACCGGTGCCACCGGATCGGGGGCCACATAGGTTTCTATGGACCAAAGGTATGCGGTGACGAATTCGCTATTGTTATATGCTTTCTCGTTCATTAGGGTAATGCGTTGCAGGAGGGTATCCGCTTTGACGGGATCGGCTTCCTGCACCAGCAGACAAGCATTGAATCCGGGCCAAACGGCAGTATCCTTGCGTGGAATATCAAAGTTACTTTCAGCCAATGCTTTAGGAATAACTTGATATACATTCATCCCAAGTTCGCAAAGGAGCGTTTCCATCTGCTCCAGCATACTGATATTACAGGTTACGTATATAAACTTCATATTAGTTTTGGGCAATACTTTTACGTTTCATTCTAAATAGTTTACGCTCTCTATTCAGGCGGCGTTGATGCATAAAGGCGTAGGCAGTGGGTACCAAAATGAGCGTTACTAACATAGAGATAAGCAGACCACCGATAATAGTGATGCCGAGCGGAGCATACAGCTCCTTACCCATACCGGTGCTTAACGCCATAGGTAGCATACCGAGTATGGTGGTCATGGAGGTCATTAGTACCGGACGAAGTCGGGAACGACCGGATTCCATTACGGCATCACGGATGCTGTAGCCGCGTCGTACCAGCATGTTGCTGTAGTCCACCAGCACGATACCGTTGTTTACCACAATACCCACCAGCATGATTAACCCGATAAAGGTTACCACACTTAGGGTAGTTCGGGTAATGAGGAATGCCAGTATGACACCAACCAAGGTGAATGGTATGGCAAAAAGTATGATGAACGGGTCCAAAAGGGACTCAAACTGAGCAGCCATCACCATAAATACCAGCAGTAGGCCTATAATGAAGATTACCGAAAGGGAGGAGAATGTATCGCTCTGATCCTCAACCTGTCCGCCCAAGGAAACGGTTATGCCCTGAGGCAGTTGGGTAGCGGCGATAATTTCTTCTGCTTTTTTCGCGCCATCACCCAGCGAAATATCGTTCAGGTCGGCTGTCACTTTTACGTATCGCTGTTGGGTAAGTCGCTCAATTTGCACCGGTCCTTCCTTTTCTTGTAGTTCTGCTACAGCAATAAGCGGTACCTGCTGTCCCAGCAGATTGGTTATCTGCATTTCGTTGAGCTTCTTAATGGAATTGCGGTAATCCGATGCATACTGAATTCTAATATCGTAATCGGTACCATCTTCCGTATAGGTGCCGGCATCGGCTCCATATAGGTTTTCGCGTACTTGTATACCGATTATACCGGGATTGAGCGCCATTTGCGATGCTTTATCTTTATCCACCACAATGTGTACTTCACGATTTCCAGCCGAAACCAATGCTTCCACGTTGGCAAACTCACTGTATTTCTTTGCTTTATCCTCGATATCGAATGCCACTTTGTTCATTTGATCTATATCTTTTCCGTAGATCAGGAACTCAATGGGCGCTTTATTCCCTGTCAGCGCAGTAGCCATAGCGCTACCGCCCGATACAGTTACCTTTTCAATTTCAGGCATTGCCTCAATCAGCGGACGAACAGCGTCGGCGATCTCTTGGCTACTGCGACTGCGCTCGCTAACAGGTTTTAGGTGACAGAAGATGGTTCCTACGTTTTTTCCTTCCTTAAAGCCTACAGCCGTAAGCACGCCATCATCCGTCTGTCCGGAAATGCTAGCCAAACCGCCCTCTGCCACTTCCGGCACATTTTCCTCTAATAGATGAACAATTTGGTTACCTACTTGCTCTGTAAAGGCATGCGATGTGCCCTGTTCCGTCTCAAATTGAACAGAAAGGGATCCGGCGTCGATATCCGGGATATAGTCGGTTCCAATCGTTTTACCCAAAAGTAGAACCAAACCAAAGATAACTAAGGCGGAAACAAGCGTTATTCCTTTATGAAAAACAGCCCAGCCAAGGAAATTGCGGTATCCTTTTTCCAGCTTTTGGAACATACGTTCGCTCCAATTATAGAGTTTACCGTGCTTTTTCTCCGTTCCGCCACGTGGAGCCGGCTTGAGCAATACGCTCGATAGCATAGGTGTTAGGGCTAAAGCGGTAAAAAGTGAGGTAATTAAACAGGTTACCGTCAGCACGGCTAATTGCTTAAACATCACGCCCACAATACCTCCCATAAATACCAACGGAAGGAATACCACTATGGTTGTTAGGGTAGAGGCGGCAATTGCCAATCCCATTTCGGATGCGCCAAACATTGCGGCTTGCTTAGGCATAGCGCCCCGCTCGATATGCTGCGTAATATTTTCCAATACCACAATGGCGTTATCCACCACCATACCGATGGCTATTACCAGTGCTACTAAGGAGAATATGTTAATGGTATAGCCAAGTATTTTCATAACGATAAATGCCGAAATTAAGCTCACCGGCATCGTTAGGAATACAATTAGGCTGGATTTCCACTCTCTCAGGAAGAGTAATACTACCAGAGTGACGAAAATAAGCGCATACCAAATGGAGGAGCTGAGGTTATCTATAGAGGAAGTGACCAATTCATCCGAGCCGATCACTTCGAATATCTGTACATCCGAAGGCAAATCCTTCTGAATGTTATTTATTTGCGCCCGTACCGCATTGACCACATCCACCGTATTGGCTCCGGATTGTTTCTGTACTAATAAGGCGAGTCCCTTACCTACATGGTTAAAGGCAGAAGCATCTTTTTCCTTATAAGTATCCTTAACGGTAGCCACATCCTTGAGGCGCACCACTTTACCCTTAACCGCTTTGATAACCGTATTTTCCAATTCGGCTACACTTTCGTACTTACCGGGCATACGTACGGCAAAATCGTACGCATTATCGGTAACAAAGCCGGCGGGCACGTTGATGTTGTTCGCCTTCAGCATTAAGGAAAGTTGCGCTACGGATACGCCGTATCCCTGCATTCGGGTTGGATCTATTTCGATACGTATTTCGCGTTCCGGTTGCCCTAAGTAGATCACTGTGCCCACTCCGTCTACCTTTCGCAGAGCAGAAGCAATCTTATCCTCTACAATATCTTCCAATCCATCATAATTCTCATCTGCATTTACCGCATAACCGAGTACCGGAAGCATCGATGCATTGATCTTATAGATGATAGGGGTATAGGCTTGTGCCGGCATTCGCGACTTGGCAAGCTCCAATAGGTCGCGTGCATTATTGGCCGCCGCCGTTATATCTTCTTCCCATTCATACCTAAGCTGTATGAAGGATACGTTCTCTTTAGAAATAGACTTAACCTCTACTAAGTTTTCGGCAGAGGAGAGTACCGCTTCCAATGGCTTGGAAACTTGCTCTTCTACCTCAATAGCCGACGCACCCGGATAGACCGTGATTACCGTTAAGGAGGGGAACTCCATATTGGGCATCAGGTCCAACGGCAACTTCGTTAGCGAGAATACCCCTATTACCATAATGGCAATGAATATCATCGCCGTGGCTATGGGCCTTTTGACACCAAATTCGGGAAGTTTCATACGCTTACTTCTTTACAATAGTCACTTTGGAGCCGTTGTTGAGCTTGTTCTTCCCATTTACCACGATAGAATCTCCACTCTGAATATTATCGGAATCCACATTAGCCCAACCGTCGTTTATTTCGCCGCGCTTGATGGGAATACGGCTCACGGTGGTACCATCGGCATTAATCTTAAACACAAATTCTTCAGCAGTACCGGCTAAACGGTATATGGCATTGAGCGGTACAAAGATGCCGCTACGCTCCGGTAGCGCAATAGACACATTGCAATACATCCCCGGCTTCAAACGGTTTTTGCCATTGGGAATAGAAACTTCAACGGATGAAGTGCGGGTTACGGGCGACAGAACCGACGAAATGTAAGAAATCTTGCCTTCGATCGGTTCATCGGGATAGGCATCAAAGGTTATTGTTGCAGATTGTCCCTTTTTAATGTGGGCTAGTTCCTTTTCGTTTACCTCAATGGTTACCTTAAGCGGATTGATTTGCCGAAACTCTACGATACCACTTTCCAATTTGAGGTCACTGCTGAGGCTGGGCGTAAAAGCATACGTTTCGCCCTCATTGACTAATATTTCCGTGATAACGCCGCTAAAGGGTGCCGTGATGGATGTATTCTTTTTGAGCATAGCCACCTTTGCCACGGAGGCTTCGTACTTAGCTTTCACGTGGTCGTAATCCATCTGGCTGACGCTTTCTTTCTCTCTCAGCCGGGAAACGCGGTCAAAGTCCCGTTTGATGGCATCCTTTTCGATCTGAGCCTGAACCAATAACTCGTCGGACATCTCTACGATGAGTGCCCCCTTAGGAACGAAGCTCCCCTTGGCATAATGGATGCGTTCCACGCGCCCCGGCAGAGCGGTCCCGAGGTTGGCACTCTTGGATGCCTCAGCGCTGCCCGAGAAGCGAATGCTCGGTGTAAAGCTCATCTCTTTTACTTGGGTAATGGTTACCGGAACCGCCTTGTCCGATTCGGATTCCGATTGATTACTTTTGTCACTCTTTGGGCTACAGCCGGCAGTTATGCCCACAAGTAGTCCCACAAATGTAGGGAGCAGAAGGCTCCTAATCTCTATAGTATGCATAGGTTATTTTGTTTGTTTTTCTCTGTTGTAATAGCGATAATTGTCCCACGGAGGATACGTTTGAAAAGCGGAGAGCCTTACAATATTATCCCTCTATAATTGGTTCCGTTTGATAGGTATATACGTTTCAGACGAAAGATATATAGGTATCGAATGGAAGGTATATACCTTTTACTTCAAACGTATATAAGTTTCAGCGAACGGGGCTATTCGGTTGCTTTTCATCTTGGGCATGCACTGATTGGGCATACTTATAAAGTGCGCCGGTATTCTTTTCCAATTGTGAGAGCGTAACGGCAGCTTCCACGCGCGCATCGATATCGGCGGAAGCGGCATTCTCCCACATAGTTTGCGCTTCCAATATATCCCTTGCGCTTTTCATCCCCTCCAAAAGGGTGTTTTCGGTAATGCGAAGGTTCTCTTCGGCTTGTTTTTTGGAGAGCTTGGTCATCTCCATCTTTTTGAGTGCTTCCGTATGTTTGAAGCGGTTTTGTTGTATTTGTAAATTGATTTTTTCCTGAGCATCCTCAAGTTCTAAGCCGGCTTTGGCCACTTCACGGTCTGCCATATGTACCTGATGCAGCCTATCGCCCCACGTAAACACCGGTATTTGTACGCCAATACCCACCATCCAATCGCCGCCGAAATTGTTTTGCGTGCCTTTGTAGATATTGGGTTGCGTCCAATTGTATCCTGCCGTAAGGAAGATGTTGGGCATAAATTGCGATTTAACCATCTTTCGTGCCGACTCCGCAATGGCGAGCTTTTTGCGTAGCATTGCTACCTCGGCGCGCTCGGAGCCGTCGCTGTTTGAAAGTGCCAGGAACCGCTCGCTCAGTTGCGCCTCAGTGATTACATCGGTATCCAATGCAATTTGTCCGGCATCGGCACCGATAATTTGCCCTAATAACATCTTGGAGAGAACAAGCCCATTCTCGGCTTTTACCAAAGATAGCTCAGCCTCGTTTTGTTTCACCTGCACTTTGAGCACTTCGTTCCGTGTGGTCATCCCTTCGGCATATAAATTCTCCAAATCCTGTACAAGATGATCCAAAAGCGACTTGTAGGTTTGTGCCAAATTGACCTTCTCCTGCACGGAGATTACACGCCAATACGCTTCGTCCACAGAGGCCAGTACATCGGCTTCCTCCATTTTTACTTTTTCGTAGGCAAGCTCGGATGTATAGCCGGCTATCTTGTTGGCTTCCACAATCTTTAACCCGGTGAATATAGGCTGACGCAACACAAAGCCGCCCGTAAAAACCTCCTTGGGGCTAATACTAATAAAATTGAGCGGAATGGATAAACCTTGCGGCGTAACTCCGGGTATATTAAAATCGATTGCGAAGGGGCGGATCGGTCTGTCTCCGGGATTTACCCATCCACCGGCAAAGTCGATTCGCGGTAAATACTTCGTTTTAGCCGACTTAACCAAATAATCGGATGCATCCGCGTCAGCCTGAGCCATTTGAATCTGCTTATTGTGTGTCAGTGCCATTTCCCTGCACTGCTCCAAACTCAGGGGAGCCGGCGACTGTGCCGCAACGCTCCATCCCGTAAGGAGCATAGCTGAGGCGAGCAGAAAAAGGGCTTTTTGTATTTTGTTTACGTGCATAATGATTTGCTGCTGTATATGATTTGCGTATCAGATTAGAGGACAGAGCGTTAGTAAATACCTTGATACCACTCCTTAAATTCTCTGTTTTTTGCCTTACTGACTATAATCTTCTCGGGCGCATCTACACAAAGAGTTATCGTTAGCTTCCCTCCAAACCATACGGATATGCTCTGTATGGCACTGTGTGCCACAATGTATTGCCGATTGGCTCTGAAGAACAACTTGGGGTTCAACTCTTGCGCTACTCGTTCCAACGAAAGATCGACGGAATGCTCTTTCCTGTCGGTAGTGACCAGCACGGATGCTTTGTTTTCGGAACGTATATAGGCAATCTTATCCACCGATATGGGGATCAGCTTATCTTGGAAAGGAATCAAAAAGTGACTCTTGTAGCTCAATTGCGACTCGTTGAGCGCTTCCAGCATTTTTGCCATAAGTGCCTGATTATCCACCTTTTGCTCCGTTTGCGTAAAACGCTTGATTTTGTCCAAAGCGCGTTGCAAATCGCTTCGCTTGATCGGCTTCAGGAGATAATCGATACTGTTGACTTCGAATGCCTTAAGGGCATATTCCTCGTACGCCGTGGTAAAGATTACCGGACAGCTTATCTGAATGCGCTCAAAAAGTGAAAACACCTGCCCATCAGCTAAGTGGATATCCATAAAAGCTAAGTCGGGCTCCGGATTGCTTTCGAACCATTCCACACACTCGGATACGCTCTGAAGTATGGTCAATACCTCTATGTTAGGGTCGGCTTCGGTGAGTAACGTTTGCAATCCTTGAGCGGTATAGTACTCATCTTCAACGATTATTACTTTCATATCAGTGATTTGGCTCTCGGTTCTACTTGTTCTAAGCTGCTGATTAGGGGTAGCGAAACGGTAAACATGTTATCTTTGGAGGAAATTTCTATATCCTTTCCGAATACCAAACGATATTGCTCCATCAAATTATCCAATCCAATTCCGCTTCTGCCCGATATACTTTCCTCCCGAAGTTGTATCCTGTTTTCCACAACGATGCAATCATCATTCGTGCGGATGGATATCGTTAGCGGCATTTTGGCACTCGCTATATTGTGTTTGATGGCGTTTTCTACCAAAATCTGTAGCCCGGAGGGGATGAGATAATAATCCAAATACTTATCGTCGATATGCCATTCCACTTTAAGCCCGTCAAAGTATCGGATACACATCAAGTACAGATAAGAGCGAACAAATGCCAATTCATCCGATAACCGCACTACCACTTTGTCGCGCATCGTATGCCTAAAAACAGTGGCAAGCTCCTGCACATATTCCTGCGCCCGCTTATCGTCTCTGCCAATTAGACCGTTGAGCGTATTGAGACAATTGAACAAGAAGTGCGGATCCGTCTGATTTTTCAGCGCTGTGTACCTATTCTGTAGATTTTCAAAATCCAACTCCTGCATGCTTACCACGGCTAAGTGGTTCTGCTTCATGAGATAAATGGTCATAGTAAAGAGAAAAGTCACCACCAAAATGACTAAGTCCTTCACGTACTGCATCGCCGCATAGGCATGATAACTGAAAAGGTCTCTAAACCACCATCGTTGTAATCGGGATAAATAGGGCGATAACAGTATTACCCCTATCAACAGCCCTAACAAAATGAGCCACAGTTGGTACTGACGTATCTCGTACGTATTGATTGCCCACGATTGGATGCTTAGCAATAGGTAAAAGAATACCATATTGACCAATAGCGAAGCAAACGAATTTACCGATAAAATGGTGCGTACATCTACCTTCCAACCGTCATCTAATAGGCTGTAGTAGTAGATAGAGGACGACAGCATTACAAAAGCAAGCAGGAAACTGATTATCAGTGTAGCCCATAATACATTCTTCCTTTCGTTGCTGAAGAATATAAATCCCTTGCTCTTTAGCCGTCTTAAACGGCGTTCTGTGATGGATGTCGCCATATATCTTTTATCGTTGGATGTTTTTTCTGTTCCGAATAGCCAAATGCGTACTTTCTTATACTATTCTCAACAAAGATATTAAATGGTAACGAGCCTTACCCCATACCCTTCTGTTTGTGGCATTTGTGCGGGCAAAGGGATAAGGCTCTCCGTGTTTAGTGATTGAAACAATTAAAAACGATATCCAACTCCTATAGTCAGCACATTAGCGTGTGCATTGTAATCCTCTTGCTGGAGCGGAAATCCCAGCTTGGAAGTGACATTATTCATAGAAGTTTTTATGTCGTCAATTTGGTTGATAAAACCGTACTTATAGCCGAGGTTGATTTCAATACCGTTGGAAAACTCATATCCCAATTGACAAGCGATACCTACATCCCATCTTTGCATTGCGGATTTATCGTTGTGTTCTTCATACAGATCAATCGGGTCAAACTTCACCATATTGTCCAGTACCTCTATTTCGTCCGTCTTAGCCGAGAATCCTACTCCCAAAAAGGGACCAACTCCTCCGTAGAAAAGACCATTACCCAATTTGACTTTACCCAAAGCTAATACGGGAATCTGCATGCCCCACTGGTTTACCTTATTTTCCAAAGAGAGTGGCCCCTTTTCGGCTTTCAGCCCCATTCCTCTGTAATAGAACTCAAGCTCAGGCTGGATAGCAAAATTGGGATGCAGGTTGATGCGCATAAAGCCGCCAAAATCGGCTCCGGGCTTCATGTTGCTTTCAAGTACTTGGAAGTCGTCACTCAAGATAAGGCTTGAAAAGTTCATTCCGGCTTTTACACCATATTCAAGTGATACATTGGACTGTGCCACGGCTGAAGTGGCTGATATAACCATAATCGCACTGGCGGCGATAGCAATAATGTTGCGTTTCATACTTTCTTCTTTCTTTTTTTTCTCACTCACATTTTATGTTCGAGTTGATGCTCCATCCGATCGCAATTGAGTATCAAACTCTGGCGCAAAAGTAGGAACAATAAAACCACACGACAAGCTACTATCCACCCAAATGGACATAATGTTTACCCAACTGCCCTAATCAACTACCGAATATACCCCACATTCTTCCCAAAATGCGATTTTCCCCATAAATAAACCCATTCTACTTCCTTGATAATCCCTTATTCTTTGGAAATGCTCCTTTTCCCGAATGAAACTGTTTCCATAGAAAATGCTCATTATTGTGACGAACGCTTTGTCCTTGAGCAAATTGGATTCCAACTCATGAGCCCAAACAAAAGCTCTGTTGTACGGCTCTACACCCCACTCAGAGGAGGAAAACGTATGCTTCAAATGGGACAAAATTGAAATTGACCGCCAAAAGTATTGCAACATTGCAATTTTGTTGTACCTTTGTGCTCGGAAATGCTTCCTTAGCTCAGTTGGTTAGAGCATCTGACTGTTAATCAGGGGGTCCTTGGTTCAAGCCCAAGAGGGAGCGCTTATTTGTTTTACTTTAGTCAAGGGGAAGTTCGTTCTGAGCTTCCTCTTTCTTATTTATGGGGATCTACCCCTATCCCAATGAGATGGGGATCTATCCGCACCCGATAAGAGCGAAAAGTTGCTGCATCCGGTGGAAGCTGCTGCATTTGCGCCAACTTGTAGGCGATAGAAGCTACCGCACGAGGAAATTGTGCTAATAGCGGTAATTAGTGACTGCACTAGTTATGGTGCTAATAGGTTAACCGAGTTTGTCGGAACCAATCCGAACCAATCGGAATCAGTCGGAATCAATCAGAGCTAATCGGAACCAATCAGAATTAATCGGAAGAATCGGATTAATTCTGATAAACTCAGATAAGTTCCGATAAGCTCCGATAAACTCTGATAAACTCAACCTACGATACACTATAATACAGTTTAATACGTTTCGATACACTTCGATACGTTACGATACAGTTTAATACACATCGATACACTTTAATACATTTGGGGGTTGCGGCGCTTTGTACCTTTGCATCGTTCCTCTTGAAAAAGGAGGTGAAGCAGCGAAGCATTCGGGTATTTGCAACGGAATAACGTCCTTTGGGTACACTATTCCCATTAATTTGCTACATTTGAGCATGGAAAGGCTCCATAAAGAGACACTTTGCTGAAGTTCCCTTTCAGAGAGCGAACAAAAAAGAACAGGAGGTAACTAAATAGAAACAAAAGGATAAAGCCATGAAAATTACGAAGCAGGCACAGCATTACATTGATCTGGAAGCTCGTTACGGAGCGCATAACTATCATCCCCTGTCGGTGGTTCTCGCTAAGGGGAGAGGTGCTAAAGTGTGGGATGTGGACGGAAAGGAGTATTTCGATTTTCTCTCCTCCTACAGTGCGGTTAACCAAGGGCATTGCCATCCGCGCATCGTGCAGGCTCTAAAGGATCAGGCGGATCGTATTTGTCTCACTTCGCGCGCCTTTTATAACGATGCGCTCGGTGAGTGGGAAGAGTTTATGCATCACTACTTCGGATACGACAAGATGCTCCCGATGAATACGGGTGCCGAAGCGGTGGAAACAGGGCTCAAACTGGCGCGCCGTTGGGGCTATCGGGTGAAAGGCATTCCGGAAAATGAATCCATCATTGTGGTTTGCAATGGAAACTTTCACGGGCGAACCATTAGCATCGTATCGATGAGCAGCGATCCGGATAGTTACGCGGATTACGGTCCGTTTACTCCCGGCTTTGTGAAAATTCCGTACAACAATGCCAAGGCACTTGAAGCGGTGCTGGAAAAGGAAGGCGATCGCGTGGCGGGCTTCCTTGCCGAGCCTATTCAGGGCGAAGCGGGCGTAGTGGTTCCCGATGCGGGTTATCTGAAGGAGTGCCGTAGGTTGTGCGACAAGTATCATGTGCTTTTGGTAGCGGATGAAGTGCAAACCGGCATCGCCCGTACCGGCAAACGTTTGGCTTGCGATCACGAAGGCGTTCGCCCCGATATCGTTGTATTGGGGAAGGCGATCTCCGGCGGTGTGCTACCGGTGAGCTGCGTACTTGCCGATGACGAAATAATGCTCACTATAGCTCCGGGCGAACACGGCTCCACTTACGGAGGCTTCCCCTTGGCGGCAAGAGTGTCTATGGCAGCGTTGCAGGTGGTTACCGATGAACATTTGGCTGAAAAATCGGAACGCTTGGGTGTTATCTTCCGAAACGAATTGGAAGCTTTTGATACGCCTTTCATTGAATTGGTGCGCGGCAAGGGATTGCTCAATGCTATTGTGATTAAACCGCACAACGGTGTGGAAGCGTGGAATGTATGTGAAGCAATGGCAGAGAACGGCTTGCTCGCCAAACCAACCCATCGGCACATCATTCGTTTGGCGCCACCGCTCGTAATCAGTGAAGAGGAACTACGCCAGTCGCTTGACATTATCAAAAAGACTATTCGCTCCTTAGAGTGATTCTTTATGGTATCGAGACGTCAGAATACCCACCGCGTGCTGATGGTGCGCCCCGCTTTCTTCGGATTTAACGAGGAAACCGCCGCGAACAACAGCTTTCAGAAGCGTCCTGCTTCGGTCGAAGATGTAACTTTAGAGGCACAGCGCGAGTTTGATACCTACGTAACGTTGCTCCGCAATGCCGGTGTGGAGGTGATTGTGGTGCAGGACAGCAACGAGCCGCCCACCCCCGATGCGGTGTTCCCCAATAACTGGTTCTCCACACACGTAACCGGCGAACTGGTGCTCTATCCAATGTTTGCGCCCAACCGACAACTGGAGCGCAAGCAGCAGATCCTGCTCACGATAGGGATGATGCCGGGGATCACCAAGATCTTCAATCTGAGTGGCTTCGAAAAGGAGCACCTTTACCTTGAAGGTACCGGTAGCATGTGCCTGGATCGAGTGAACCACATTGTCTATTGTTGTGCCTCCGAGCGCACGGCAGAGCCGGTACTGAACGAGTTCTGCGCGGAAATGGATTATCGCGTGGTATTCTTTCACGCAACGGACGGCGCTGATAAACCCATCTACCATACCAACGTAATGATGAGCGTGGCGCGGGATTATGCCGTTGTCTGTATGGAAAGCATTCGCGATGCTGCGGAAAAGAACGCTTTGGAACAATCCTTCCGGCAAACCGGTCACGAGATAGTGCCTATTACGTTGGAGCAGATGAACCACTTTGCTGGCAATATGATTGAGCTGACCAACAACGAGGGCGAACGACTTATGGTTATGTCCCGCAGTGCCGAGCAATGCCTGACCGATGGACAGCGAAGCTACATACTTTCGAAGGGGCAAATCATTGCTCCGGATCTTCATACCATTGAAACAATCGGCGGCGGCAGCGCGCGCTGTATGATTGCCGAAATATTTGTGTAACCGATAATACAACTGCAATATGAACAATTCTGTTTTTCTATTCGGAAAACCTCAAAACGAACCGGTCTATAGTTATGCACCCGGCACTCCGGAACGCAAAAAACTGGAGGAAGCCGTTGCCGAATTGGCTGCCCAAAAGGGCGAGATAATGCCGATTATAGGCGGAAAAGAAATAGCTACCGGCGATAAAGGAACCGTTGTGATGCCACACGACCGGCAACACGTACTTGCCACCTATCATAAGGTGGGGAAGAGAGAAGTTTCGCTCGCTATTGAGGCGGCCCAAAAGGCGCATCAGCAGTGGAGTATGCTTCCCTGGACCGAACGCGCTTCCATCATGATGCGCATTGCCCGCCTCATCTCTACTAAGTACCGCTACAAGTTGGCGGCTTCGCTGATGTTGGGGCAGAGCAAAAATCCGATGCAGGCAGAGATTGATGCGCCTTGCGAACTGATCGATTTCCTAACGTTCAGCACTTACTATGCAGGGCAGATCTACAGCGAGCAACCGATGAGCGATGCCGCAGCACTTAATCGTATGGAGTACCGCTCGTTGGAGGGCTTTGTGTTTGCCGTTACGCCGTTCAACTTTACCAGTATAGCTTCCAACCTCAATCTTGCTCCGGCAATAATGGGGAATGTAACCATATGGAAGCCCTCCACAACGTCGCTATTGAGCAACCATTTGCTGATGCAAATCTATAAGGAAGCTGGGTTGCCCGATGGGGTAGTCAACTTCCTCCCCGGACAAGGTTCGCTCATTGGCAGTGTAGCAACGGAGCATCCTGACTTTGCCGGCTTCCACTTTACCGGTTCCACCGCAACGTTTAACGGCATTTGGAAAAGTATTGCCGGCAATATTGATCGGTATCGCACCTATCCGCGTATCGTGGGTGAAACAGGCGGTAAGAACTTCGTAATGGTGCATCCCTCCGCTTGTCCGCAAGAAGTGGCTTGTGCCTTGGTGCGCGGCGCCTTTGAGTACCAGGGGCAGAAGTGTTCTGCCGCCAGTCGTGCCTATATTCCCAAGAGCCTTTGGAACGAAGTGAAGGATATAATGTGCGATATGATAAAGAGCATCAAGATGGGTGATGTGCGCGACTTCTCCAACTTTGTGAATGCCGTTATCGATGAGCCTTCGTTTGATAATATCGCCGCCTACATAGCTCGAGCCAAGGAAAGTACGGATGCCGAAATACTTATAGGCGGTAAATGCGATAAATCGGTCGGCTTCTTTATTGAACCCACTGTAATTATCGCTAAAAAGCCCGATTACGAAACGATGCGCGATGAGCTGTTCGGCCCCGTTCTTACCGTATATGTGTATGAGGATAACCGCTATACCGAAACGCTTCGTTTGGTAAACGAAACCTCTAAATACGGGCTTACCGGCTCCATCTTCTCGTACGATCGTTACGCAACCGAGGAAGCTCTCGCTATACTGCGTCACGCTGCCGGAAACTTCTATATTAACGATAAACCGACCGGCGCCGTAGTGGGCAGACAGCCGTTCGGCGGCTCTCGTGCCAGTGGCACTAACGATAAGGCGGGCGGGCCGATTAACCTCCTCAAGTGGTGCTCCCCGCGCTGCATTAAGGAAACATTCCTACCCGATACAGATTACAGATACCCATTCTTAGGATAATAAGCATATATAATTATGAGAAAAACAATCATTTTACTCTTTGCCGCGTTGGGGCTACTGCTCACCGGCTGTGTATCAAGCGGACAAAACAGTAGAAATCGTGTCTACAAGGAGTTTCCCATTCGTGGCGTGCGCAACTTGGAAGTAAGCAACGGAATTATCATTGATCTGGTGCAAGGTAGCGATGAGGGGGTAGTAGTACGCACTATTGATTCGGAATTGCCCCGTGTAACCGTGCGTCAAAACGGAACCACCCTCTACATTGGAAGGGGAAACCGCAAAAAGTGGGCTTCGTTTAAAAAGCAGAAGCCGGTTGTGGTTACCGTAACCGTACCTACTATTGAGCAGATTAAGTTGAGCGGAGCGAGTGAACTGCGAAGCGTGGGGCGCTTTCAACCCGATCAGCTTACGATCCAACTCTCCGGAGCGAGCGAAATTAAGTCACTTAATGCCGTAACGCGCTCTTGTATAGCGGTGCTCAGTGGCGCATCTGAGATGGAAGCAATGCTTTCGGGAGATCTCAGCCTGGTAGCCTCCGGAGCCAGCGAAGCCGATTTGAACATCGGCACCGCTTCCGTTGCTGTGGTAAAGGCTTCCGGAGCGAGCGAACTTGAGTTTAAAGGTGCGGTACAAAAACTGAAGGCAACTATTGTGGGAGCAAGCGATTTGGATGCCAAGCATCTTCGTTCCGCTTCGGTGGAAGTGAACCTCGCCGGTGCGAGCGAAGCATCAGTATTTGCTACCGACAACATAGCCTACTCAATCAGTGGTGCAAGCGAATTGGATATTTACGGTAATCCGCGAATCCTCGCAGCCGAGGTTACCGGAGCTTCGGAGGTGCGTAACCGCTAACCCTTTTTGTGAAAAAATGGCTATATTTGCACCGGAGGGCGCGCTCTGGTGCATCAAAAGGTGCTACGTTGCATAGCCCAAAGAGAAAAGTAACCCTATAGAAAAGGAGAGAAGAAAATGGGATTTTGGGAAATTATTTCGTGGATTGTATTGGGTCTGGTGGCTGGTGCCATCGCCAAGTGGATTCGTCCGGGCAAGCAGGGTGGAGGTTGGCTTACTACGATGCTGTTAGGTATTATCGGTGCCGTAGTGGGCGGTTGGATTTCCGGCTTGTTTGGATGGAGTAAGGCTTCCGGCTTTAACTTTTGGAGCTTAATCGTTGCCGTAGTAGGCGCGCTGGTAGTTCTTTGGGTTTGGGCTTTGTTGACCAAGAAAAAATCCTGATGCGTTCGAGCTTTCGGGCGTAAGAAAGAGGGGAGGGTAGTGTGATGCCCTCCCCTTTTTTCGTGATGGGACGCTTTGTCGTTACTTTATTTCGCGAACAAGATAGACGTAAACGGGGAAGTGGTCCGAAAATCCTCCCTGATACTGTCCTGCAACAATACTGCGCAACGGATAGCCTTTGTAACGGCCACTCTGCTGGAGCATAAAGTTCTTTTTGTAGATATACGCCAAATTACCCGTTGCCGGGTCTTTCAGTAGCTTAAATGTGGATAGATCGTCACCGAGCAGTGCACCGTTCACAATCATAATATCGAACAAATTCCACACATCCCGATAGGCAAGCGTGCCCTGACCTTGGTTATAGAGGCGCAACATAGGCGTATAGTACTCCATATAGCCCACGCCTTCGGGGTAATCTTTTACGCCAATTCCTTTGCGTAACGAGGGCGAAACGGGGTCGTCGTTCAGGTCGCCCATCATAATCACCTTGCTATTTGGATAGGCTTGCAAAAGCGAGTCGGCAACACTTTTCATTACGGATGCCGCCTGCATACGTTTGGGCATAGAGACTGTTTCGCCACCTAAGCGCGAAGGCCAGTGCCCCACAATAAAGTGAAACGTTTCGCCGCTGATAGTACCGGTCACAAAAGTAATGTCTCGCGTACGGAAATCGGGGTCGTCCGGCATTGTAACCGGCTTTACACCACTCGCTGAAGGGGTAAATACCTTCGGATTGTACAGAATAGCGCAATCAATTCCGCGGTAGTCGGGTGATTCGTAGTGAATGATGTTCAGATTGAGCGGTTTGAGCTGCTCGTCGGCAACCAGATCCTCCAGTACGCCTCTATTCTCAACTTCGGCTACGCCAATCACCACCGGTCCTGAGCCGCCAATTCCGGAGATAACGCGCGCCATATTGGTTATTTTGCGTCGATACCGATCGCCCGTCCAGCTGTTCTTCCCGTTGGGAATGAATTCCGTATCCCGAGGCGAGTTGGGAATGGTATCGAAAAGATTTTCAAGATTATAGAATGCCACCGGCAACTTGACGTACCGGGGCTTGTTCGCCTGCCCAAACATAGGGAGAGCAAATAGGGCGATAAGTACCGTTAGTAGAGGGATTGTTGCTTTTCTCATATCGTTTGCATCGCTTTTTCTCATTCGTGTTACGTACCGCAAATATACCGTTTTGTAGCTACAAATGCGTTAGCGGAATGTTACTAAGGTATAAAGGTGACGCCCTCCGGCTGAGCTGCGACCATAGGTATATACGTCTCGCGCCATAGGTATATACCTTTGACTTCATAGGTATATACCTTTCACTTGAAACTTATATAAGTATGAGAACCCTTATCCCCAGGGGACTTATTCCAACAGCCTGCTCTGCTGTCAACTTGGTGGACTAACAGAGTGTAAGTGATGCCATTACGAGGTAAAGGCCGCGGATATCCTCCTTTTTTATATCAATGCTTGCATAGGTGGGATCGGTATTGATGGCGAGTGCCCGCACACTTTCGGTATCGGCGCCCGGTCCCAATAGGCGGAACAGTAGTCCGTTGGACGTATCAATCAGATAGCTTCGCCCCCAGGGAAGGAACTTTTGCGGGTCGATCTGTCGTGCGTAAACCACGCAGCCGGCGGGGAAATCCGGCTCCATACTGCTATCCTTGATGGAAACAGCTACTTCGGCACGCGGAATGGGCGTGATGATGCGTTCGCAACGGCTCCGTTCGGCGGTGGCAATAAAATCGCCTAACGGACAATCCGCAGAGGCAATTGACAGCAGCGGAACGGTGGGGGCTCCGGGGAACAACCCGAGAAAGTCGCTCTTCAGCATCTCACCCTCGCCGGTGAGTAGCCAGCCGATGTTCAGTTCGGGGAATGCATTGCCAATTTTGCGTACCGAAGTCATCGAAAGCGTATGACCGCCTCCGCGCAATACACCGGCGGAGATCTGCGCTTTGTGGGCAAACTTGCGCTGCGTGAGCTCCCGGAAAGCGATGAATTGACGCAAACGCTCTTTAGGCGTTACGCTCATTACGGATTCAGATGTTCCTTTGGTGCTACGCGTATCGGCACTTGCTCCGGAGGGAAAAAGCTTTGAAGTGCTCTCGCGCCCCCGGGTTGATTTGTCTGTTACCTTATCTGCTTGCATTGCATCCTGACTCGTAATCCGATGCAAATATACCCATTTGCACGAAAATCCCCTCTTTCGCCCTTACAAATAGCAAAGAGGGCATCGATGCTGCTACGCATCAATGCCCTCCTTCTTTACTTAGAGCCTCTTGTCGGATTCGAACCAACGACCCCGAGATTACAAATCACGTGCTCTGGCCAACTGAGCTAAAGAGGCGGGTGGGTGAGCGGTCTCGATCGCACTGCTACAACCCACTACCCTTGCTGCGGTCAAGCCCTGGGGGATTCATGGGGAGCTAGTCGTCAAGGACTCACCCATAGTGACTGCAAAGGTAACTATTTTATTCACATATCCGCATTGTGGGGCAATCCAATCGCTAATAATGTGCCAAGAACCTATGTGATTTCCCTCTCCATAAGCTGATGATGCGGCATTATCCCCGTGCGAGTAGGGGAGTGTATTATGAGGATTAGGCTGTAGCTGAAGTAGCGCGTTGCACATAAAATGTTACCTTTGCAGAAAAGTGGAATAATAGAAACGAAGTTAGTTTATCAGAACACAACAATCATGAAACGAATCTATTCAATGTGTCTATCGGCTGCAATGGCCGTAACTATGGTTGCTTTAGCGGCAACTTCGTGTGTAAAACCGGAAAAAGCAAACACGGAAGCGGATATCCTTAAAGTGGAAGTTACCGGCGTTAAGCTGATTCGTGAAGCGGTAATCACCAACGATGCCATCACGATGGTAGCCGCTCCCGGTGAAGACATAACCCAAGTGGCACCTACCTTTACCTTGAGCAAGGGAGCCACCATAACGCCGGCAAGCGGTATGAAGCAGAACTTCACCAAACCGGTAGTTTATACGGTAACGGCTGAGGATAAAATGACCCAAAAGAAATATACCGTTTCTATCACCGTTATGGAGGAAGCCAAAAAGGATAAGCAAGTTACCTATTCCTTTGAGGATGTGCGCATGCAAGGAGATCAGTTTCAGGTATTCCTCATTAAGGGCGCCAACGGTGCAAAGGATGAAGAGTGGGCGAGTAGCAACCTTGGCTACGCTATGACACAGCAAGCCAAAACGCCGGCCGATTATCCCGCTTGTCAAGATCCGAACGGATATAAGGGTAACTGCCTCAAGCTCACCACTAAGGACGTAGGTACGTTTGGTGCTATGTTCAAGGCTTATTTGGCAACCGGCACGCTCTTCCTCGGAAAGTTAGATACCGATTTGCTTTTGGCAAAACCGCTTGAATCGACCAAGTTCGGTATACCTGTTACCGCTATTCCGACCAAAATGACCGGTTACTACAAGTACAAATCCGGTGAAAAGTATCAGGAAGCCGACAAGAAAGTTCCCGGCAAGAAAGATGCCTGCGTAATGTACGCCGTTCTTTACGAAGTAACCCCTGAAGCTCCTTACCTGAACGGAACCAATTCGCTCACCGGCGAACAGATCGTTCTGATGGCTCGCACTGAAGATCCCGCCGAAACAGACGAATGGACCACCTTTGAGTTACCATTCAAGGAAGTTAACGGCAAAAAGGTAGATCCCCAAAAGCTTGCGGAAGGCAAATACAACTTCACCATTATACTGAGCTCCAGCAAGGATGGCGCAAAGCACTTTGGCGCCGTAGGCAGCACGCTGATGGTGGACGAATTGAGCGTATTCTTCAAAGCCGATAAATAAATCTCCCGGAGGAATTTAGATCCATGAAAGCGGATATGCGCAATCTGCTCCTCGCACTCCTAATCCTTTGCCTGCCGGGCATCGTTCGGGCAAATCCCATTGAGCGTCTGCATGCCAAAGGATGGGAGTTCGAAGTGCGGGCAGGCTTCAACTTAGGCGGTGTTTCGCCCATACCGCTACCCGCGGAAATACGCAGTATTGATCGCTTCAACCCTAAGTTTAACGGACAACTCGAGCTGGTTGCCGTCAATTGGATGCAGGAGCACATCGGCCTATCGATGGGCTTACGCTTCGAGCAGTTGGGCATGAAGAGCGAGGCGCAAGTGAAGAACTACCAGATGGAGTTAGCAGAGAACGGAATGGTGACTAAGGGAACGTGGACGGGGCACGTGGAGAGCAACTTCTCCGGCTCCTACCTTACGTTACCGATCCAAATGCTGTACCGCTTCAACTCGGCAGTTCAGTTTAGCGGAGGCTTTTTCCTCTCCTGTATGTTCGATGGGGATTTTTCCGGATTCGTTTACGACGGATACTTCCGGCGAGGCTCTTCCACAGGCGAGAAGATCCAATTCGGCAAGGACCCCAAAACGCCCTATTCGTTTAAGGAGCATCTTGCCCCCTTTGTGGTGGGCATGCAGTTAGGCGGATGCGCACAAGTGTACCGGGGATTCCTGGTGTTTGTGGATTTGAAGTACGGATTTAACAGCATCTTTAAGTCCGGTTTTTCTGCAATGCCCGGGGCAATGCATACCCTCTATTTGGGTGCCGGCTTCGGCTATCGCTTTTGATGCCACCCCTGCCTTAGCGCGCTTTCGCAAAAACTCTTTCCTATCGGAGTTTATCGGAACCTATCGGAGCCAATCAGAGGGTATCTGAGAGAATCAGATACCCTCCGATTGGTTCCGATTAATTTTGATAAGCCCCGACTCTTCTGAGCGACATACCGCTCGCACCTTACCGACTAATCCCCTGGATCCGTGCATCTTTGCCCACTAACTCACACGCGAGTGACCCCATATCTGTGCATGTTTGCACCAATTCTTTCCTGTCAGAGCTTATCGGAACTTATCAGAGTCAATCAGAGCTTATCTAAGAAAATCAGATACACTCCGATCAGTTCTGATTAATTCCAATAGATTCAGATATCCTCCTACGAACACACCGTCCGCACCCAACCATCTCCTGCCCCGATCCCAGCGTACGTCCGCACCAACTTCAGTGCACTTGCCCCCTCACTCCTCCGTAGCAACGCCCCCACCGCAGCGCACCTTCGTGCCATTTTATCAATAGCGGTGCGTACATCCACCCCTGCTTTTCCCTCATTCCTACTGAGGAGCTACCCAACTCTCGCGCACCCTTACCCACCAACCTAAGCGCGAACAGCCCCACATCAGCGCACGTTTGTACCCTTTTTAACTGAGGAGGCAGAGCGGTTGTACGATGGGAACCGAGCGGTGCTCCCATACGAACAAATCGTTGCTCACATGCTGTCCGAGCGGTTCTACGGAGGTGTCAGGGAAAAGTCTATAGAGTATCCGAGAAAAGTCTATAGAGTTTTCCGAAAAAGTCTATAGAGTATTTTTCGAAAGTCTATAGAGTATTTTCCGAAAGTCTATAGAGTTTGCTCCGACCGCACCAAACAAACGATTCGTTATCTCCCATCCTCCGCTCCGTTACCTTCGTACAAAAGCTCCGTTACCTTCGTACAAAAGCTCCGTTACCATCTATCCTCTGCTCCGACTTCTTCGTACAAATGCACTGATACATCCCATCCTCCGCCACAACATCACCTATCTTCGGCTCCGATTCCTTCGTAAAAATGGTCTAAATTTTTTCATACGATGCTCGAATAGGAGCCAATCTTAGCCCGTTTCCCTGCGTGTAGCGCTTTCTCACCTATGGACCTATGTTGTGGCAGCTCTTGGCATCCCATCTGGTTCAAGCATTCTATGCTATAAGAGCACTCGATCTGCGTGGCGGAAGTTCAAGAGCTATTGCTTCGGTAGTACCTGCTATTCGCTCTGATTGCCTATGATATGCGTTTCGTTTTGCAGGGAGTTAGCGGGATTTAACCAACGTCTAAATGACGGTAAAAATGCGGTAAACAGTAAAAAGTTATGGATGATGGGGAACGATTGGACGGATGAGCTTTGGGGGAATTCGGTGCGTTTCGTGAGGGGGAAAGACGGGAAGGCGAAAAGAGGGCTCGGAGAGGTAAAGTGAGGAATGGGCAAAAAGAATCGCCCGCATCACAGCAGCAAGTGCCGGACACGGGCGTTTATAATAGGTTAAATAGTGGAAAGCGCGGCACGACTCTCACTCGGTCGGGCGGCTCCTATGGTTGCGTTGGAGCCGAATGTTAGGGGGAGGTAGCGCCGTGAGCCTACAATTTGGCGATCCCGATGCGTGGGATGACCGAATTAGTGGCTCTTTTTGTAACGGATGTAGTAGATTTCTCCGCTTTCCTTATTCGTTTCTTTCAACGTTAGCTCGTTGCCTTTGAGCTCTTCAATCGAGAGCCAGAGGGGCTCTTTCTGCTCATTGCGCCGATGAAGCAGCAATTCGTTGCCGTTCAGCGCATAGATTGTTTCCTTGTTTCCGTTAACGGTAACTTTGCCGCCCTCTGCAAACGTGTAGCTATCGGGAGCCGGATCGTGCGGCGCCGCATTGGCAAATTCGACCCACTGCTCTGCTTCGGTATTGCGAACGGCATCGGGTTGCCACGAACCGAGGAGCTGTTTTGCGGCAACGGTTTCCTTTACGCGAACGAAACGCATACGCGTGCCTTCACCCCAAAGGATGAAATCTTGCGTGAAAATAATGTCCATCGTGTCGGCAGCAATACGATCAACGCGGAATCTCGGGCGCAGTTCGCTCGCTACATCCGTCGTTCCGTCGGCATCCATTATGGAGTGGAGCGTAACGGTATCGGTGCCAAATTCGCATCCGCCGGTGAGGAGCCAGAAATCGGCAGGGAAGAGTCCGCCGCTCATCTTACTGGCGGTAACGAAATTATCGCCGTCAACAAAGGCAATCAGCTCGGAGCCTTCCGCATCTTCTAAGGGAGAAGTGCGCTCTTCGTCCGGGTCTGCGAGTTCAATGGCATGCCACGAGCCTTGCAAAAAGCTCTTTGTGTTTTTCTTGCAGGATGCGGTAAGCAAGACGGCAAGCATAAGGGTAGCGATTTGAATCAGTCTGTTTGTCATAACGATATTAGTTTGTTTTAAGTGTTACTTTCAATCTTTTGGGGCGGTGCCACCCAGCACGGAGGCAGCGGCACTGCCCTTTGCCAAACGAATGGATATACGTTCGCCCTCCTTCAGTAGAGCGGCATCCTTAACCACTCCGCCACCGGAGCGCGTTACGATGGCATAGCCCCGCTGCAAGGTTTGGAGCGGATCGGTCAGCGTTACAATGCGCTCGTTTTCGGCGAGCGTCTGTTTGCGTTGAGTTATGGCGCGGCGTAGCGCGTTGCCAAGGGATTCGCCTGTGAGTGAGAGCCTTTGGGCATTTTGACGGGTATATTCGGGTAAACGGAGCGAAAGGCGCAAACGATATGCATCCAGCATACGTCTATCGGCATCAGAAGCACGCTGTAGCGCGCCGGCAAAGTGCTGCGCCTCGGAACGAAGGTACTGTCGTTCGGTAAGTGTGTAGTGCCGACAGGCAAAAGCGAAGCGTTGCCGATCGGAGGCAAGGCGCATTTTCTCGCTGTCCAGCTTAGCCGTGAGCAACGTAGGAAGGCTTTGAGCCCGTTTGTGTAGAGAGAGCGTATGGCGCTCCATAGCCACTCGTGCGGCACGAATAAAGTTACTGCTCAGCGTAGCAAGTGCATTGTGCTCTTCCTCACGATAATTAACCAGGAAATCGGCTACGGCAGTGGGCGTTTTAAGGCTATGTCCCGCCACCATATCGCAGAGCGATGTATCTCGCTGATGCCCAATGCCGGTGAGAACGGGTAGTGGGAAGAGGGCAATGGCACGTGCTATTTCGTAGCTGTCAAAGGCGGATAGATCCACTTCAGCCCCTCCTCCGCGCACAATAGCCACCACATCGTACGGAACGATGCTTTGTTGTATACGTTTTAAGGCATCCAACACGCTTTCCTCTGCAGCGCTTCCCTGCATAATGGCGGGATAAAGCACTACGGAATAGGGAAATCCGCGCGAATTGCAGAGCAGATGTTCCTTAAAATCACCGAACCCTGCCGCATCGGCACTGGAGATAAGGGCGATTGTCTTAATGGGGTGCGGTAAAGGAATCTGCTTATTGCGCTCCATCAGCCCCTCTTTTTGGAGCTTTTCCGCCAATTCTTTTCGCCGCCGCGCCGCCTCTCCCAAGGTATAGGCAGGGTCGATATCCTGAATTTCTAAGCTAAGCCCGTACTGAGGGGAGAATCGTACTTTAACCAGAGCAAGGATAGCCAATCCGGAACTAAAGCTGCGTTCCGCCTCGGCAGCCAGACGCTTTTGGATATAGGCATATCGGGACGCCCAAACGACGGCTCTCATTCGCGCTTTAATACGGTCGCTGTCCGGTTCTTTTTCTATCAGTTCCAGATAGCAGTGCCCTGTAGCCGCGTGAGGCTTTACGTCAATTGTTTCCGCATTTACCCAATAAGTTCCCGAGAAGTGCAATTCGATGCACTTCTCGAGCGATGCGGCAAGTCGGCTCAGCGAGTAACGCTTTGCCATTATCAAGCTTACTTCGTCTTTTTCCTACGTGAGGGCATGTTCGTTACTTCGGGAATGGGCAAATTGCGCAGGAAACCTTCTTCCAACGATACCATTGCTTCCGTAGAGGATACCCCCTTGATGGATTGAATTCGATCGCTAAGGATTTCCATCAAATGCACATTATCCGTTGCGTAGAGCTTGATCAAAAGCGCGTACGAGCCGGTAGTATAGTGGCATTCCACCACTTCCGGAATCGCTTCTATTTGAGGCACCACCTGCTTGTAGTAGCTGGCTTTTTCCAAACGAATACCCACAAACGTGCAGATGCCGTAACCCAAATCGCGAGGATTTACGCGGAAGCCGGTATCAGCAATCATCTTTTCGGCTCTCATACGTGCCAAATGCTGGTGCACGGCAGCACGGGATACCTCACAGCGTTCGGCAATTTCTTTTACCGGGACACGCGCATTCTTGGATACAATGTTTAAGATCTTCAGATCCAAGTTATCAAACTTCATTTCCATAGCTTTGTCTCCTCTTATGTTCTTATTTCCTGTTAAATTGCTTCTTTATATCGTTCTCTTTAATAGTCAGTCAAATAGGGGCTTCCCTGAGCTTCCTTCGGCAAAATCTCTGCCTAAATGGCGGTATGCCTGTTCGGTAACTTCCCGGCCGCGGGGCGTACGTTTGAGGAAGCCCTCCTTGATGAGGAACGGCTCGTACACCTCTTCTATTGTGCCGGCATCCTCGCTCATTGCGGTGGCGATAGTGGACAAACCGACCGGTCCGCCGCCAAATTTGTCGATAATGGTGGCAAGGAGCTTGTGGTCGATCTGATCCAAGCCGAAGCGGTCAATATTAAGCGCTTCCAGAGCGTAGCGGGCGATTTCGCGATCCACCGCTCCGTTGCCCTTTATTTGGGCAAAGTCCCGCACACGGCGCAGCAATGCATTCGCAACGCGTGGCGTACCTCTGCTTCGGGAGGCTATCTCCGCCGCGGCGTCCTCCGTACAGGATACATGCAAAATCTGTGCCGAACGCGCCACAATGGACTGAATGGTTTTCGTATCGTAATACTCCAAATGCAAATTGATACCGAACCGTGCCCGTAGCGGAGCCGTGAGCAGTCCGCTGCGCGTAGTAGCTCCCACTAATGTGAACGGGTTCAAGTCAATCTGGATGGTACGAGCTCCGGGACCTTTGTCGATCATAATGTCGATGCGGTAATCCTCCATTGCCGAATAAAGATATTCCTCTACCACAGGAGTCAAGCGATGAATTTCGTCAATAAAGAGTACATCGCGCGGCTCCAACGAGGTGAGCAACCCCGCCAGATCGCCCGGTTTATCCAAAACGGGCCCACTTGTGATCTTAATTCCCACACCCATTTCCTCGGAAATAATGTGTGCCAGAGTGGTTTTCCCCAATCCGGGTGGCCCATGCAACAGAACATGATCCAAGGCTTCACCGCGCAGTTTGGCAGCCTCCACAAACACAGACAAGTTGCTCACCACCTTTTCCTGCCCACTAAACGAAGTGAAACTGGAAGGGCGAAGCGCTTCCTCGATAGTTAAATCGGTAGGTCTTTCAGCTACACTCTGCCTTATATTGAACTCATCTTCCATCGTTATGCAAAGATAAAGAATAAAAATAATATACAGAAAGTACATTTTCCCCCAATATGATGCCTTTGCGATCCAAACAACATATTGTGTACTAAACGATAGGTATATACGTCTGGATTGAGAGGTATATACCTGTTGATCGGAAGGTATATACCTATCGAATGAAACCTATATACCTTTCGTCAGCTCCGTTTGCTGTTTTGCGCGTTGCCTCAGAATTAAGTATTACCTTTGTATTAGATAGAGCAGAATAACTCCATGATGCGTTGAGCCTTTTATAGCGCGACGTTGTTGGATGGTACTACGTTTATTTGAGAAAGAATGCCGGAGCCAGATAATTTCAATATAAACCAACGCGGAGGAGTACCCGATATTGATAGGGAAATTTCGTTTCCCTCCCAAATCCCTGAGCTGATGATGTCCGCAATGGCATCCATCGGTATGCCCGAATTGGTGCGTGTGTCCTCCAAGAAGCGAACGCTGGACAGTGACGATAACTACCTGCTCATGTTCCCCTTAACAGAGGGGCTTCAGGTGACCGAAACGCCCAATCAATTTCCCCTAACGCGGGGAAATGAGATTTTCTTTATCCCGAGCTATACAAGGGTTAGGGTAAACGCCTCCGGAGACTCCGGATGGATGCTCGTGTACCGCTTCTTTGCCTCCATTCAGTTGTGTGAAGGCAGGCTATGCCCCGAGACGGACGGCGATTCCGCTCTGGACGATACGGAGCACCCTACTGAGCGAAAGGCGCATACTACGCAAATTATTGCCAACAAACCCACCCTCATTTGGCGCGACTCGGTAGCACAATATCTCGCTAAGGGACAGCGCAATCCTGCCGTTTACGAATACAAACTGCGCGAGTTGTTCTGGATTTTCCGAACGCTTTACGATCCCAATGTGATAGACGACTTCCTAAAAGAGTACCACTGCCACCACAGCGGCTTCCGCTCCTTTGTGTTCCACCACTTTATGGATGCGCGTAACGTAGAGGAACTTGCCGATCTGGCAGGGCTTTCGCTCAGTACGTTTAAGCGCGTTTTCAAGGACGAATTTCATCAATCTCCACTGCAGTGGATTCATAAGCAGAAGGCTTATTTCCTATATCACGATCTTACGCAAACAGATATACCGCTCAAGGACCTTGCCGAACGCTATATGCTTTCGTCCGTGAGCTATTTGTGTGCATTCTGTAAAAGGATGTTGGGCGATACGCCCCATGCTATTCGCCAAAGTGCCGGCAGAGTGTGCCTCGATTAAACGTGGTTGCCGGCTGATCGCTACTCAGTGGCGCATGGCGCGATCCATACGCCGCTTGTCGTCCCTATCCTTAATCGCCTGACGCTTATCGTAGTTCTTTTTCCCTCGCGCCTCGGCAATGACCAATTTGGCCAGTCCGCGTTCGTTAATGAATAGCTCTAACGGCACAATGGTGGTACCGGGGCTTTTGACCGCATTACGCAGTTTGCGCAATTCGCGCTTATTGAGCAGCAATTTGCGCTCCCGCCGTTCGGGAGCACGATTATACGAGGCAAAGGCATACTCCGCTATGTAAAGATTCTTAACCCACAGCTCGTTGCCCACAAAATAGCAATAGCTGTCGGTTAAACCTACTTTACCGGCGCGGATCGACTTAATCTCCGGACCAACAAGCACAATGCCTGCCGTGTAGCGTTCCAGTATTTCGTAATCGAATGTGGCACGCCTATTCTTAACGGATATGTGTCGTTTGCCCTTATTGTCCCGTTTTTTATCCGCCATGCACTACTGAATCATATCGAAGCCGGTGTAGGGAACCAGCACTTCGGGGATACGGATGCCCTCGGGCGTCTGATTGTTTTCGAGCAAAGCCGCTACGATGCGCGGCAACGCAAGCGCACTACCGTTAAGCGTGTGGCATAGAGCGGTTTTACGGTCGGCTGTGCGGTAACGGCACTTCAGTCGGTTTGCTTGATAGCTTTCGAAGTTTGATACGGAACTAACCTCCAACCAGCGCTTTTGAGCCGCCGAGTATACCTCAAAATCGTACGTTAGCGCTGAAGTGAAGCTGATATCGCCGCCACAAAGGCATAGCACGTGCCAAGGCAAGCCAAGAGCGCGTACTAATCCGCGTACATGATCGAGCATTTTGTTCAAAGTTTCGTATGAACGCTCCGGTGTATCGATCTGAACAATCTCAACCTTATTGAATTGATGTAGCCGATTTAGCCCGCGTACATCCTTGCCGTACGAGCCCGCTTCCCGACGGAAGCACGCCGAATACGCTACTTTTCGTATCGGGAGTTCCTTTTCTTCCAAGATAACATCCCTATATAGGTTGGTAACAGGCACTTCTGCCGTGGGAATGAGGTACAGATTATCCAGAGGCGCAAAGTACATCTGCCCTTCCTTATCCGGAAGTTGTCCGGTTCCGTAGCCGCTTGCTTCGTTAACTAAGTAAGGCGGCTCCACTTCTTCATACCCGGCTTTCAGCGCTTGCTCTAAAAAGAAGTTTATCAGCGCGCGCTGCAACCGTGCCCCCTTACCTTTGTACACGGGGAAGCCTGCGCCCGTAATTTTGACGCCCAGCTCAAAATCCACAAGATCATACTTCTTCGCCAAATCCCAGTGGGGAAGCGCGTCTGCGGGTAGTTCGGGTATCTCGCCGCCCGTTTCTACCACTACATTATCCTCTGCGCCTTTTCCCTCAGGTACCGAGCTATGTGGCGTATTCGGGATAGTGAGGAGCAGTTGTTCGATAGCTTCTTCCGCGTGCTTCTTTTCTTCTTCGAAGCGGATGCTCTCCTCTTTGAGCCGAGCTACCTCGTCGCGCAATGCCGAAGCCTCCTCTTTCAGGCCTTGCTTCATCTTTGCGCCGATTTCGCTTGCCATCTTTTTCTGCCGGGCAAGCGATGCATCCAACGATTGCTGTGCCGTACGACGTGTACTATCCAGAGCGATAACGCGTTCCACTGCCTCTTTTGCGTCAAAATGCTTTACCGCAAGCCGACGAATGGTCTCTTCCGGATGCTCCAATATCTCCTTTACTACCAGCATAAAAGCCCCTTGTGGCGGTATAACCTTACTTCAATTGTTCCTTTTAATGCAAGAAGAATGGCTACGCGGCATAATGCAACGGCCATTCTTCTCTCTCTATTTTGTATGTTCGTTTACTCTGCCGCTACCGGTTCAATCGATACAAAGGAGCGATCTTCACGCTTCTTGGTGAATACAACCTTACCGTCTGTTAGCGCATAGAGGGTATGATCCTTGCCCATACCCACGTTATCACCGGGATGGTGCTGCGTACCTCTCTGACGTACCAATATGTTACCGGCCTTGACAATCTCGCCGCCGAAACGCTTTACGCCTAATCGTTTACTTTCGGATTCGCGACCGTTCTTCGAGCTTCCGACCCCTTTTTTGTGTGCCATATCTCTATCGTTCTTCCTTATCCTACTATTTGCTTTACTTCTATTTCCGTAAACTGCTGACGGTGACCGTTCAGTTTGCGGTAATCGTTTCTGCGCTTTTTGTGGAATACCAGCACCTTTTCTCCCTTTACTAAGGGTGAAAGAACTTCGCAAACCACCTTTGCGCCCTCAATGGTAGGTGTGCCTACCGATACATTGCCGTCTTTATTGACGAGCATTACGCGGTCAAAATCGACCTTTGCACCGCTTTCCACATCTTTAATGTGGTGTACGTACAGCTTGCGGCCCTCTTCGACCTTGAACTGCTGTCCCTGAATTTCTACAATTGCAAACATGCGTTTTAGCCTGTTTCTTACTAATCTAAGTTAGTCCCGTAAGGCGGTGACCGGCGTTGCCGCCCACGCTTTTCCGGAGCCCTACATAGGAGTATCGGCTACAAAGGTAACAAATAAATTGCACCCGGCAACCCTCCGCCACTTCCACGTCCTATTTCATCCACCCCAACGCTCAATCCCATCCGCTCTCACGCTCTCTTTCTCGCGATAATACGTACCCCCTTCCCCACTCTCCTACACCCTAGTCCATCCACCCCCACGCTTCATTCCATCCGCTTTCACGCCCTATTTCTCGTGACCATATGTACCACTTCCCCCACTCCTTCGCCTTATTTCCCAACAACTTGCGCATCCCCGCCACCACTTCCACGTATCCTCTCTCACGCACCAACGTATCCCCACCCCCTCTTACAGGTAGATGCTCCATCACTTACACCTACTCAAGCCCTCACATCCACGAAAATCTCCAGCGAATTACGCGCACCTACCTCCCCATCGCACGCACTCCTTACCCTACTTATACGCACCTTTCCCCCCTCTTATACGTAGATGTTCGACCACTTATACGTATATCCTCGACCACTTGTACGTACCTTTTCGACAAATCCTTTAAACGATTTATATAAATCATTAAAACAGGTTATACAAATCCTTTAAATAATTTGTACGAATACTTTAAAGGATTTATTGAGAAGGTACGTACCTCTACCCGAGAAGGTACGTATAAGCAACTGATGATGTACGTACAAATGGGTGACGTAATACGTATAAATAGGTGACGGTACACGTATAAAAGAGGTACCTTGTACGTATGGATAGTGGGAAGCAGTGCCCAAAGCGAGGGAGAAGGTGCGAAGATTAGCGAGAATGAGAAGAGAACATTGAGAGAAAGGGGATAAGAGCGAAATGCAAATGGTATGGTCTTGTTAGGAAGTTCGAAGTGTAGATAAACAGAAATGGTATATAAAGTGGGGAGATTGGAAGTAGTGAAATTGGGGAAATGGGATAAGGGCGTGATGTGAGGCGTACAATCATGTAGCGTGGTGGAGGCGGAGATGAACGAGAATAGTATATAGGTGAGAATGATGGCGTTCGGAGGTGGGAAAGATTGGAAGTAGTGAAATCGGGAAAAGGGGATAAGAGCGAGATGTGGCTGATCTGGTGGTGTGGGGAAGCGTGTGCGGAGGTGCCGGGGAGGTTCATTCGTTGAAAGCGTTACCTTTGCAGAGGGTTACCATGCAGCGAAAGGTATCTTTTGCGTATCCCGATGTGGGGCGGGTACACACTAAACGGGAGCGGTGGCGCGTTATAGAGGTTGTATGAGGAAGATGCGTTCGTTCAGTCGGCTCGTTCGGATAGGGTTCTGCTTGCTTTTGTGGGTGGAAGCTCTGTTGCCGTGTCGTGCCGATTCGCCGGCGAGTCCCTTTGCGTCAGGCAAATGGGTCAAAGTGGCGGTATCAAAGAGCGGTGTATATCGGATTACTTATGAGGCATTGCGCAAAGCGGGGTTCGCATCTCCCGAGCGGGTGGGGGTATACGGTTACGGCGGTGCATTGCTCAGCGAACGGCTTGCGGATGCTCCTCGTGAGGTGCTTCCTCCGGTGCCGGTGGTGCAGCAAGGCGATGCGCTGTATTTCTATGGGGAAGGAACCACCACGGTGCACTATAACGCTGCGTCAGCGCGCTACGAGCGTTCCCTCAATCACTACGCCACGGAGGGGTATTATTTCTTATCCGATGTGGCAGAACCGGTGCTGATGAGTGGCGAATCGCCCGCTGCGGACGGCTCGGCACCTGTGGCAGATTATTTCGATGCCTTTGCGCTGCACGAGGAAGAGATGACCTCTCTGAAGCAATCGGGTCGCTTGTTGGTCGGAGAACCACTATCTATGGGTTCAAGCCGCAAAGTGGCTATTCCTTTGCAAGGAGGCACTCCGCTTTCCAATAGTGAGATGCGCATTTATGCTGCGTATGTAGCTTTGCCCGCGACGGAGGCATATTTTGAGCTATCGATAGGGGGCAAGCAGGTGATTAAGGATAGAATCAGCCGCGGGGAGGATGGCTCCCACAGCAACTTTTTAGCCGGAATTCGGCACTATACATCCGGTGTTTTTCCATCGGACGGAGGAACAAATGCAGAGGCTGTTCTACGGGTAACGCCCGCAACGGATAAGGCTTATTTGGATTATCTGTTTGTGCACTATAAAGCGCGTCCGCACTATACAAAAGGCACGCAGCTGGCTCTTCGTCGGAGCGAGGGTAGTTATCGTTTTTCAATAGCGGATCTGCCTGCCAATGCGTTCGTTTGGGCGGTCGATTCTCCTAATGATATTCATTCCTTGGAAGCGCAGAACGGGGCTTATCCGTATAGCGCCGTGAACCGAAAGGGTGGGGCGCGCCGGCTGGTGGTATGCGCACCGGAAGATGCGTACAATATCGGTACGCTCGCACCGGTTGCTATTCAGGATATACATGGATATGAGGGTGTTCCGGAACTAATGATCATTTGCGCAAAAGCGTTCCGCACCGAAGCGGATCGTTTGGCGCGTTTTCACTCGGAATATGAGGGAATTCGCACGATTGTGATGACGCAAGAGGAGCTTTTCAACGAATTTTCGTCCGGAACGCCTGATGCAACCGCCTACCGATTGATGGCGAAATACTTCTACGATCGGTATCGTTCGAGCCAACCGAGTGCCGATCCGACCGAAACAAAGATGAATTTGTTGCTCTTGGGGGATGGAGCTGCGGATAACCGTCTGCTGAGTTACGATTGGAAAGCTCTGAAGCAAAGTGGCACAGAAATGTTGCTCACCTATCAAAGTGTTAACTCGCTCAATATAGACAGCTACACGGCGGACGACTATTTTGCATACCTTTTGCCGGAAGATGATGATAAATCGAACGGCGAAAAGCGCATGACCATTGGCGTGGGGCGCTTTACGGTGCGCACAAAGAGCGAAGCGCGTGCCGCGGTGGATAAGTGCATTTCCTACGCATCTGAGCTCGATCCCGGCGCATGGAAGACGCGTGGCTGCTTTGTGGCAGATAACGGCGATGGATACGGACACCTGCGCCGTGCCGAACAATTGGCTAATATGACGGGGAAATTAGTACCGGAGCTGATGATGACAAAGGTCTATTTCGATGCATTTCCCAAGCAAACTGCCAACGGATTGACTACCTTTCCCGGCGCAAGACGCAAACTTATGGATGCATTCGATAAAGGTTTGCTTTTTGTCAATTATACCGGTCACGGCAATCCCTCTGCGTGGAGCGACGAGCAGATCCTCACTGTGGCGGATATTCAGCAGTTCAACTTTCCGCATTGTCCGCTTTGGGTTACGGCAACGTGTGACTTTGCCAACTTCGATAGCCCGATGACCAGCGCCGGCGAGCGTGCTTTCCTCAACGAGAAGAGTGCCGCCATTGCACTTTATACCACAACGCGCGTGGTTATTGACCTTTACAACCAGGATTTGAACGAAGCCATTACGAATAGTTTGTTCGGACCAAGAAAAAATAACATTCCGGCAACGCTGGGAACCGTACTGAAGGAGGCGAAGAACGCAATGATCACCACGAGCCACGATACGATCAATAAGCTTAACTTCCTATTGATCGGCGATCCGGCTCTGAAGCTCAAAATGCCCACTCGTCGCGCCGTAGTCAGCACGCTTAACGAACATACCGCCGGCAGTAGCGATACGGTTCGCCTCAAAGCGCTTGAAAAGGTATCCGTAAAAGGCTACGTTGCCACAAACGAAGGCGCGGTGGACGGCGATTTTACCGGTTCTATGGCGATTACTGTGTTTGATGCCGAGCAAAAGGCTGAAACCTTGGAAAGCAACATTCCCGCCTACTTGGAGAAAAAGCAGGAATATTCGGATTTTCCCGGCTTAATCTATGCCGGCAATGCGCGTGTGGAAAACGGATATTTCGACTTTTCCTTTATCGTGCCCAAGGATGTATCCTACGGGAACGGTGCGGGACGTATCAATTTGTATGCCTACGCGGAAACGTCCAAATTGGAGGCGATGGGCGTTGATCGCTCCTTTAAGATTGTGCCGGGAAGCCCCGGAAGCACAAAGCCGGATACGGTTCCGCCCGAAATCCGCAAGTGCTTTTTGAACGATTCTACCGCAACGGATAATTTTCTCACCGGTAGTACGCCGCTCTTTGTAGCTGAATTGTACGACGAAAGCGGCTTGAACCTATCGGAAAGCGGCTTGGGGCATCGGATTACGCTCTGCATTGATGAGCAGTTCGACCATACCTATAGTTTGAACAACTACTACGAAGCTTCCACTACGGAGGCGGGTTTGGGGCGAGTTGCTTACACTTTGCCGGAAATTGCGGAAGGCGATCACACGGCAACGCTCACCGTTTGGGACGTATACAACAATATGGCAACGAAAACCATCCGTTTCCGTGTCAATAAGGATTTAGCTGCCGAGGCGGTAGTTGTATCGGCATTCCCCAACCCGGTACCGCGTGGCAGCGAGGTTTGCTTCAGAATTCTGACGAATCAACCGCGCGAAGAGTTTACCGGTTCAGTCGAACTGATCGATTTTACCGGTCGGGTTGTAGCAAAAAGCAATCCGGTAACCATCCAAAGCGACCTAAACGCACCGCAAGAAGTGCGTTGGACGCCCACAACCTCTTATGCCACTTATCCGCAACCGGGGTTGTATCTATATCGTTGGACCATAATCAGAAATAACGGACGGGCAAGCTGTGCCACCGGCAAATTGGTGATTTTAGGCGACGCAGCCCAACCGCAACAAACAGAATAACATCGAGATATGAAAATAAGAACATTCTTTTGCCGCAAATCCCTCACGGCAACCAAATTGCTCCCGGCGCTATTACTTATGGCAGTAACGGCACCACTCGGCGCTCAGGAAGAGGGAACCATTAAGGAACAGCGCTTCAATGCGGTGGTCACCTCCGTACCTTCGTTGCAGATTAACCCCAGTGCGCGCAGCGGCGGTATGGGTGATGTGGGCGTTTCCACCACACCGGACGTGTTTGCGCAGTACTTCAATCCGTCTAAATACGCATTTCTGTCGTCCAAAGCGGGCGTAGCTTTTTCCTACACGCCTTGGTTGGCTAAATTGGTGCGTGATATCAAGTTGATGGAATTGGTGGGGTACTATAAGATAGGTGCTGAGGATAATCAGGCGCTGAGTGCGTCACTTCGCTATTTTTCAATGGGGAGCATTGAGCAATATGACGAAATGTCCCGCTCATTAGGTCAAGCGCACCCGAACGAATTCGCCGTCGATTTGGGCTATTCCATCCAGTTGACGCCCGATTACTCAATGGGTGTTGTACTGCGCTACATCCGTGCCGATCAGAACCTCGCTACGGGCGAAGCGCGCGCCGGAAACGCGTTTGCTGCCGATATTGCCGGCTATCTGACCAAATACTTCTACATCGGTCAGAGCGAATCGCTGTGGACCCTTGGCTACAACATCAAAAATATCGGTACCAAAATCTCCTACGGAGGCGGACAGGCTATGTTCATCCCTACCAAATTGAGCTTAGGGAGCGGATTGCTCTACCCGATTGACAACTACAACGCGCTGTCATTTAACCTCGAAATGAATAAGCTTTTGGTGCCCACACCGCCGCTTCAGGACCAAAAGGATCCCGATGCGTATCGCGCCGCATACGACAAGTATATCAACACCTCCTCAATTGCCGGCATCTTCAAGTCGTTTGGCGATGCGCCCGGCGGATTTAAGGAGGAAATGCAGGAAATCAATTGGGGCGCAGGGATGGAGTACAGTTACGACAACCGCTTCTTCCTCCGCGCCGGATACTCTTATATCAGCCCGAATAAGGGGAATCTGCAATTCTTTACCTTGGGAGCCGGCTTTAAGATGAACGTCTTTAGCATCGATGCTTCCTACCTCATTTCGACGGTTGCCGCCAATCCGTTGGACCAAACGCTCCGCTTTACGCTGGCATTTGACTTCGACGGAATACGCAATCTACTCCATTAAACGGCTCGGCACCGCTGCAAGAGTTTGGCAAAAGGTATATACCTCTCCGCTGAAAGGTATATAGGTTTGGGGCGAAAGGTATATACATATCAACGGAGAGGTATATACCTTTTTTGAGCCGTAATGCAACCGGTGAAACCGAACTTTTAATCGGGATACAAGTAAGTTAATCTGTAATTTGGAAAAGAGTAGCGAATATGGCTTTTGAGATACCTTTTGCCGTGGGCAACGGATTTGATGTACATCGCTTTCGCGAGGGAGGCGTGCTGAAATTGTGCGGGGTGGAAGTGCCGTACACAAAGAGCCTCTTGGCGCATTCCGACGGAGATGTAGCGCTGCACGCTCTGTGTGATGCACTGCTCGGTGCCGCCGCACTGCGGGATATCGGCTATCATTTTCCCCCATCGGACGATCGCTACAAAGATATCGATAGTGGCGTGCTTTTACAGCGCGTGGCTACTTTGGTGGCGGATGCCGGGTGGATGCCGGCCAATGTGGATGTAACCATCATGGCGGAACAACCGCGCATCAAACCGTATGTAGAGGCAATGCGGACGCGCATCGCTGAACTTTTGGGCGGCGAAACTGTTGTTTCCGTAAAGGCAACTACCTGCGAAGGATTGGGATTTGTGGGCAGAGAAGAGGGAATTGCCGCTATGGCTTCCGTTTTGCTATACAGAAAGAAGGATTAAAAAGAATGGATTTGAATGAACTCACTGCCGTAAGCCCGGTGGACGGACGGTACGGCAATAAAACGTTACCGCTCAGAAGTTACTTTTCCGAAGCGGCTCTGATTGCTTATCGGGTACGCGTTGAAGTACGCTATTTCCTTGCATTGTGCGAGGTAGTACCCCAACTTAAGGGCAAACTGACCGATGCCCAAAGGCAACAGATTGAACGAATTGCCGAAAATTGCGATTCGTCTGCCGCGCTTCGGGTCAAAGCAATTGAAAAAGAGACCAATCACGATGTAAAAGCGGTAGAGTACTACATTAAGGAGCAGTTTGCCGATTTGGGGCTCTCCGCCTATAGTGAGTTCGTTCATTTTGGGCTGACCAGCCAAGATATCAATAATACGGCGTTTCCGATGATGATGCACGATGCGCTGACCAATAGCTATCTGCCTTTGATTGAGGAACTGGCGGCTCATTTGGAAGCACTTGCCGATGAATGGAAAGCAATACCAATGCTGGCGCATACGCATGGACAACCCGCCTCGCCTACACGCTTGGGTAAGGAAATCGGCGTATTTGCCTATCGGCTTCGCTGCCAGCTGGAGGAACTGAAAAAAGTACCCATTACGGCTAAGTTCGGTGGAGCTACCGGTAATTTCAACGCGCATCACGTTGCTTACCCCGATATGGATTGGATCCGTTTTGCCGATCATTTTGTTGCTTCTTTGGGATTGAAGCGCGAAGCTCTGACTACACAAATTTCCAATTACGACTATCTGGCGGCTCTGTTCCAAGCGATGGAGCGCGTCAACACCATACTAATTGATTTGGCTCGCGATGTGTGGAGCTACATTTCGATGGGTTATTTCCGTCAAAAGATTAAAGCCGGTGAAGTGGGCTCTTCCGCAATGCCACACAAAGTGAACCCGATTGATTTTGAAAACGCCGAAGGCAATTTGATGATCGCCAATGCCTATCTGGAGTTTCTTGCGCGTAAATTGCCTGTATCGCGCCTACAACGAGATCTAACCGACTCAACCGTTATCCGTAACGAAGGGATGCCCGTAGCTTACGCGCTGATCGCTTTTACCAGCCTTCAGAAAGGATTGGGCAAACTCATTGTGGACGAACAGCGCATTGTCGACGATTTGAGCCGAAATTATGAGGTGGTGGCGGAAGCAATCCAAACAATTCTTCGCCGCGAAGGCTATCCGCATCCCTACGAAGCGCTGAAGCTGCTAACCCGCACCGGTAGAGCAATGGACGAAAACACGATACGAACTTTTGTGAACAGTTTGGAGCTGAGCGATGCCGTTAAGGAAGAAATCCTGCGCATTACGCCACTCAACTACCTCGGTCTCTGATTTTATTGTTACTTTTGTATCGAATAACAGACGAAACTGTATGATGGAACCCGTCACTCAGACCAAAACAGCTGACGGGTACGTCGCTTCGGTAGTAACAATAAACTAATATAACCGAGACCATCCGGTGAAAGAGATATATAAATATGCTTAGTGAAGACGCACCTAAGAATGCAACCCCTCGGGAGAAGGTGCAACCCTTTTCAGCAGCTCGCGAAGAGTCAGATGACAAGGAGAACAGCTCAAAACGAACACGCAAAAGAGTAAGGGTAACCAACAGCGCGCCCCAACGCACCGTAATTAGTACACAAAACGGCGCTACGGGCGGTAAATCCGTGGTTAGCAGTATAGAGGACGAAAGCACGCAAAAGGTACACAAGCCGCTCTTCGCTCCTATCGAAAAACCTTACGATAGAGTACGTTTCCGCTCACCGGAAGCGTCTTCTGCACACGGAAATTATACGCGGCGCTCTCAGACTGATGGTGGTTACAGCCGTCCTCGGCCGTACCAAAGTAGCGAAAAAGGCGAAGAGGGGAAAATTCCGCAGCAAGCACCCCGCAGACCGATGCGCAATCGCCCTGCCATGCAACCCCGTACGGTAAGCGATGTGCACCGTCAAGCCGAACGTTACTACGGAGCAAGCGACAAGGAATACAACGAACGTTTTCAAAAAAACAATACACCGGAAAGCGCGGAAGGGCGTACCAATAAGCGATCGCCACGAAAAAAAGAGCAAAAACTGTATATCCAGCCCCCGGCAAAGGAGGTTGTTTCCTATCCGGAGTACAATGTGAAAAGCGGGGACCCTATCCGGCTGAACAAATATCTTGCTAATGCCGGCGTTTGCTCTCGGCGTGTTGCCGATGAATTGATCGCTCAGGGCAAAGTGACCGTAAACGGAGAAGTGGTCACAAAGCTCGGTACCACCGTAACGCGTGAGGATAAAATCGCCTGCGACGGTAAGGATATGTCCATTGAGCGTAAAGTATACGTTTTGCTGAATAAGCCTAAGAATTGTGTCACTACGGTAAGCGATGAACAGGGACGCACTACCGTAATGGACATTGTGAAGAATGCCTGCACCGAAAAGATATTCCCCGTTGGTCGATTGGACCGCAATACAACCGGTGTGCTGCTCCTTACAAACGACGGCGACTTGGCTGCCAATCTGCTTCATCCTTCCAAAGTGAAGAAAAAGATCTATCAGGTTTCGCTGGATAAGCCCGTATCAGAGGAGCATATGAGGCAACTTGCCGAAGGAATTATCCTGGAGGATGGCGAAATACATGCCGATGCCGTTAGCTATATCGATGAGGAAAACCTCGCGATTGTAGGCATCGAAATCCATTCCGGACGGAACCGCATCGTGCGACGTATGTTCCAGCATTTGGGTTATCACGTACGTTCATTGGATCGGGTCTATTTTGCCGGACTGACTAAAAAGCGCCTTCCTCGCGGGCATTGGCGTTATTTAACCGAACAAGAGGTGGTTAACCTCAAAATGGGACGATTTGATTAGAATACCATTAGATAAAATGTCTATGAAAAGAACGATGATTAAGGAGCTTTTCGATAATGCTCCCGTAGATACGCAGGTCTGTATTAAGGGGTGGGTACGCACCCGTCGCGGCAATAAAAATGTATCCTTTATTGCCGTCAACGATGGTTCCACAATACACAACCTACAGGTGGTAGCCGAAACCGGTAAGTTTGACGACGAACTGATGAGCAAAATAACCACAGGGGCATCCCTCTGTGTGGTGGGAAAGCTGGTCGCTTCGCAAGGTGCCGGGCAAAGTATTGAGCTGCAAGCTGCCGAAATTACCCTCTACGGTACGGCAGACCCGAAGGAATACCCCCTGCAAAAGAAGGGGCACTCGTTGGAGTTCCTCCGCGATATTGCCTATCTGCGTCCGCGAACCAACACATTTGGCGCCATTTTCCGTATCCGCCACAATATGTCTATCGCTATTCATACGTTCTTCCACAACAAGGGCTTTTACTACGTACATACGCCCATTATCACTTCCAGTGATGCGGAAGGCGCCGGACAGATGTTCCGCGTAACCACGTTGGACCCCGAGCGGCTACCCCGTACGAAGGAAGGAAAAGTGGATTACAAGAAGGATTTCTTCGGCAAACCCACTTCCCTCACCGTTTCCGGCCAGTTGGAAGGCGAACTTGCCGCATTGGCTTTGGGCGGCATCTATACCTTTGGCCCCACATTCCGTGCCGAAAACTCCAATACACCGCGCCACTTGGCTGAGTTTTGGATGATTGAACCCGAAATCGCTTTCTACGATATTCACGACAATATGGACCTTGCCGAAGAGTTTACCAAATATTGCGTTCAGTGGGCTCTGGAGCATTGTAAGGACGATTTGGCATTCCTCGCCGAACACTTCGACAGCGGCTTGCAGGAACGCCTTGAGTTCGTTCTCAAGCATCCCTTTGAGCGCATCACCTATACGGAAGGTGTTTCCATATTGGAAAAGGCTGTTGAAGCGGGCGAAAAGTTCGAATTCCCCGTCTACTGGGGTGCCGATTTGGCGAGCGAACACGAACGCTATTTGGTGGAAAAGCACTTCAAAAAGCCCGTAATTATGACCGACTACCCGAAAGACATTAAGGCGTTCTATATGAAACAGAACGATGATGGCAAAACGGTGCGCGGTATGGATGTGCTCTTCCCCATGATCGGCGAAATCATTGGTGGTAGCGAACGCGAAGCCGACTACGATAAGCTCCTCCGCCGTGCCCAAGAACTCCACATTCCCGATAAGGATATATGGTGGTATCTCGATACGCGTCGCTTCGGCTCCGTACCGCACAGCGGCTTTGGCTTAGGTTTTGAGCGGCTACTCCTCTTTGTCACCGGAATGGCGAATATACGTGACGTAATTCCCTTCCCACGGACGCCGAACAACGCCGAGTTCTAACCAGCTCGACCCAGCACCCACACCCAAGGGCAGAAGCTACCGCGCCTCTGCCCTTTTTCGTTAATTTTGGGAGCAGCAGATCCCTATTTGTCGGGCGTTACCACGGCGAGAATAGGGGTTGAGCCTATTCGCGTAGCAATGATGCGGTGTGCACTGCCCGGACGTATACCGAGGGTTCGGTAGAGATCGGCACGCGAAAGGGGGAAATTTTTCACCGTAAGATCCGCTTCCGGTAGGCGCTTTTTTAGCTCCTTAGCCGTTCGCGATTTCCACGGAATAACCTCTTCCACGTGATAGATACGCCCGGGAAAGCCATCCACGCGCCTATCCGACGTATAGAGATGGCTATCCTTTGCGAGCTTCCACACCCCATAATGAGCCGATAGCCACTTAAAGGCTCCCGCTTTGAGTAGGGCTGCGTGAGGCAAATAGAGCCACGCGCCAACTTGCTCCGCCATTAACGGCTCGGCTTGTTGCTCGTCCCCGCTCCGGAGGGATAGACTGAACGGCTCTCCCCCCTCTTCCGGATAAAGATATAGATGCAACGGCACCTCTTGCGCCGGTAGGGGTTGCGCCGTAAGCGAGGCTATATAGAGCAACAGCTCCTTTACCTCGTTGCCCGTAGCCATTACGGCTATATGGGTTGCTTGTGGCAGTAAACGCAACAACTCCGCTATATCCATCATGGGCGACAACTTAAAGAGCAGCCGACCGGGATAATGCTTTTCCGCAAGGCAGCGCACAATTTCCAACGGATTGGGCACAATGTCCCGCAACAGAAAGGTGCGTTGTCCCTGCGCTGTGCGTCGAGCCGGATCGAAGTAGAGCAGCTGATCTGCGCTAAACTCCATCTGCTCTATTGCCTCCACACTGTTTCCCTGATGAAGCATGAGCGCCTCGGCAGGCGCCGAAGGAAACAGAGCGGATAAAGCGAGGGGCAGATTGCGGCACGCCGCCACATAGGGCAACTGATCTTGCTCGTAGTAGTCGGCTTGCCGGGCGCAAGCACTCATAAAGAGGAAATCGATCCCCAACCCGCCGGTACCGTCCATCAATATGGTTTCCGGCATAACGTAGCGCTGTTTGTGCCGCGCCAATGGTTCACCGGAAGCTTGTTCAAAAGCTCTTTCCGTAGGGAGGAAAAAGGGACACTTTGCCAGCGAAGGGAATTTGTGCCACTGCCGCTCAGCAAGTGCCACCTGACGGGCAATGAACGGACGCAACTTGTGCGGTACCGAGCTCTTGCCCAGCAGGATCCGATCGGGCGATAGATGCGCCAAGTCGATGCTCAGCCGCATTATTTCCTCTATCTCCTCCCGTGTGGGGAGTGCTGTTTCTTCTATCACGATGCAAAGATACATTGTTCGCATCGGTTGCCCCATTTCACTGAGGGGACGAAACCACCGCCCATACGGACGTTTTCGTATGTCAAAGAACGCTGTCCCTCGGGGTGGCGCATCCGTACCGCCGCACTAACCATCCGCTGATGTAATAATCAGTCGGTGGTAATGCCCGTCGGTGCTTTTGCTCCGAGGCGACAACACGCTGCCGGAGCTCGCTTGCTCCGTGCGTCTACCGTCTATTCCCAGAGGAACGATGCAAAGGTACCACACGGCATACCCCCCAAGTGTATTAAAGTGTATCGAAGTGTATTAAACTGTATCGTAACGTATCCTAACGTATCGAAGTGTATCAAAAAGTATCGGCGCTTTTCCGGTAGCTCCCAATAGGCTCTTTCTTTTATTGTGTTAGTTATTATAGCATTACTTTGCAATAAAGCCATCATAAACACCTGGCATTCACGCTCTATACTGCCACTAATTGACTTTGCCTTCCTTTCGTTCGCCTTAATTGGATTCTCTTCGTCCAATGCACCTCCCCCCCCTCCTCGCCTTTCGCACAGCGATTTTAATGCTCCTAATATAGCTTATATATAAAATAATAGGGAATATTTGTTTTTTTCATACCTTTGCATTGTAAGTTTTAGGAACCCTTAGTAAACAGTGCAGGTTTCTACGACTTTCGGGATTGTCTTTTTTGAGAGAAGTCTGCTTTAGCGGCCTCAAAACATATAACAGGGGGCAAAACAGTTTGATAATAAGAATAAAATGAGATCAACCACTAATTAGCAAAGCTTATGGTATCACAAACTACTTTTACTAAAATCCACAACAAAGGATTTGCCGGGGATTGTTCCCTTTCCGGAGCCTATTTATTATCTCTGCTCCTTTGCACGCTCCTTTGGAGTATTGCCGTAAAAGCACAAACGCCTAACCCGGGCGAAGGGGTTGTTACACTGACTACCGATACGCAGATCGGTCAAACGATCAGCCTCGGCTTTGGGGCTGTGGGAGTGGTAAACGTTGAAGGGATTCAAGGAACTCCAAGAGCGGATGGCGATGAACACAGCTACAAGATTACGGCGAATAAGATTGTCATCCACGGAACACTCACTTCGCTAAGCTGTTCCAATAATTCAATAACCACCTTGGAACTATCGCAATGCAAAGCACTTAAGATGCTTTATTGTTCTTCCAACCAACTAACCACCTTAGAGCTATCGCAATGCCCTGCCCTTAACGAAGTTAGTTGTACGTGGAATAAGCTTACAGCCTTGGATATATCCAACTGCTCAAAACTTACTTCGCTCGATTGCTCCAATAACGAAATAACGCAACTCAGTACTTCAAGTTGTACTGAATTGGCGGAATTGCGTTGCAATGCAAACAAACTAACAAAATTGAATCTTTCCGGATGCTCTAAGTTAACTACACTTTACTGTTCTGAAAATCAGCTCGCTGACCTGAAGCTTGCCGGCTGCACAGCTTTAAATACCATCGATTGTAATGAAAACAAACTGGTAACACTTAATCTCTCCTCCTGCCCTGCATTAGAAGCTCTTGATTGCTCCATCAACAACCTTACCGAACTGAAACTCAGCGGTTGCACTGCCTTGCTGGAACTAAATTGTACCCTAAACCAACTTATCGCTTTGGACGTATCCGACTGTGTAGCTTTGGCCGAACTCAAATGCTCTAAAAACAGCCTCACTGCTTTGGATCTCACAAAGAATAGTAATTTGGAAATGCTTTACTGCTACAACAACCAAATTGGCAGTGATGCAATGGGCGCGCTGGTTAACAGTCTTATTGATCGGACAACTTTAGGTACCGGAACCCTTTGCGTAGCATCAACTGAAGATGAAAATAATGAGTGCCTTAAGGCTCATATTAATATTGCCAAGAAAAAGAGTTGGCGTGTAGTTGATACTAATTGGTACGATTATGATGGTGTAGATGCCAACCCCTTTGCAGTTACACTGACTAAAGAAGGTGAAGGAACGCTCGCTGCTACCGGTGCAGATGACCTCAACGCAGTGGCATATGGGACCGAACTCACGATTGTAGCCACACCGGCGGAAGGATATGAACTCACCACTCTCACCGCAAACGATACAGACATACTTGCTACGAAGAAGGTTGTAGTGAAGAAAGCTACCGAAGTAAAAGCTACTTTCGCAAAGAAAACCTTTGCCGTAACGCTCACCAAGGAAGGTGAAGGAACGATCGCCGCTACCGGTGCGGATGACCTCAACGCAGTGGCATATGGGACCGAACTCACGATTGTAGCCACACCGGCGGAAGGATATGAACTCACCACTCTCACTGCTAACGATACCGATATTTTCGCTA
>CABTZX010000012.1 GCA_902489445.1 uncultured Bacteroidales bacterium
GCACGCTTTTGTTCCTCCTCTACGCGGGGATTAGTGCGGATGCCGCACCTCGTACCGCGAGTGAAGCAAAGCGACTTGCTCAACAGTACTTTACGTCACAGGCCATCTCACTGCGGAATACCCCGCAAAGTGCCTCCTCATTAACACTATCTTTGGAGTCGGCTCCAAAGATGAAGTCGGCTCAGCTTCGTGGCTCAAATGCCCAAACAGCCGATGCTCGCTACTACTTTGTATACAATCGTGGCGAAGGCGAAGGCTTTGTGATCGTTTCCGGTGACGACCGTTTGGCACCGTACATCGGTTTTGCCGACAAGGGACACTTCTCCTCCAAGGATATGCCCGATAATCTGGCTGCCTTTATGGAACAGTGCCGCATCACCATTGATGCTCTGTTAGCCTCCGGTGATGCCGATGCGCTCCGTGCATTGGAACCGCAACCGTTGAGTGGATTGCGTAGCGCAGTAGAACCATTGCTCGGTGACATTCTGTGGGATCAGGGCTATCCGTGGAACGATAAAACGCCCTCTTCTTATGGGCTCCAAATGCCGGTAGGCTGTGTAGCTACGGCATATTCGCAGATTATGCGCTACTACAAATGGCCGGATCATGGGGAAGGATCGCATAGATATTACGATAAAATTTCTCAGCAAACATTGGAGGCCGATTTCACTATTAACTATGACTGGGACAATATGCCCGGTACACTGAAAAACCCTTACGATGCAACCGATGCACAAAAAGAAGCTCTTTCAACGCTCGCCATACATGCCGGAATTGCGGTAGATATGTTGTATTCTACAGGGGGAAGCGGCGCAGTTTCTGCTAATGTGGTACGCGCCATTAAAGATCACTTCCGGTACGATAAGGGCGCAACGCTTCAACGCAGAGCGGATTATACACAAAAAGCGTGGGAAGCACTTATCAGAGGCGAATTAGATGCCAAACGCCCCGTATTTTATGGAGGAAGTGGCTCCGGAGGCGGGCACGCTTTTGTATGCGACGGATATAACCAAGAAGGCTATTTCCACTTCAACTGGGGATGGGCAGGGTTGAGTAACGGATACTTCAACCTTAACTATTTGGTTCCTGAAAAGTTAGGTATCGGTGGTGGCGCCGGTGGCGGTTTCAACCAGAGGCAAGATATTATCATCGGATTCCAACCCGATAAAACCGGAACTTCCGTTGAATACATTGACACCCATCTTATGACCTCCGGCTTGAATGTAACTTTGAAAGGCACGGATAAGATCTCGCTAACTTTGGATGCCGCTGTCGCTCCCGACAATTATAAATATAGGGGCAAAACTACCGTTGCTTTTACCCGTGTTGATTCTAAGGATACGATTTGGGTAGAGGATCTGGCGAAGCAAGTTAACTTCAATACCCTATTTGCTCAAGAACGCTACCGTATATCGGGACATATAGTAACGGATATCGTTTCTGAAGGAACTTGGGAAATCTTCCTGGGTCACCAGGCAACCCGTAGGGATGGGACTCACTTCTGGCGCGCCAATTCGCCCGAAGATTACGAATCGGTTAGTGCTTTCTTCTCTATCAAGAAAGAGGGGGATGGAACTTATAAGATAAGCCCGTACGATATGCCTTCAAGGTTCTCATTGAGTGCTGATCTCGGCTCGATAAAATACTCGTTTAATCAGTACAACAGGAGCAATTTCTCCATCACAATGAAGAACAGCGGAACGAAGGAATTTCATGGTCCCATTTACCTTGCATCTGACGAAGGGGATCATTTTGGTCTTGTTCCATTCTGTAACGTAATACCGGCTATTGCGCCTTCGGAAAGCCAAGAACTGAAGTTTGATATAGGACACTTCCCCTACAGCGACAATAAACATAACTACGTTCTCTACTACATCGATGAATTCAAGAATCGTATCGTAATGGATCTGCCTCCGATGAAAGTCACTCCGGCTACTAACTTTGATGAAGCTATCATTATGGAACCGCAAGGAAATGCGCTTACTTACAATCCGAGTAAAAAGCAACTTTCCCCGATTACATTCACCAGGATTGGAGATTATATTGATAGCGAAGATGAAATTGGCTTTGTATGGAAGATATCCAAGCGAAACAGCTACGTAGATTACACTTCGGAAAATATGATTCCACTTCGTTTTGACGAAGATAACAAAGTAACATTGGCGCTAAATGTACCTCAATCATTAAGTGTAGAGGAGGGAGATGAATTAGTTTTCGAAACTATATTCAAAAACGAAACTAAGGATTATTACATCGATGCTATGGAACATCACTTCCTGATAGCTGTTGTGGGCGATCCTACTAAAACGTTCTCCGTAACGATGGATGAATCCGTGAACGGGAAGATATCCATCGAAGGATATGATCTCGATAAAGTGCCTTTGGGGACTGAACTGTTTGTCAAGGTAGACCCCTCTCAAGGATACAAACTGAAATCGCTTTTGGCAAATGGTATGGACATAACCCGTAGCAGACGCTTCATTGTAAAGAGTAACGTGAAGATTTCCGCCACATTTGCTTCCCCGGCTGAAAAGGTGGATACGGATGCCGTACTTCTGTACCCGAATCCGGCTACTACGATGATAAATATCCAAGGAGCTCTGCCTCTGTCGGAAATACGCGTCTACAACCTGACCGGAGTACTGGCACTGAAAGCACGTGCCAATGCAATGGGGAATGCCGTACTGAACGTAGAAACACTACCACTGGGCGAGTATTTGGTTGTTTTGCACGGAAGCGATCATCACTTGATAAGCAGACGCGTTATCGTACATTAATTCCCCGATAACGGGTACATTCGTTATAAATACCCCGAAACGGTACGTCAACATTGGCGTGCCGTTTCGCTGTTGGTATCGGGAAAACGGATAGATTAACTTCAACATATATTCCTTTGTTGTGCCCTTTGCAAGCCAAATTCCGGAATAGCGTGTAGAATATGTATATACCTCTTCGTTCGGACAGAGAAAGGAAACAGCAAAATGCCAAATTAGTAATGAAAAGAATTGGGTTGGGGTGTGGAGCTATTTTGTTACCTTTGCAAGGGTGTATGGGTAGCTCGCATAGGCAAGCCTACCGGAGGATACCCACAAAGCAAAGATATAGAGCAACGAAAGAAGCATAGTTTTATGGAAAGAGACAAGAAAATCTTTGACCTCATACAGGAAGAACATGAGCGTCAATTGAAAGGTATTGAGCTGATTGCCAGCGAAAACTTTGTCAGTGACGAAGTAATGCAGGCAATGGGCAGCTGCATGACCAACAAGTACGCTGAAGGATATCCCGGAAAGCGCTACTACGGTGGGTGCGAAGTTGTGGATAAAAGTGAACAAATCGCTATTGATCGTATCAAAGAGCTGTTCCACGCCGAATGGGCAAACGTACAACCCCACAGTGGCGCTCAGGCCAATATGGCAGTACTGATGGCTGTATTGCAGGCAGGCGATACCTTTATGGGATTAAATCTGGATCACGGTGGGCACCTATCTCACGGTTCAGCCGTTAACAGTTCTGGCATTCTCTATCATCCGGTTGGCTACAACATCAAGAAAGAAACCGGACGCGTGGACTATGACGAAATGGAAGAATTGGCACGTACACACAAGCCTAAACTGATTATCGGCGGTGGAAGTGCTTATACTCGTGAATGGGACTACCAGCGGATGCGGAAAATTGCTGACGAAGTGGGCGCACTTTTGATGATCGATATGGCTCACCCGGCAGGATTAATTGCCGCAGGATTGCTGAATAATCCTCTCGAATATGCTCATATTGTAACTTCCACTACGCACAAAACGCTTCGCGGTCCCCGTGGTGGTATTATCCTAATTGGTAAGGATTTTGACAATCCATGGGGTAAAAAGACGCCAAAGGGTGTAGTGAAAAAGATGAGCCAATTGCTTGATTCAGCCGTATTCCCCGGTGTTCAGGGCGGACCTCTGGAACATGTAATTGCCGCTAAGGCGGTTGCTTTTGGCGAAGCCTTGCACCCCGAGTTTAAGGAATACCAGAAGCAGGTTAAGAAAAACGCCGCTACAATGGCACAAGCTTTTGTGGATAAGGGCTATAACCTCGTTTCCGGTGGTACCGATAATCACTGCATGCTGATAGACTTGCGTGGTAAATATCCTGATTTGACCGGTATAGTTGCGGAAAATGCTCTCGTAGCAGCCGATATTACCGTGAATAAGAATATGGTACCTTTTGATGATCGTAGCGCATTCAAAACCAGCGGTATCCGCGTGGGTACCCCTGCTATTACCACTCGTGGCGTGAAGGAAGACAAGATGCCGGTAATCGTTGAGCTGATTGACCGCGTTCTTGCCGATCCGGAAAACGAAAACGTTATCAAAGAAGTTAGGGCAGAGGTAAACCGAATGATGAAGGAATACCCCATTTTCGCCTATTAATCGATCCATGAACCTCAAAAGAAGCGTGCGACAGTATTCTTTGTAATACCCTGCCGTACGCTTCTTGCTTCGGATAATTTTCCAACCGAAGCGTCATAATCAACAAACTTCCGTACAAACAAAGCTTTTGTAAGTTATCGGCAAACAAATCCATCAAATCAATGCTTAGCTATTTTACAATCCCCGAGGGCATATGCTATGCGGTAGCGCATACAGCTCCCTTTAGTAAAGAACAGGAAGAGCGGCTGCGTTGGCTCTTCGGTATGGACAACAACAGTGTTGTAACTCCACAAGTAAAAGGAGATTTTATTGGTCCCAAGAGCGAAATGGTATCGCCCTGGAGCACCAATGCCGTTGAGATTGCCCACAATATGGGAATTTCGTCCGTAACCCGCATTGAACGGCTGCGTCCGTGCCGCGAAACGGAAGCTAAGTTTGACCCGATGCTGGAACGCAAATACACCGATTTAGGCGAACATTTGTTCGATGCGGTGCGTTTGAAGGAAGAAATCAAGGAAATAACCGATATCGCCGCATATAACAAGGAAGAGGGATTAGCCTTGAGTGAGGAGGAAATTGCTTATCTAAACAATTTGAGCAAGCAGATAGGCCGTCCGCTCACAGATAGCGAGTTATTCGGTTTTTCACAGGTAAATAGCGAGCATTGCCGGCACAAAATATTCAATGGACGCTTCATTCTGAACGGAAAAGAGATGCCTCATTCGCTTTTCTCTATGATTAAGGAGACATCGAAGAGAAATCCGAACCGTTTAGTCTCTGCCTATAAGGATAATGTTGCATTCGTGGAAGGTTTTCCCTACCGGCAGTTTGCACCGGAAGACGCAGCTAATCCCGCTCTTTATGCCGAAACGCCCAACGAAAGCGTATTATCGCTTAAAGCTGAAACGCATAATTTCCCCACAACGGTGGAGCCGTTTAACGGAGCAGCTACCGGATCGGGCGGCGAAATACGCGACCGTATGGCGGGTGGCATGGGTTCCTTGCCTATGGCAGGTACCGCTGTGTATATGACTGCCTACCCACGTACCAACAACGATGCTCCGGTTTCTCCGCTTCGTGAGCGTAATTATCTATACCAATCGCCGAGTGAAATACTGATAAAAGCATCGAACGGAGCAAGCGATTTTGGGAATAAATTCGGACAACCGCTTATCTGCGGTTCACTGCTCACTTTTGAACATACCGAGCCGAAGCTACCCTATCGTTATGCTTACGACAAGGTGATTATGCTTGCCGGTGGCATAGGTTACGCAAAGCAGCGTGATGCCGTTAAGGGCAAAGCGCAACCCGGTCAAAGCGTTGTAGTAATGGGTGGCGATAATTACCGCATTGGTATGGGTGGTGGCGCCGTTAGTAGCGTTGATACGGGTGCCTATTCCACCGGTATTGAGCTCAATGCGGTACAACGCGCTAATCCGGAAATGCAAAAGCGTGTACTGAATGTGGTGCGCAGCCTTACGGAGAGTGAGGAAAACCCCATTATTAGTATTCACGATCATGGCGCCGGCGGTCACCTAAACTGCCTTACGGAACTTATCGAAGAAACCGGGGGGAAAATCGACATCGATACCTTGCCCGTTGGGGACCCAACGCTCTCTGACAGAGAGATTATCGGTAACGAAAGTCAGGAACGTATGGGGTTACTCATCGAAAAGAAGGATTACGACCGGATAAAGCGCATTGCCGATCGCGAAAAAGCACCCATTTTTGCCGTTGGCGAAACCAATGATTCCCACGAACTTCTCTTTGCCAGAAAGGAAGGGAAAGCCGCTTTGAATCTTCCCGTAGATGCTTTGCTCGCCTCGCCACCGGTAACAGTGATGAAGGACTCCACGTTGCCTATTCATTTTGCCAACCCCGAAGCGCAAAAGGATAGTCCCTTTGCTGCTCTCGATCGTGTTCTTTCCTTGGAAGCGGTTGCCTGTAAGGATTGGCTTACCAATAAGGTGGACCGCAGCGTAACCGGACGGGTTGCACGGCAGCAATGCGTTGGCGTTCATCAACTTCCGTTAAGCGACTTGGGCGCGATAAGCCTTGATTACGGTGGCAAGCGCGGTATCGCCACTTCGCTGGGTCATGCACCGCAAATTGGCTTAATATCAGCCTCTTGCGGAGCAGTTTGTTCCATTGCGGAAGCACTTACCAATATTGTATTTGCCCCATTAGAAGAGGGACTTCGGAGCGTATCGCTCAGTGCCAACTGGATGTGGCCATCGCGCAATAAAGGCGAAGATTGTCGTCTTTACGAAGCAGTTGAAGCTGCGGGAGCCTTTGCCTCAGCATTAGGAATTAATATACCTACCGGCAAGGATTCACTCTCAATGACCCAGCAATATCCCAACGGCGAGATGATTTTAAGCCCGGGAACGCTGATTATATCGGCAATGGGTGCCGTAAGCGATGTACAGCAAATTGTCACTCCGGAGCTTTCCACGGAGCCAAATGCTACGCTTCTCTATATTGATTTTAGCCACGCGCCACTTGCTTTAGGCGGATCTGCTTACTACCAGAGCCGTGGTTTTGTGGGCTCCGATGCGCCCACAGTAGCCGATTCCGACTATTTTGCCAAAGCGTTTGATACCGTGCAAAAACTTATTCGTACGGATAAAGTGCTTGCCGGTCACGATGTTTCCGCCGGAGGTCTATTGGTTACGCTAATGGAAATGGCATTCACTCTGCCGGAAGGCGGTATAGATATTTCTTTTGAATCCTTTGGTTCTGAGGATATCTTCAAAGTTTGCTATGCCGAAAACCCTGCAGTTGTACTACAAGTACGCAACGAAAAAGAGGTACTTCCCGTGCTTGATGCAGCAGGAATACGCTATCACGTACTTAATGGACAATATGTAAAAGGTTCAACGGCTGTCCGTTTCCACTATGACGGTACCGAAACGGCAATTGATATCGATAAGTCGAGAAAAACTTGGGCTAAATCCTCCTATTGCTTGGATAAGTTGCAAACGGAAACGAGCGATGCCGAAAGCCGTTACGCCCTTATGGGCAAACGTCCCCTCCGCCTCGTTGTACCCAAGCACTTTAGCGGCACGATGCCACACGTATCCCCCTCAGCCCAACCGATTACCGCCGCCGTGTTGCGCGATAAGGGGACCAATGGGGAACGTGAGCTTGCGTGGGCATTCTACAAGGCAGGATTTGCCGTTAAGGACGTACATTTGTCCGATTTGATTGAGGGGCGCGAGTCGCTCGAGGATGTTTCCATGCTTGCTTTTGCCGGCGGATTCTCCAATAGTGATGTACTCGGCTCTGCAAAAGGATGGGCTGCCGGTATTCTCTATAACGAGAAAGCTCGGCGCGCGATCGAAGATTTCTACAAACGGGAGAACACTCTGAGCATGGGCGTGTGCAACGGTTGCCAGTTAATGAGCGAGTTAGGCGTTCTTTCAGCGGACGGACGGCCTACGCACCATATGCGTCCCAACCATTCAGGTAAGTTCGAAAGTTGCTTTGTGAACCTAACCATTCCCGAAACGAATAGCGTTATGTTCTCCTCCTTGGTCGGTTCTACCTTAGGCGTATGGTGCGCCCACGGCGAAGGTCGCTTTGAATTCGACAATCCGCTCGATACCTATCACGTAGCCGCTCGCTATACGCATAACGAATATCCCTACAACCCGAACGGATCCCCAGAGGGCATCGCTGCTCTGACCAGTGCCGACGGACGGCACTTGGCGATTATGCCGCATCCGGAACGCTCCATTTACCCGCAACAGTGCGGCTTCTATCCGCGTGACAGACGTACCGACGCCGTAACGCCTTGGATGGAAGCCTTCGCGAATGCCTATCGCTGGTTGGCACAAAGGCGGTAGTACAAAACGAGCAGTTGCGTTGAACGGACGATGACTATCGGCACCTCCTCCCCAAGTCGTGCAAAGCGCATCGCAAAAGGTATAGAGGTTTCTCCTAAAAGATATATAAGTTTCGAGCAAAAGGTATATACCTATCAAACGAAACTTATATACCTTTTGTTAGGCGTTATTAAGAGCGTTATCCAACCGGAGCCAAAGCTCATAGCTTCTAATTCACACTTTCATTAGTTTCTCCCCAAAGAGTACGCTCAATGCACCCCGAAACGCCTTACACACTTGCGCTCTCCTTAATTGACGGCATGGGTTCCCTGACCCAACGGAGGCTTATTGAAGCGTGTGGCAGTGCACAGAAGCTCTTTGCGGAAGCAGACACTTTACCGCAGTTGACCCCTAAGGCGCGCCAACTGCTCTGCCGCGAAGCGCAAAGCGGAGCCTTGCTCAAGCGCGCCCAAACGATCCTCGAACGCGAGGCTAACGCAGGAAATCAGGTAATCTCACTGTTCGATGAATCGTATCCTAAGCTACTTTATCACGCTGCCGACGCGCCTGTCGTGCTCTTCTACCGAGGTAACGCGGAAACGCTCGCTGCCAAACATATGCTTGCCATAGTGGGCACGCGCAACGCAACCCGTTACGGCAAAGCCGTTGTACCGAAAATCATTCAAACGCTACACCGCCTCGTGCCGGACATCGTTATTGTCAGCGGACTGGCGTTCGGTATCGATATTTGCGCGGGACGAACCGCTTTGGAGGAAGGAATACCCACAATTGCCGTTCTTGCCTCCGGTTTGGACTATATTTACCCGAGGGAACATCTCAAGGAAGCGCGCCAAATGACCGAATTAGGCGGTTTGCTTTCCGAACATCCCCTTGGAACCGGCATTGAGCGGCATCAATTTGTGGCGCGCAACAGAATCATTGCCGGCCTATGCCCCGCCACGCTGGTCATTGAATCCGCACTTCACGGCGGAGCGCTACTAACCGCCTCAATGGCAATCGACTACGATCGCGACGTGTTTGCAGTACCCGGCAGATTGACCGATCCCTATTCTCAAGGATGCAACCGGCTGATTGCTTCCGAAAAAGCAGCTACCTTTTATTCGGCGGAGGACTTAGTGGACGCGTTAGGATGGTCGGTTCAGAGCCAAAAGAGCGAACAAACGCTGTTCCCCGAACGGACGCTTCCCGACGATCCTATCATCAATCTGCTTCGGAAAGCCGACACAATGCACTTTAACGATATAATTTTGGCGCTTAAGTGTAGCCCGGCTGAGCTATCCGGACGACTATTTGATCTTGAATTGGACGGTTACATCGAAGCTATTCCGGGAGGACGTTACGCCATCGCTCTAAAGTAAATATGCCTTTCTCGTTATCCGTTCTTATTCCGGTCTACAATTACGACCCAAGCTCACTGCTCGATTTGCTTGAAAAAGAGGTTGAAACGTTCGAGAATGAACGCATCGAAATTCTGCTTGGAGACGATGCTTCCGCCCCCGAGTATACCGCTTTATACCAAAAACTGGCACAACGTCCGTATGTTCGTGTGGTTCGGGCAGCGCAAAACGGAGGTGCCGGTGCCATGCGCAACCGATTGGCGCGCGAAGCACAAAGCGACCTTTTGCTCTGTTTGGATAGCGACATAACGCCACTTTCCCCGCATTTCATCCGCAATTATTTGGAGGCATCGGACGGCAATTCGGTAGTAATGGGCGGACACGTATATACCTCTCATATGCCCGAACCGGGCAAACGGCTGCATTTCCTGTATGGAAGCCGGGTGGAAAGCCGTTCCGCTTCCGATAGAGCTCGGTACCCCTACAAAGCCATCGGTGGCGTTTCTTTTCTGATTCCGCGTTCGTTACTTCTGTCCGTTCCTTTTGACGAAGAAGTACGTATGGGCTACGAAGATGCCCTTTGGGGAGCAAATCTGAAAGAAAAGGCTATTCCTGTGCGACATATCGATAATCCCGTGCGCCACGAACTACGGTCAAGCGACCAAGCGTTCCTCGCTTCTACGCGTTGCTATATCGATAATCTGTACCACTTCCGCCCACATTTTCCCAAAGGTACGGTTCGGCTTTGGGATACTACGCAACGATTTGCGCTACTGATCCCCTTCGGCGCGCTTTTCTTCAGTGTATTCCGTCTGCTTATGGAGCATCAGCTTTGCGGAAGAAAACCATCTCTTAAACTCTTCAGTTTGTACAAATGGAGCTATCTTTGCTATACGATACGAACAAATAAACGCAAAAACCATGATAAACGACCTAATTGGAAAAAGTAAAACCCTTTCCTTAACCCTAACCGAAGCACAATCCGCCATAACCGTAGGCAGCGGCGATGTACCCGTACTGGGCACGCCGGCATTAATCGCCCTATTGGAAAAAGCTTCGGTGCAACTGGTTGCTCCGGAACTAGCTGCGGATGAATCCACCGTAGGCATACGGGTGGAACTAAATCATACACGCGCTACCGCACTCGGCCGAACGGTCAAAGCGACGGCAACACTCACTGCCGTTGAAGGACGCAAACTTCTGTTCGATCTCAGTGCAGAAGACGAACGTGGCACTATTGCGGACGGACGATTGGAACGGTTCCTCATCAGCCGCGAACGCTTCCTCTCAAAACTCGCTTAGCTCCTATCCTGTAGAGGAAATTAGCAGGAATAGAAGCCGATACGCTCCATCACGCGGGACATCTCTACTGAGAAGGCCAGCATAAAGAAGATGTATAGGCTCAAAATGGCGGTCCAGATGGGCACCGTTGGCTTGAAAATGCGCCACGGCTCCTTCTGTTTCGGTCGGAATAATCGGATCCGTATCCAGCGATAAAGCCTGAAAAAGAGCCATCCGATTAGCAATCCCAGGAGAATGCCAACCGATACGTCACTAATGAAGTGTACGCCTAAGTAAATACGACTATAGGCTACCACAGAAGCGAGCAGAAAAACCGTAAAAACGTATATACGGTTGCGGAAAGCCAACGCCGTCAGCATGGAAATAGCAAAGAAGTTTGTGGCGTGACCGGAGGGAAAACTGTAGCCTCCCGCCAGATCGTCGTACACGCTCATTACTACATCTTTAGTAGCAGGATGGTACGTTGGGCGAAGCCTTTCGGCAAGCGGTTTGATTAATGTACTGACAAACTGATCGGCAACAGTGAGCATCAAGACGGCAATAACGATAAAAAGCACAGCTTCACGCCAGGATTTTTTGTAAAAGAGCCACAAAATGAGGCAAATCACCGCTGCGCCCCATGTATAGTGTGCGGAAATGAGGTACATAAAAGCGTCCCAAAAGGGCGTATGTACGTTATTCAGACTGAGAAACAGGCTTTTTTCAGCCAATACAATTTGTTCCAGCATATTATAAGGGTACTAATTCGTTGCAATTGTTTCAATTTGTTCGGTTTTAACCCATCCGTTTTTGCCGTCGGGGGTTTCGATATATACCCAAGCATCACGCTGCTCGCTGAGCGTTACTTTGGCACCTTCGCCAATAGAAGTAACCATGTTTGCCGCATTTTCGGGGGCGGAACGGAGCGTACATTGCCCCACAAGCACAATTGCCTGCCGTTTATCGAAAAAATCCCGGGTACGCGTTCGCACCACAAATAGGAACAAAATGGTGAGCAGAAGCGCAGATATTGCCGTATAGAAGCCAACTCTTCGGTACATTTGCTTAGGAGAAAGGAGAAAAAGCAATACCGATGCTATGGTGAGCAATGTAAAGAGTATAGCGAGCGTAACCGACAGTGTAGCCGTCGGTGTATAGCAAATAGTATGCCAAACCTCGGAAAGGAGCGGACGCGTATAGTCAAAACGATCCACTGTTTGGCTGTTGGCAAGGATTAGGTTATGTTTTGTTGCCTGATCCTCAGGTTTATAGCGCAACGCACGTTCGTAATTTAGGATGGCTTTACCCATTTGACCGGTGCGATAATAGGCATTGCCCAAATTATAGCAGAGTGTAAAGTTACGCTCGGAAGGGTGCTTTACGAGGAAACTTTCAATCATTTCAGCAGCTTCGGTATACCTTTCCGTGTTATAAGCTGCCTCAGCAGCCGTTAGTACGCTATCTACCGAAGAGGCTGCCCGCATCGGCACACAGGAGCAAAGCGATAAAATCAGCAATATGTATATATTTTTCACGGCTTACCTCCTTTCTTTAGGCTCATTTGTTTTATGGCTGCGATACTCCGCTCGGTCCATTCGCTCAAATTGTGTGCTTCGTTCGGCTCGGAAGCACCTCCTCCGTAGCGAATTTTCTCAATGGAAGCCAGCGTATTCACTAATGCGTTGCGGGCATCCTCGGGAGCATCCAAACGCATCAAAGTATCCTTATTTATCGCACTTACGGGAATCATATAGCGATCAGACACAAACTGATAGAGCACGTTAGCCATCTGTTCGCAAAGCGCACGCTGATCAGAAGCGGAAGTACTCGTTTTCTGTATACTTTTCAGTGCCGCAAGGGCGCGCGGAGCGGCTTCTTTTTGGCGATTAAGAGGCGTATCGGCATGCAAACGCTTATACCGAACGAAGAGGAAATAAAAAGCAATTCCGCAAAGAATTAGGAAGACGAAAAGCCCCGGCCATAAGAGCGAAGCGGTAAAGCGATAGAGCGCACCGGTATAAAGCGCATAGTGTGGCGAGAGTGGTGCTATATCGTTTCCGGAAAAAGCAGCTGCTTTTTCGTTATCCCCTTGCTTCACATTTAGCTGTATCGGGTTGCTTTTCAGCGTCTTGTACGCATTTGCTTGTGGATCGAAGTAGGAAAAAGTTACTTCCGGAATAGTAAAGGTACCGGTATTACGCGGTATAAACTGATAGGTATCGCTTTTCACTCCGGAAGCGCCACCGGTAGCAGCGGTAATGCGGCTATTGGTTGTGGGGTCGTAATGCTCAAAGCTTTCGGGGAAAAGTACCTTAGGCATCGCAAGTAGCTTCATATTTCCCTCGCCACGCACGCTCAGAATTACGGAAGAGGGCGAACCGGTTCGCAAGTTTTCCCTGTCGGGCACAGATACATCAATAGTGAAATTGGAGCCCACTGCGTTGGTAAATCCTTCGGGAGCCCCGTCCGGTAGCGGCTTTACATTGATGTTTACTGCCGGCGATGCTACGCGTTTGCTCACGGTGGGCACGGCTGATTGGGCAAAAAAGCTCTCGGCCGAATCGAAATCATCCTCAACCGCCATGACCAAGCCAAAGTCGCCGCGCGGAATGGTTAGCGCCCCGCTGCGTTGCGGATAGATAAGCACTTGGCGAATAACGGCAGTAAAGTAGTTTTTGCCCTTATAATGCTCAATAACCAACTGAGGCGTATCGCCCTGCTCAATCTCTTCCTCGATAAAACCATCATACTCGGGGAATTTAGCCTCCTCAAATTGTATGCGGCTACTATGGGTGTACAGTTTGAAAGAGAGGAGCAACGCTTCGTGTTCGTATACAGTTGTTTTGGACGGAATAGCGAGGATAAAGAGATCATTATCCGCCACCGAGCGAGCAGAAGCTCTATTTGTTCCTCCACGGGCACCGGACTCCGCAGGCATAACGGTTATAAGGATGGCACGCGTTCGGTAACGTTTTCCGTTGGCAACGATAGATGCGGAGGGAATGGTCACTTTGCCCTTTTCTCGTACGAGGAAGGTTCCGGTGTAGGTGGTAGTTACGTGTCCGTTTACATTAGCGACGGAAACTGCGTTGGCAGGAGGGAAAACAACCTCAATTCCCTCAAAGGACGAAGTGGAAAATCCAGAGCCCTGAGCGCCATCCAATACAAAACGCACTTGGAACTGCTCCCCCGCTACCACCTGACGTGGCGCATCGCACGAGAAGCGTACCTGCCCCCTCATGGAAAAGAAAGCACATAGCAACAGGGCAAGAGCTATGCCGCTCCTCAGAGAATAGTGCTTTATCGTTATCATAAACCTATGGGAGCAGGCAAAAGGAGGGGCGTATAGATTCGCCTTGTTCCTTTGCTCTGCTCTATACTCATTATTTCTTCCGGAAAAAGGTATATACCTTTCGTACAAAACTTATATACCTTTTTACTGAAACCTATATACCTTTTCACTCAAACTTATATACCTTTGGACACAGCGGTCCGGTTCATCGCGAAAGCCTCCGGCATCGTGTTGTCCGTTGCCTTCCTAAAAGCGTGCTACCACGGCTTTGCATTTGGCGCCGTTCGTGGCTGATCCTTCTTATTTTCTTGCTCTACACGGCGACGCGTTTGGTCATCATCCTCCCGAAAGGACTCCAATATCTGCGAAGCGGTTTGCTTATCGATGGAGTTACTTTGGGGCTTTTGTTGTTGCTGTTGCGGCTGATTTTCCTGCGGTTGCGCGTTATTTCCGCCGTTTGAATTATTCTGCTTGGGCATGAGCTTTAGTGCCAAAGCGAGGTTGTAGCGTGTTTCGTCGTCCGTAGGATTAAGGCGGAGGGACTGTTTGAAGCTTTCCGCCGCTTTTGCGTAATCCTTCTTTTTCATAAACGCATCACCCACGTTGTGGAACAGAGCGGCAGCTTCCTCGGCAGATACGTTATCCGCCGCCTCCGCAGCACGACCGTATTCCGCAATCGCCTCATCGTACTTTCCTTGTTCGTAAAGGGTTCCGGCGAGCCCGTAGCGGGCATGGATGAGCGTACTATCCGCCTGGAGCGCAGCGCGATAGCGTTGCTCTGCATCGGACATTTTGTTCTGTTTTGTGTATTTTACGGCACTTCGGTACGCTCTGCGCGAAGTTACGCTCTGCGCTCCGGCAACCGACGAGGAAATGAGTGCCGTGAGCAGAAGAACGGAGAGGATAGTTATATAGTTTTTCATCGGTCAAATATACGCAATCGGTTGACGAACCTGCTCTTTCTCATTAGAATAAGCTCCATAAGCAACATACAGATCAGCGCGGCAGCTACAAACCATCCGTACAATTCTTCCGTTGTTCCGGCATGCGCCGTTACTACCGCCTGCGGCAACTTGCCCAGTTCATCGCTAATCCTACGGCTCAACGACACCACGCTTGCGCCTTCAAACATAACGCCTTTACCCGCCTCGGCTATACTTTTGCAGAGTTCCGTGTTTACGCGGGTTACCACGTCGCTTCCGCTCTCATCTTTTAAGTATCCGCCATCGATCGGTATCCGCTCGCCCTCGCTACTACCCACAGCAACGGTATATACCTTTATTCCGGCTTCGGCAGCCTTTTTCGCCGCAGATACGGCATCGGAATCGTGATTTTCGCCATCCGTAAAGAGAATAATAGCCTTGCCTATATCACCACGATCACTGAAAGAGGCGGCCGCCTTGGCTATGGCAGGAGCAATTGCAGTACCCTGACGGGTGAGCATTCCGCACGAACAATCGGAAATGAAGGTTTTGACGGACGCGCGATCCGTTGTGATAGGCAAATGGATATAGGCATCGCCGGCAAATACCACTATACCTATTTTGCTTTCACGCAGTGCATCCGTTACTCGTTGAGCAGTTATCTTGGCAAATTCCAATCGTGAGGGCGAACGATCGCTCGCCAACATTGAATTGGATACATCCATCACCAACATCGCCTCTATACCTTTTTCTTCGTTCGGCATCTCTCTTTCCCTGAAAAGCTGGGGACGAGCCAGAGCTACAATCAGTAATCCAAGAGCCATTAATGCCAATCCGTTGCGCGCAAGGCGTTGCAGCGTAGTTGCCTCAGGCTTAAGCGGTTTGAGCAATGGAAGTTCAGCAAACTGCCGCTCCTTGGCACGCCGTCTGCGGAACCCCACGTAAAGCAGCAGCATTAATAGGGGTAAAAGCAGCAAAAGCCACAAATAGGATGGGTAAGCAAAGGTCATCACGGATTTGTTCTAAATAAGGTTGCCCTTAATACCAGAGAGAAGAAAAGCAGCAACAACCCCACCCATAGGAAGGGAGCGAAACGCTCCTGGTAGGCAACAATATTACGACTAATCAGTTTGCTCTTCTCTAAACGGTCAATTTCGCGGTAGATTTCTCTCAGCGTTTCGTTATCGGTAGCGCGATAGTACTGCGCTCCGGTCACCTGAGCGATCTGCTTCAGCGAGGCTTCGTCTATATCTGCTTTAACGTAATCCACCACCGTTCCGAAGGCGGTTTGACGCGGATACGGTGCTTCGCCAAGCGTACCCACCCCAATGGTGTATACACGTATTCCCAAGCCCTGAGCGATAGAAGCCGCCATTGAGGGGGATATACTGCCACGATTATTAGTACCATCAGTGAGCAGAACCGCGATGCGGCTCTTCGTTTTGCTCTCTTTAAGGCGATTCAGTGCCGTAGCGATGCCCATTCCTATAGCGGTTCCATCGTCCAAAACCCCCATTTGTACCTCCCCAAGGCGCTCCTTTAGCGTTTCGTGATCAGTAGTCAATGGACATTGCGTAAAGCTTTCGCCGGCAAATACTACCAATCCGATGTTATCGTTGGGGCGTTCCATCACAAAATCGGTAGCCACCGCTTTGGCGGCTTCAAAGCGATTGGGCTCCAAGTCCATCGCCATCATACTACCGGAGGCATCCAGCACCAGCATTATATCTATACCTTCCACATTGCTTTGCTCTATAGTATTGCTGTTTTGTGGCCGTGCTAAAGCCATAATCAGTAGAGCGAATGCCACCATTTCCATACCAAACGGCAGATGACGCATCCGAACACGCCATCCGCCCGAAGTGAGGCGTCCAAACGTTGAAATACGCAACGTGGCGTGATTCCTATTGAACACCAATAGGTAATAAGCCACTAACAGCGGAATAAGTAGCAAAAGCCACAAACGCGTGGGATAGAGCCAAGTCATTGTGCGTCCTCCTCTTCTTTCTGCTCCAGGGCGGCATCCAACCGAATTGCCACACCTATATACTTATCGCCTGCCGTTTGCGCGTCCGTTGCCGGTAGTGACGCAGCGGAGAATTTGGCTCTATCGCTACTATCCAACAAACGTTTCATAAGCTCCATTGCGTCATCCGGAATCAAACCTTTCTGCCGCATTGTGGCATAGAGCTGACGAGAAGTGGCTTTGGATGCATCCATCACGTCCAAACGCGTTAGATAGGTTCGGAACGAGCCGTCTGCCAACGTAAAGAATTCGCGTACTTTTCCCTGTTCGGGCAGGTGCTGCGCTTGGAGCGCATCCATTTCCGCCCTCAATTGCTGTAGAGGCGTGAGCGGAGCCATTTTTACCTTTCGGGATGGATGTAGCGTTGCGCGAGCTTTTCGCTTGCGTACAATTCGATAGCCCAATATACCGCCTACCACTAATAGTAAGCCGAGCAGCCACGGCCACAAGAGAGCCATTATTTCCGCAAAACTATACTTTAGATGCCAAGGGCCCTTGAGCGGGTAAAATTGCTCTGCCTGCGTTGTATCCACGTCCGGCATCATTACCTTCAAAACGAGCGGACGACTGAACATCTCCTTTCCACCCACTTTCACGCCAAACGCCGGAAGTTCAACAATTTCATCCTCGGCAAACGAAGTAACCACCATCTGGGCAGTGATTTCCTTTACTGAACCGCCCAAATCCACCGTATCGGTTACCGCAAAAGAAAGCGCTTCCGCTTTACCAAGTTGCTCTTTTTGCGGTATAATGAGGTACGTTTCGTCCAAACGATCGGTACGTATTTTCATCGTTATTACCGCCTGTTCGCCAATCATTATCTCGGCGCGATCCAAAGTGGTAGTAATTCCTGCATCTTGGGCGTAGAGCGGTGCCGCGCAAAGCACTATCGCCCATAGGAAAACTAATAATCGATGTTTCATCTTTTGGCAAACAATCTCATCAGCGATAGCGCAAAATCCTCGCCGCATGATACCTCCGTATAGTCAATTCCCAACCGTCGAAGCATTGCAGCGTGACGATCGCGCGCTTCCGTAAATTGCTTGTGGTACTCTTCACGTACCTTACGGGATGACGTATTTATCCATGCGGTTCGTCCGGTTTCCAAATCCTCAAATTGAACCAGTCCCATCGGAGTCAAATCGGCTTCCCGCCGGTCGCTCACTTCAATAGCCATCAGATCGTGTCGAAGCGAAGTAAGCATGAGGCGCTTGCGATAGGTTTCGCTGAGTTCATCCGCGATAAAATCGCCCATCAGGAAGAGCGTGGCGCGCTTCTTTAGCACACCGTTCAGAAAATCAAGTGCCGCTTCCGTATTCGTCCCTTTTCCTTCTGCCCGAAACGATAGCAATTCGCGAATTATATAGAGGATATGCCGGCGACCTTTAGCGGGAGGTATATACTTTTCCACCCTATCCGTGTAGAGAGCCACACCTACTTTGTCGCTATTCTCCATAGCTGAGAATGCCAAAGTGGCAGCAATTTCCGCCACCAACTCACGTTTTGTTTCGCCGATGGTACCGAAATCCAAACTTCGCGACATATCCACGGCGAGCATTAACGTAAGCTCGCGTTCCTCCTCATATAGCTTTACGTATGGCGCATCGTGCCGAGCCGTTACGTTCCAATCGATATCCCGCACGTCGTCGCCCGCCTGATAAGCGCGCACTTCGCTAAAAGCCATACCGCGTCCCTTAAAGGCGCTGTGGTATCGCCCGGCAAAGGCGCTGTTTACCAAGCCCTTTGCTTTTATCTCTACACGCTTTACGCGCTCAAAAAGCTCTTTACTCGTCACGGCTTTTTCCGATTGATTACGGAACGATCACCTTAGCAAGTATTTCGTCTACTATCTGATCGCTGCTGATCCGCTCTGCTTCCGCTTCGTAGCTCAATCCGATCCGGTGGCGAAGCACATCGTGCGCCACGCTGCGTACATCCTCGGGCAGAACAAAATCCCGTCCTTCCGTAAACGCTTCCGCACGAGCAGCCAGAATGAGATAGATTGAAGCTCTTGGCGAAGCTCCGTAGCGAATCATCGGCTTAAATGTATCGAGCCCGATCCGCTCCGGCTGACGTGTTGCCGTAGCTATACTTACTGCGTAACGAATAATCTTATCGTCCGTATGCACTTGACGCACAGCCTTGCGTGCCGCAAGTATATCTTCGCGACCAACGAGCGCACTCAGCTCCGGCATGCGGCTCTCCATATTGAGCCGAACTACCTCAGTTTCCTCCTCTTCCGTTGGATAATCCACTAGAACTTTCATCATGAATCGGTCCAGCTGAGCCTCCGGAAGCGGATAAGTACCCTCTTCCTCAATCGGATTCTGTGTAGCCATTACCATAAAGGGCTCATCTAACGGATAGGTAGTTTCGCCTATAGTAACCTGCCGCTCCTGCATTGCTTCCAAAAGCGCACTCTGCACTTTGGCCGGCGCACGGTTAATTTCGTCCGCCAATACGAAATGTGCAAAAATCGGGCCCTTTTTGACTACAAAGCTCTCCTTGGCATGATTATACACGAGCGTACCGGTTACGTCCGCCGGCAATAGATCCGGTGTAAACTGAATACGACTAAAATCCGCATTCACCAAACGCGATAGGCTCTTTATTGCCAAAGTTTTGGCCAATCCGGGAACCCCTTCCACCAGCAGATGCCCATCCGTGAGCAGTGCGATGATCATACTGCGCACTAAATGCCGCTGACCGATGAGCGTACGTGCCAAGCCTTCCTCCAGCGTTACAGCGAAGCGTTCCGCTGCCACGCTTCTTTCCGGCTCTCTACTCCTATCTTCTGACATATTTTATTTTCCTTTTTTCTCTGTTTTCTCTATAACTATAGGGATTGCGCTCCCCGACTCTCTCGTCTTTCCTCCTCGCGCTCTCCTTGCGATTTCTATCGCCCTTTTCGTGGCAAAATTACGAAACTTCCGCATCTCAGACTAATTCCGCGCATACGTTGCCCATAGCTGAAACGCCTACCACCACACAAAACTTCCCATTTATTGATATAAACAATGAAAGGGGGGTAAATTGTTCAAACGAGCAAATGGAGTACAGCGCAAGGCGCTATAAGTAAAAGGGTTAGCGAACAATATTGGTTTTTAGAGGGGAAGGACGGTGGCGGGGCCGAGAATGATGCCGTCATCGGGTCGGGATGTATAGAAGGTGCATCCGCGCACTTCGCTTTCCACCAGTAGTTTGAGGAAAGAATCATACGTATCCGGCGTAAGTGTCACCAGCAAATTACGACCTTCCGGCAGCGTAGTGGGGGTGAGAGGCGATCGGGGCTGTGCGTCAGGCGTTGGCTCGGATGAGGTGAGGGGCGTGAGATCGATGGGGAGGAAGTTCAGCTCGGAACGCGTTGGCACAGAGGGGATAACGGTGCTGTGTGCTTTTTCTTTGCGCCGAGCCAAAAGGGGTATCGCTTTGGCGATCAAAAACTGACCTAACTTATTGTGGGGGTGATGCTTAGCATAAAAAAGTTGCATCGCTCCGAAGAAAGCGTTTCGGTAACGTATCCGGTTGCCGGAGGCTGCTTCGCTCTCGCCTTTGTAATGCAGTATGGGCAAAGGCAGGTAGTCGCAGCGATAACCGAGCTTTCGGAGCGTGTAGGAGAGGTCGATATCCTCACCATACATAAAGTAACGTTCGTCGAGCAAACCGGCTTCCTCAAAGGCTTTTCGCCGAAGTAACATAAAAGCGCCCGAGAGCAAACCAACCGAATGCATCTCGCCTTTATCGAGCCAACCGGCATAATATCGGTTAAAAAGGCGAGATTTGGGGAAACAGCGCGCTAATCCGAGGAAACGGCAGGCACAGCTCCAGAGCGATACACTGCCACGCTTGCTCTCAGGCAGGAAGTTACCGCACGCATCGTGCATCCGAACGCCCACAGCGGCAGTACGCTCGTTTTGCTCCATATGGTCAAGAGCTTTACGAAGCGTATCCGGTCCTATTATGGTATCGGGATTGAGCAACAGCACATATCGGCTTTGAGATGCGCGAACCGCTCGGTTATTGGCTTTGGCAAAACCCTCGTTGTTATCGTTTTGTATATAGCAAACCTCGGGATATCGAGCACGCAAATAGGCGATGCTATCATCCCCAGAGGCATTGTCTACCAGATAGATACGCGCATCCATACCGCGCGTTGCCGCCAAAGCGGCTTCCACAGCTTGGGCGGCAAAGTATTTTACCTTGTAATTGACAATAACAACGGCGAGCAACACCTATTCGGCAATCAGCAGGTAGTAATTCTTCTTTCCGCGCTGTACGAGCAGATATTTGCCGCTTATGAGGGCATCCGCACCGATGATTGCTTGTGCATCGGTCACTTTTTCCTTGTTAATGCTCAAACCTCCTGCAGTAATGAGCTTACGCGCCTCGCCTTTTGAAGCAAAAACGCCACTTTCAGCAAGCAGATCCACTACTACGGGTTGCGCTTCCACGCGGCTCCGTGCTACGGTGTATGTAGGCACGCCTTCAAGTACCTCTAATAGAGTTGCTTCGTTCAGGTTCATTAGTGCGGCATGGGTATTTTGCCCAAAGAGAATACGGGTAGCTTCCTCCGCCGTTTCAACCGCTTCGGCTCCGTGTACCATAGTGGTAATTTCGCGCGCCAAACGCTGCTGCAAAGCGCGCAGATGCGGTGCTTGGCTATGCTCCTTGTAGAGCGCTTCGATTTCCTCAAGCTCCAACTCGGTGAAAATCTTCATATAGCGGTACGCATCCTCGTCTCCCGTATTGATCCAGAACTGGTAGAACGCGTAGGGCGACGTGTAGCGCGCATCGATCCATATATTGCCCTTTTCCGTTTTACCGAACTTGCCGCCGTCCGCTTTGGTGATGAGCGGGCAGGTCAGCCCATAGGCATCGCCCTGCTCGATGCGACGGATCAGCTCCGTACCGGTAGTAATGTTGCCCCATTGGTCGCTACCGCCCATTTGCAACTTACAGCCCTCCGTGCGGTAAAGATGCAAAAAGTCGTATCCCTGAAGTAGTTGGTAGGAAAACTCGGTAAAGGAGAGCCCTGCGGCACTTCCGTCCAAACGGCGCTGCACGGAGTCCTTTGCCATCATATAGTTTACAGTGATATGCTTGCCTATCTCACGGATAAAATCGAGAAAGGACCAATCGTGCATCCAATCGTAGTTATTGAGCAGCTTGGCGCCTGTATTGCTCTTGCGGTCAAAATCGATAAATCGTTCCAATTGGTGACCGATCGCTTCCTGATTATGGCGGAGCGTATCCAAGTCGAGCAGGTTACGTTCCTGGCTTTTCATCGAAGGGTCGCCGATCATCCCGGTAGCCCCGCCCAGCACAGCGATGGGACGATGCCCGGCACGTTGCAGGCGACGCAACATCATTACACTGACCAGATGCCCTATGTGCAATGAATCCGCCGTAGGATCGATTCCTACATATGCGGTGGTTACTTCACGGGCGAGCAACTCTTCTACCCCGGGCATCATTTGGTGCAGCATACCGCGCTGCTTCAACTCCTCAACAAAATTCGCTTTCATATTATCTTTTCCTCCATACACATACAACTGCAAAGTTAGGTATTAATCGTTTAGCGATCCGGCTCTGTTCATCCTCCACGACAAAAGGTATATACCTTCCGCGCGAAACTTATATACCTATTATGCCAAAGGTATATACCTTTCCGACGAAACCTATATACCTATTTTCCGATGGCTGTAGCACCGGTTTCCATTAGGTAGGCTTTGATGAATTCATCTATTTCGCCATCCATTACGGCAGTTACGTTACTGGTTTGGTAACCTGTCCGGTGATCCTTCACGCGCCGATCATCAAATACGTAGCTACGTATCTGACTGCCCCACTCAATCTTCTTCTTTCCGGCTTCGATTTCGGCTTGCGCTGCGCGCTTACGTTCCAAGGCACGATCGTACAATTGCGAACGAAGCAGGCGAAGGGCATTCTCGCGATTATCGAGCTGTGAGCGACTTTCGGTGTTTTCAATAACGATTTCATCCTCGTTGCCCGTATCGGGGTCGGTATAGCGATAGTGCAACCGCACCCCGGTTTCCACCTTATTGACATTTTGTCCGCCGGCACCGCTCGAACGGAAGGTATCCCACGAGAGCAGCGAGGGGTCCACCTCTACGGTAATGCTATCGTCCACCAGCGGAACCACAAATACGCTCGCAAAGGAGGTCATCCGCTTTCCCTGCGCATTATAGGGAGAAACGCGCACTAAACGGTGTACGCCGTTTTCGCCCTTTAGGTAACCGTACACGGAATCACCCTCAATTTGCATCGTAACGCTCTTGACGCCCGCTTCATCGCCATCCTGCCAGTTGGTGATGGTAACCTTGTAATTGTGCCGTTCCGCCCATCTTTGGTAAAGCCGAACCAGCATAGATGCCCAATCCTGGCTTTCGGTGCCACCGGCGCCGCTGTTTATTTTCAGCACCGCCCCCAGGCGATCCTCCTCGGCACGGAGCATGTTGGCGAGCTCCGCTGCCTCAAGCTCCTTAATGGCAGCTTCGTAAGCGGCATCCACTTCGGCTTCCTCGGTAATTCCTTCCTTGTAAAAATCAAAGGAAAGGCGTACTTCCTCCGCTTTGGTAGATACCGATTCGTACGTGTCAATCCATTTGCGCAACTCTTTTACCTTACGCATTTGCTGCTCGGCGCGCTTAGGATCTTCCCAAAAATGGGGGTCTTGGGTTTTAAGTTCCTCTTCTTTTAGTTGAATTTTCTTCTGGTCGACGTCAAAGGTACCTCCCCAGCGCCTCGGTGCGCTCCAGCAGGTCATCCAGCTGGTCTGTAGTAATCATGATTAATTCTGATTTTCCGATCTAAAAAGTTGATATAAAGAGCCCTCCTCACGATACATCGCCGCAATCTGGAGGGCATAATTACGGCTAATTTGCTTACGTTTTAGCTTCAAAGTAGGGGTTAATTCGCCCTTTTCTATAGTGAACGGCTCGGCAAGGAGCGTAATTCGCTTGATTTTTTCGAACGAAGCGAGCGCGCCCTGTAGTGGCTCGATGTGCGCCATAAGGAAGCGATTCAGAGCCGGCAGCGCAGCTAATTGGGCTATCGACTCATTCCCGCTGATCACGCCGTGCTGCAACGCTTTGGCACGAAGCTTTTCCCAATTGGGATATATAAGCGCGCTGACAAATCGGTAGCCGTCGGCAATGACCGCCACCTGTTCAAAATAGGGATCGCCGGTGAGAATCGCCTCAATCTGGCGCGGAGCTATATACTTTCCGTTAGCCGTTTTGTATAGATCTTTAAGCCTTTCGACGAAAAAGAGCGTATTGCCGTCCAATCGCCCGGCATCACCGGTGCGGAACCAGCCGTCTTCGGTAAAAGCCTCCCGATCGGCTTCGGGATTATTATAGTAACCCGGGGTGATCGTTTTGCCGCGAAGCTCAATTTCGTTCGTGTTGGGCGCAAGGCGCACCTCTAAACCGGGGATAATTTGCCCTACGGATCCGGGAACAAAGCCCTTGCGCGGATAAGCCGCTACCGTGGCGCAACTCTCCGACAAGCCATAACCGATAATGATGGGTATACCTACGGAGCGAAGAAAACGGGTTATTTTGTCGTCCAAAGCGGCTCCGGCAACAGGAAAGAAGCGTCCGCGCTCGATGCCGATGGTACGTTTCAGCATATGGAAGGCGGTATGCGCGCAAATCCAATAGAGCAGTGCGAGCCAAATCGGCGCGCGTTTGCCCACATTGCGGTACGAAAAGAAGTAACACTGCCCAACGGAAACCGCTTTCCTACAGCACCATCGCAGCACCAAAGGGCTATTTTCGATGCGTTCCTGTACAGCGATGTACACTTTTTCCCAATAGCGCGGCACATTACACATAACCGTGGGGCGCATTCGGGGCATAAGTGACACAATTTGCTTCGGATTGGTCACAATGTAGGTAGATACGCCTTGCGAAAGACAAAAGTAGAACCACATCTTTTCAAAGATATGGCTCAGCGGAAGGAAGCTAACGCTTTTGTCCGAAGCGGTGATAAACGGGTAGAGACGATGGTGCGTTTCGATTTGCGCCAGCATCTGACTGTGCAAAACCTTTACACCTTTTGGCTCACCGGTGGTACCGCTTGTATAGATAAGTAGCGCCAAATCGGATGGTAGCGCCTCGCCATGCCGCTCTCTTACGGTAGTTTCGTTGCGCATCGAATCACCCATTCGGATGAAATCGGTATAGTAAAGCGATCGTTGATCCCCCGGTTGCCGCACAACGGTAGGGTCAAATATGACAATATGTTCAAATATTCCCTTTTCCCGCTGTACCTGATACACATTGTTATACTGTAACTGTCCGCCCACAAATATAGTGCGGAAGCCGCTTTGCAGGGCGATATACGCCACTTGCTCCGGTGAACAGGAGGGATAAAGAGGTACCGATACGGCGCGAGTAGCAAAGATACCGAGCTCCGTATAGGTAACTTGGCACAAATTAGGGCTATAGATGCCCACCGCCTCACCGGTAGCAATGCCCAAACCGACCAAAGCCTTTGCCGCCGCCACAGCCTGTTCCGCAAACTCCGCACCGGTCATATGCCGCCGGTGATCCGTATCCGGGTCGAACCACTTTAGGAGTCGTTTCTCCGGATAATTACGGTTAATCAGCTCTATCAGGTCGGAAACGTGCGTCATCGGCTCGGGTCCGCTGGATAATAGGTCCCCAACGGGGAGGTTTAACTATTCATTGAAGCGAGGAACTCCAAGTTAGATTCCGTAGCGTCAAAGCGTTCTTTCACAAATTCCATCGCTTCGATGGGGTTCATTTCGCTGAGGTATTTGCGCAAAATCCACATACGGTTGAGCGTAATCTGATCCAGAAGTAAATCGTCGCGACGGGTGCTGCTGCTCATAATATCTATAGCCGGGAAGATACGCTTGTTTGCCAACCGGCGATCGAGCTGTAGTTCCATATTGCCGGTTCCCTTGAATTCCTCAAAAATCACCTCATCCATTTTGGAACCGGTATCGGTTAGCGCAGTTGCCAGTATAGTTAAGCTGCCGCCGTTCTCAATGTTTCGCGCGGCACCGAAGAAGCGTTTGGGCTTTTGCAGTGCATTAGCATCCACACCGCCCGATAGAACCTTACCGCTGGCAGGCTGAATGGTGTTATAAGCACGCGCCAAACGGGTAATCGAATCTAGTAGAATTACCACATCGTGCCCACATTCCACCATACGTTTGGCTTTGTTCAGCACGATTTCGGCAATTTTTACGTGCCGTTCAGCCGGTTCGTCGAATGTAGAGGCAATAACTTCCGCATCCACGTTACGCGACATATCGGTCACTTCTTCCGGACGTTCGTCAATAAGCAACACTATTTCATACACTTCGGGGTGGTTCACCGCGATGGCGTTGGCGATATCTTTCAGAAGAATAGTCTTACCCGTTTTGGGCTGCGATACAATTAGCCCGCGCTGCCCCTTACCAATTGGGCAAAAAAGATCTACAATACGCATCGAAACGGGGTCGAATATGAAAGGTACGTTTAGCGTTTCGAGCTTGAACTTTTCCTGTGGAAAGAGCGGCGTAAGGTGATCAAACTGAACACGATCCTGAACTTCCTGAAGCGTACGTCCGTTGATGCTCTTCAATTGGGAGAAGGGGAAGAACTTTTCGCCCTCACGAGGCGGTACAATAGTACCTTCCACTACGTCACCCGTTTTGAGCGAATAATTCTTAACCTGCTGAGCCGATAGGTATACATCATCGGGCGAGGGCAGATAGTTAAAGTCCGAGCTGCGCAAGAATCCGTATCCTTCCTGAATTACCTCTAATACGCCGGTTATAGGCAATACGCCCTTAAAGTCGTAAGGTTTATCGGTTTCGTTCTTTTTTGCCTTAGCGTTGCGTTTTTTCCCTTTATCGTCCGCGCTACGCTTGGGCAACATACTATCGAGCAATGTTTCCTGTGCTTCGTCGTGTACAAAGGTTTTCCGCTGTCTTGGCGTGTTTTTTTGCTCGTTTGCCGCACCGGGCAGTACTTCGTCCAAATCAGAAATGACGGAACTAAGCGATGCAGAGCTATCTGCTTCGTACGCATCGCGACGTATATCGGCACTTTGGTTATCCAAATCGGTAATTACGTCGTGCAAGGTATTGCCCACGCGAGGTGCTTTAGCCGGTTCTTCCACTATAGCGGGATGGTGATAAGCCTCATCCTCGCCATTTCCGGTGTGAAGCGCATCGATGGCATCGTCCAAATCGTTGACCACATCGCTAAAATAGCGGTTATCGTTATCTTCGGAGGCGGCATTGATTTCGCCCACTACATCGTCCAAATCGGATACAACTCCCGCCAATCCGCTCTGAATAGGCTGCATTGCCGCATCATCCTCTAACAGAGCCGGATGCTCCGCCTTATTGGGAGCAGCCGTATGCTTGCCGGGTTCCTTCTTTTCCTTTGCCGGAGCGTCCGTTTTAACCGCTGTTCCCTTGCCGCCGCTTTGCGTGCGATGTGAGCGGGTTGACGCCACTTTTACTTTATTGTCCTGCACCGTTTTGCGCGGTCTGCCGCTACTCTTGCGTGCATTGGGCTTATCGTCCTTGTCGGCAGCACGCTTGTTCGTGCTCTTAATCGTTTTAGTTGTTGCTTCGTAAGCAGCTTGGCGATCCAGAATGAGGAATACGATGTCGCGAGCCTCATCGGGGATTTCGTCGATACCCATCTCGCGAGCGATCTTTTCGAGCTCCTCCTTCGATTTTTTGTCTAACTCAAATAACTTGTACTTTGGCATTGTTTCTCTGCTTCTCCCTTGAAAAAAAGGGGTCTAAATGGCTTTACTTGTGATTGATAAAGGGGCTGAAACCGTTCTCCGTTATATCAAACCCAAATGTTTGCTTCATCGCCCTGATGCGGCTTCACCCTTCCTGGGCTCTGTCACGAACGAAAGAATACGAAAAAAGCACACATTTGTGCAACGTTCCCTCCTCTATCGCTTGCAAAGGTAAGAAACGTTTTGGAAAAACAACACTTTCCGATTACCATCTTTTGAACATATCGTTAAAAGGGGACAAATAGAGCCTTTCCGGCGGCGCGGAGTAGTGCTCCGCAAAAGGTATATACGTTTCAACTGAAAGGTATATAAGTTTCTGCCGATAGGTATATACCTTTCACCCAATAGGTATATACCTTTTGCCGCGAAGTTCGGACAATGCCCAGGCGATAGGCGTGCAATACATTATTCTTTGTACCTTTGGGCAGGAAAAGGAAGGAAGAGGAACGATCGATATGGCAGCCACAAAAGGAGATAAAAAAGCGGGGCAACGCTCCCCTGTGCGCCTACTCTTAACCCAAATACTTATTATGCTGCTGTTATCCGTTTGCATAGTGGTGCTCGCTTTGGCACTGTTAGACCTATACACGCTACACGGAAAGGAAACAGTGGTACCGGATATTGTGGGCAAGTCTATGGCGGATGCAGAAAAAATGCTCAAAAAGCAGCATCTGACCTATGAGATTGTGGATTCGATCTACACGGAGGATGCCCTGCCGGGTAGCATTCAAGACGTACAACCCAAGGCAGGAAGCAAGGTAAAGCCTAACCGAACCCTCTTCATTGTGGTAAACTCCAACGAACGCCCGCAGGTGGTTATTCCCAACCTCTCGGATCTTTCGATGCGCCAAGCCGAAGCTATCCTACAAGGCTTAGGCTTTACCCGCATCAGCGTGCGCTACGTACCGGGCGAATACGATAATCTAACTCAAGGCGTGAGCACTACCTCCGGAACGATGCTCAGCCCAGGTCAGCGCGTGGATATCTCCACGGCACTAACGCTGGTGGTTTCTACTAACGACGTTGCCTTAAGATCTCATACCGAAACCATCGGTAGCAAGCCCGATTCGCTCGCTTCTACAACGGATTTCCCCGAGATTAAGGAGGATAGCCTTACAACAAAACCCAAGGAAAAGCTCAAGGAAGATGAAGCCTGGTGGTAACGAAGACTTTATTTCCTCCGATGAGCCTTTTGACGAAGAAGAGTGGGCAGAGGAGGAGGAAAGCGTAGAATCCCCTTCGGAACGTTACGAGCATTACTCCATTATAGTTGATAATGGGCAGACCCCTCTGCGCATTGATAAGTTTCTTGCGGATAAAATGGAGCACACCTCCCGCAACCGAATTGCTTTGGCTGCCGAGGCGGGGGCAATCTACGTGGGCGAGACGGCTGTTCGTAGCAACTATAAGGTCAAACCGGGCGATCGGATTTCGCTCCGCTTAGAGCGTCCGCCGCACGAAAAAGGCATCGTAGCCGAAGATATCCCCTTAGATATTGTGTATGAGGATGATTGGCTCGTGGTAATCAATAAGCCGGCGGGGATGGTAGTACATCCCGGGAACGGCAATTTCACCGGTACGCTGGTCAATGCGCTGGCATATCATTGGCGCGATGTAGCGGGCTATGATCCCAATGATCCGGCTGTGGGATTAGTGCACCGTATCGATAAAGATACGGACGGATTACTGTTAGCGGCAAAAAAGCCCGAAGCAAAAACCTATTTGGCGCGTCAGTTTTTTGAAAAAACAACCGAGCGAACCTACTATGCATTGGTATGGGGGCGCCCGGAGCCTGCCGAGGGCACCATCGAAGGTAATATAGGGCGCGATCCTAAGGATAGAACGCGCATGACCGTGTTCCCTCCCGACAGCGAAGAAGGCAAACCCGCCGTAACGCACTACCGGATCGTTGAGCCGCTCGCTTTCGTTTCATTAGTCGCTTGTCGGCTCGAAACCGGGCGAACCCATCAGATTAGGGCTCATTTTAAGCATATCAATCACCCGCTTCTGTGCGATGAACGCTACGGAGGCGATAAAATATTGCGCGGACGGCCAACTGCTTCCTATCTACAGTTCGCACGCAACGCAATGGCACTATGCCCGCGTCAGGCATTACATGCCGCCACATTGGGCTTTACGCATCCAATTACCCACCAAAGAATGAACTTTAGCGCACCAATCGCAGCAGATATGGAAGCAATGATCACTGCGTGGCGCAATTATACGCATCTAACTCTCAAACAATGACACGGAAAGAATTTTTCAATATAGCCGTAGTAGCCGGCGGTTACTCGGGAGAACACGAGATTTCTCTGCTTAGTGCGGCTAATCTTATGCGTGTTCTCGCCACACAGCCACGGATCAAACCATACTTAGTTATACTGGAGCGGCAAGGCTGGAGCCTGTCCTTGGACGATAAGCAGTATCCTGTGGACAAAAACGACTTTACCGCCACGCTACCCGAGGGAGAAAAGCTCCATTTTGACTATGCCTTTATCACCATTCACGGCACGCCCGGCGAAAATGGTCTACTGCAAGGCTACTTCGATATGCTGCAAATTCCCTATAACACCGGTGGCGTGTTCACGGAAGCGCTCACTTTCAGCAAATATCACTGCAACCGCTACCTCACGGGATTAGGTTTTCGCACGACTCAAGGCGTACGTATCGAAAAGGAGGAACCGATCATTGACGCCGCCGCATTAGTGGCTCGCTACGGATTACCGCTATTTGTAAAACCAAACGCAGGCGGCTCCAGTTTGGCAACTACCAAAGTATCGTGCCAAAATGAGCTGCAAGCCGCCGTCGATTGCGCCTTTTCGGCAGATAATGCCGTACTGGTGGAACAATTTGTAGCCGGCCGCGAAGTAACATGTGGCTGCGTTGTGACACGAGAACAGTGCCTTTGCCTGCCTTTGAGCGAAGTTGTGGTGCCATCCAATACCTTTTTTGACTACAAAGCCAAGTATTATGGTGCAAGCCGTGAGATAACTCCGGCTCAAATCGACCCCGCAATTGCCGAAGAGATCCAGCGCATTACCCGCTCTGTAGCACGCAAAATCGATGCTCACGGCATCATTCGCATCGATTACATTATACCTGACGACGGAAAACCGGTTTTGCTTGAAGTAAACACTACGCCGGGCATGACCGATGCCAGCTTTATTCCCCAGCAAGCGGCTGCTGCCGGCTTGGACTTGGGATCCCTCCTTTCATCCATTATTAAAGATAGTCTTCCCCTATGAATTCCACCTACGACAGCAATGTTATGGAGCGCATTCGTCCCTACAGGGATGAAGAAGTGACGGAAGTTATACGTACTTTATTAGCCGATAATGAGTTCGTTTCCGTAGTTAAGAGCCTTTTTCCACCCAAAGGCGAGACTTTACTCGAAAAACTGCCCGATGTGCACTCGGTGCTCGCCTTTAAGCGGTATATTGTGGCTCCGGTTCTGAGCGCCATAGTACGCCAAAGCGCCTTTTCTATTGATTTGAGCGGCAAAAAGCGTATGGGCGGCGACGTACCGGCTACCTTTATCACCAACCATCGCGATATCATTTTAGATTCGGCTCTGCTCAATTTGCTACTGGACGAAGCCAAGTTTCGGCTTCCACGCATCGCTATTGGCGATAATTTGCTGCTGCGGCCTTGGATAAAACGTGTGGTTCGGCTGTCGGATGCCGCCATTGTGGAGCGCAGCCTTCCGCCAAAGGAATTCCTCGCCTCTGCAACCGCTTTCTCCGCTTTTCTGATGCATTCCATTACTAAGGATGAGGCCTCTTTTTGGATTGCTCAGCGCGAAGGGCGCGCAAAGAATAACGAAGACACGACGCAGCCCGCGATTCTTAAAATGATGTCACTTGCCGGAGACGGCGCTCCCATAGAGCGTTTGCGGCGCCTCAACCTGGTTCCCGTGTCCGTTAGCTACGAATTTGACCCATGCGACTATCTGAAAGCCAAAGAACTACTGGTGCGAGCCGCTAACGGAAGCTACCAAAAGACTCAGGATGAGGATCTTATCAGCATGCGTCAGGGGTTAACCGGTCAAAAAGGACGCATCCATTTCACCATCGGCACCCCTGTAAATAGGTACTATGACACAGGCGTTTGCAACAATCTTACCGCAAACGAGCTGTTCCGCACTACGGCGGCGTATATTGATAACCAGATTCACGCGCATTATCGGCTCTATCCGAACAACTTTATTGCGGAAGATTTGCTGCAAAACTCCGGCTACAATTATGGCGAAGGGCAGTACAGCGATCGGGAACGTACCGATTTTGAGGACTATCTGACGCAGCGCATCGCTCTCGCCGCATTACCCGATGAGCAGGAACCGCTACTCAGGCGCACGCTCCTCTCTATGTATGCCCGCCCGCTGATCAATTATCGCATGGCGTGCCACGATGCCGATCAATATAAACCTATATAGCTATTTACGATGGACACTATTTCCATACAAGAGTGCTACGCACCCCGCTTCAGCCATTGCTTTGGCTGCGGACAGGCGCATCCCAACGGGTTGCACCTCAAAAGCTATCTTACGGAGGACGGTCAGGAAGCCTTTTGCCGCACCACGCCTCCCGATCTGTACACAGGTGGCGTTCCGAACAATCTTTACGGCGGTTTTATCGCCTCGCTCTTCGATTGCCACGGCACCGCCTCAGCAGCCGCCTTTTATCTAACGAAGCAGGCGTTGCCCCTATCCCCCGATACATTGCAGCGCTTTATTACGGCTCATTTGGAGGTGGACTTCCTTTCGCCCACTCCAATGGGTACCGAACTTTTGCTCAAAGCTCGCCCCGTTGAGGTTACCGATCGCAAGGTGGTGCTCGAAATGACCCTTGCCGCCGGGGAACAGATCACGGCTAAGGCGAAGATGGTAGCGGTTCGCTGCCGCCAATAAACGGAGCCGTTCGGCAACGGGGATACAGGCGCATCTTGATAGGTATATACCTTTCGAGTGAGAGGTATATACCTATTGAACGAAATGTATATACCTTTCAGTCGAAACCTATATACCTTTTGCGCAACAGGAATATCCCTTTTCGGCAACTTCTCTCCCTCGTCCGAACGGAATTCGTAATTCTTTTTGCTCTAATTGCAAAATATATACTACATTTGCAACGCAGATGGTTGTAAGCAGATGTATATTTTGCTACAGGCTCTTAGATAGAGCATTTTGTAAAGGTAAAATATCAATTGTGAAGCAATATGGAACGAATAGAGGAAACTAAGGCGCAGGGGCAACATAAGGAATATTTTTCCTTTATGTACTATCTTTATAAGCACGGATTCAAGACGATGAGCCGCACCAGTAAAATTCTGTGGATTATCGTGCTTGTTAAGTTGTTTATTATGTTCGCCATACTAAAACCCCTTTTCTTTCCGCGTGTGATTGAGTCACAAGGCGATAAGAAAGCGCAAACGGAATATGTGGTGGAACAAATTACAAGGCGGTAACGCATTCGCTCTACGCATAGCGCTTACGAGCAGCTCTACTTGCAGCGTGAAAACCGAAAGTGAAAAATATTAAGCTATAGTAACTATGGAAATGACTGCTTTACTGAATTGGTCGAGAGCTCAGTTCGCACTCACTGCGTGCTACCACTGGCTCTTTGTACCACTGACCTTAGGATTAGGGGTCATTATGGCAATTGCCGAAACCATCTACTATCGGACCAACCGGCCCGAGTGGATGCGCTGGGCAAAATTCTGGCAAAAGCTGTTCGGTATTAACTTCGCTATTGGCGTTGCTACCGGCATTATTCTGGAATTTGAGTTCGGAACCAACTGGTCCAACTACAGTTTCCTCGTAGGCGATATATTCGGTGCACCGCTCGCTATTGAAGGTATTTTGGCATTCTTTATGGAAGCTACCTTCATCGCAGTGATGTTCTTCGGATGGGATCGCGTATCTAAGAAGTTTCACTTGGCTTCCACGTGGCTAACCATTGCCGGCGCTACCATATCGGCTATATGGATTTTGGTTGCCAACAGCTGGATGCAGGACCCCCAGGGTACTGTTTTCAACCCGGATACCGTACGAAGTGAAATGAGTGACTTCTGGGCAGTGGCATTTTCCTCTACAGCCGTGAATAAGTTCTGGCATACAGTAACCTCCTCATGGCTCTTGGGTAGCGTATTTGCTCTTGCCGTTTGCGCCATTTATCTAATGCGGAAGGATAACAAGCACCACGCTTTTGCTCTGGCAAACGCCCGTATGATTGCACCTTTCGGTATCATTGCCGCAGTTTTAACCCTCATTACGGGCGATACCAGTGGCAATAACGTAGCAAAACGTCAACCCATGAAGCTGGCAGCAATGGAAGCGCTTTACGAAGGTGGCGAATGTACGCCCGACGGAAAGACAGCCGACGGCAAAGGAGCTGCCTTGAGCATCTTCGGAGTTATAGACGGAAGCAAAACAACTCCGCTTTCGCCGGAAAGTGCCAACCCATTCTATTTCAACTTCAAGATGCCGTATATGCTGTCCTTCCTAGCCACTCGCAGCACAACCGGCTATGTTCCGGGCGTTAACAACCTGCTCCGCGGCGATTATTACCTTCCGGACGGCACAAAAGCCCTTTCCGCTGAAGAAAAGATGGCTCGCGGCCGAATAGCCATCGATGCCCTTAAAGCGTATCATCAGGCAAAAGAAGCCGGAGACGCTACTGCTCAGGAAGAACAGCGCGCTCTCATTCAAGAACATTTCCCCTATTTTGGCTACGGACATGTAGAAAAAGTGGAGGATTTGGTGCCTAACGTAAAAGTAAACTACTATGCCTTCCGCATAATGGTGGGCTGCGGTATGCTTTTCGTGCTACTCTTTATTATTACCGCCATTATGGTTGGCGTTAAAAAGTATCGCGAAAAATACCTGAAAGCACGCTGGTTGCACGTAATTACCATTATCTGTTTGCCGTTGGTTTATCTGGCAAGCCAGTCCGGTTGGCTCGTTGCCGAAATGGGACGCCAGCCTTGGGCCATTCAAGATATATTACCCCTCAACGCGGCAGTATCGGATATTAGCGCAAGTGGCGTTATGATTACTTTCGCACTCTTTGCCATACTCTTTACGGTACTACTGATTGCCGAAGTGAGCATTATGGTAAAAGCTATTAAAGCCGGGCCTAAAACGCAGGATACGGAGAAACCTCTTTTACAAGAACAATAAGGAGAGAAGAATATGGATTACACAATGTTACAACAATATTGGTGGCTCGTAGTTTCACTGCTCGGAGCCTTGCTGGTCTTCCTACTGTTTGTTCAGGGCGGACAGACCTTTATCTTCCGCTCGGCTAAGGATGCCGGACTGCAAAAGATGATAATCAATTCTACCGGACGTAAGTGGGAGTTCACCCTCACCACGCTGGTCACTTTCGGAGGCGCATTCTTTGCTTCCTTCCCGCTCTTTTACTCCACCTCGTTCGGAGGTGCCTATTGGGTATGGATACTGATCTGTCTGCTTTTTGTACTGCAAGCCGTTTCCTACGAATATCAATCCAAGAACGGCAATATTTGGGGCAAAAAGACCTACCATTGCTTCCTAATGATTAACGGAATCCTCGCTCCCTTGCTCTTGGGAGCCGCTGTTTCCACGCTCTTTACAGGGGGCAACTTCATCGTAAATAAGGCAAACATCTACGATTTTGATAATGCTTCACGCTTTATCTCCTCGTGGCAACCCTACAACGGTGTACAGCTCCACGGCCTGGAAGCGGTTCTGAATCCGTGGAACATCGTGCTCGGGCTCGCCGTTCTCTTCTTGGCTCGCGTTACCGCGCTACTCTATTTCATCAACAACATCGATGATACCGTGGCGCAGCAGAGAGCGCGCAAAGAGTTGCCGCTTAATGCCATCCTCTTTGTAGTGCTGTTCGTTGCCTACGTTATATTCCTGTTGCTCAAGAGCGGCTTGCGATTCGATCCCGCTACCGGACAATTTGCCGAAGAGCAGTTCCTCTATCTGCACAATTTCCTGCAGATGCCCGTGGTGCTGATCATCTTCCTTGTGGGCGTGCTCCTTGTGTTGTACGGAATTGGCGTAACGATCTTCAAGAAAGGATACCGAAAAGGCATCTGGTTCGAGGGTATCGGCGTAGTGCTGGCCGTATTGGGCTTGCTGCTCGTAGCCGGCTGGAACAACACCGCGTACTATCCTTCGCTTGCCGACCCGCAGAGCTCCCTCTGCCTTGCCAATAGCTCCAGCAGCCCTTATACGCTGAAAGTGATGAGCTTTGTATCGATATTGGTGCCCTTTGTGGTAGCTTATATCTGGTACTGCTGGCGCGCTATCGACGTACGTCGCATCACGCGCAAAGAAATGGAGAACGAGGATCGCACCGCCTACTAAGCACCCTCACGAGCCGAATGCCCTGAGTAGGGCGAATCGAAGGCACCTAATCGCGAACGGAACGCATCCGGCTACCCGAACCGACTACTCGTACGAAACCGCTTGTGGGCGTAACCATCGGGCTCTGAGCCGACAGTTCTACTAAATTAAGGGGTGTGTGGAGAGATCTCTCCGCACACCCTTTCTTAGTATCACGCCCCGAGCTACTCGCTCCCCTGCATCCAATGCCCTACCACCTCCCGACGCAATACCCCATTGCTCTATACATTTGCTCACAAACCGCCCATCCATAGCACGAATTCGCCCGATCCGTCCGATCATTTCCACGTAGCTTCTCAACCATTCATACATACCTACGTAACCATAGGTACGTACCTTTTCAATAAATCCTTTTAATGATTTATACAAATCGTTTAAACGATTTATACGCGTACTTTAAAGGATTTGTACGAATCCTTTAAACAATTTACCGAGCAGCTCTATAGCTACGATTGAGAAGCTACGTACAACCAGCCGAGCATCTACGTATAAACGGCTGAGCACCTACGTATAAACGGCTGAGCACCTACGCATAAGCAAGGGCAAAGGTGCGCTGCAATGGGAGCGCCGGTATGGTTAGGGGAAGGCTGGGGTATGCTGCGATGGGGGTGTGCGTATGGGTGTGGGAGGGCGAAAGTACGCACAAACGTGGGCGTATTTACTTATAAATGATGGAGAAGGTGCGCCGCGGTGGGGATGTGCGTATGGGTGTGGGAGGGCGAAAGTACGCACAAACGTGGCCGAAGGTGCGCTGCTGCGGGAACGTAGGTTTGGTTAGGTGTGGGCGTGGGTGTGCAAGGGTAGGTGCGTGGATATGGTTATGGGCAGGCGATGGTGTGCTGCGGTGGCAGCGTGGGTTGGGTTATGTGTGGGCGTGGGTGCGAAGGGGTAGGTGCGTGGGTATGGTTAAGGGCAGGTGATGGTGCACTGCGGGGGAGGCGTGGGTTTGGTTAAGTGTGGGCGTGGGTGTGCAAGGGTAGTGCGTGGGTATGGTTATGGGCGAGTTTGGGGGTACAGTGGTGGGGGCAGGGGATGGTAGGGTGCGGGCGGTATGTTCGGGGCACATCGGCATTATATCGTATTTTTTCCTACCTTTGTCCGTAGAGATAAAGGAGAAAGAGTAGATCCGCAGAGAAAAGATAGGCTTCTCTTGAAAAAGCATCTCATACAGATCTTTCAAGAGTGAGGCACAAATTGAGCAAGAGTTAAATACCCATTCTACAGCAAACAAAGCAGATTATGGCCAGAATACTGATTATAGGCGCAGGGGGCGTCGGCACGGTAGTTGCCAAAAAGGTGGCGCAGAACAGCGATGTATTTACCCACATCATGCTCGCCAGCCGAACAAAGGAGAAGTGCGACCGTATAGCCGCCGAAATAAAGGAGGTTCGCATCGAAACGGCTCAGGTAGATGCCGACAATGTTCCCGAATTAGTTGCGCTCTTCAAAGAGTGGAAGCCGGATTTAGTGATCAACGTAGCACTGCCCTATCAGGACCTTTCCATTATGGATGCCTGCTTGGAAGCGGGGTGCAACTACCTCGACACCGCCAACTACGAACCGAAGGATGAAGCAAAGTACCAGTACTCGTGGCAATGGGCATATCAGGATCGCTTCAAAAAGGCGGGTCTGACCGCCATACTGGGATGCGGCTTCGATCCGGGCGTTACAAGCGTCTTTACCGCTTATGCCGCTAAGCATCACTTTGATGAACTGCATTACCTCGACATAGTAGACTGCAACGGCGGCGACCATCACAAAGCGTTTGCCACCAACTTCAATCCGGAAATCAATATTCGTGAGGTAACCCAAAAGGGAAAATACTACGAAAACGGCGAATGGCACGAAACGGAGCCGCAAGAGATCCATCGCACGCTGCACTATCCGGGCATCGGACCGCGCGAAAGCTATCTGCTGTACCACGAAGAGTTGGAATCGCTCGTAAAGAACTACCCGACGCTCAAGCGGGCACGCTTCTGGATGACGTTTGGCGAAGAGTATCTAACTCATCTGCGCGTGATACAGAATATCGGCATGGCGGGCATCGAACCGATTAATTATAACGGAATGGAGATCGTGCCGATCCAATTCCTCAAAGCGGTACTTCCGAATCCTAAGGATCTCGGACACGACTATACGGGCGAAACCTCCATTGGATGCCGCATACGGGGTATCAAGGACGGAAAGGAACGTACCTATTACATATGGAACAATTGTAGCCACCAGGCGGCATACCGCGAAACCGGCACGCAGGCTGTAAGCTACACAACGGGCGTACCCGCTACCACCGGCGCGCTAATGTTCGCCAAAGGACTGTGGAAGGGTGCCGGCGTGTTCAATGTAGAAGAGTTCGATCCGGACCCATTCTTGGACGAATTGGCGCGTCAGGGGCTACCTTGGCACGAAAGCATTGATGCCGATATCGAATTAGAAGCCTAATACCATAACAGATGCGGGGTAAACCCGCGTATTGAGGGGGAAGTGCCGCAACGCATTTCCCCTTTTTTGTTCGACTCGCCGCAAGCCGCACTACACAGACGTTATCGTTTTGCGCCGAAAGCTCTGTGCCGTCTGCGCTCAGCACGGATTGGAATCGGGGGTTCTCCGATAGGTCTTTCACGACCCTTAACCTATCAAACTGTATAAATTAGGGAACAACTACACTTTAAATGATAAGAAAAGCTGACATCAGACGGAGAAATTGATGTTGTTTGTGGATAAAAGTATTATATTTGCCGACAAGAAGAAAGCGAAAAGGTACTTTATTTTTCACTCTGACAAGGAAACGGGACGAGAGAAACGCTTTTATAAAGAGAGAAAGGAATTATAAAGTATCAAAAAAGAGCTCAGTTAGAGAGAAAAAGGAATAGAAGTTTAACTAACTATAGTAAGTGTATGAAAAGGTTTTTGTTACTGCTAACAGCCATCGTAGCATCGATTGGGTTAGCCACGGCTCAGACAAGAGTCGTGCGGGGTACGGTAACCTCGCTTGAAGACGGTGAGCCCGTGATCGGAGCTTCCGTAATCGTTAAAGGAAGCCCGACTATTGGGGTCAACACGGACGTAGACGGTAAATTTACATTAGATGTACCGTCAAACGCCACGCATCTTATAGTGAGCTTCGTAGGGAAGCGCACGCAGGAAGTGGCCATTGGCAAGGGCGAAATGAAAATTGTGCTTGCCGATGATGCCCAGGTACTGGACGAAGTAGTGGTTACCGGGTATCAAACCACATCCAAGAAGGCATTTACCGGTGCTGCCAGCGCAGTAGGCGGAGAAACGGTTAAAGCCAAATTCGACGCCAACCCCGTTAACGCACTAAAGGGTAATATTCCCGGGTTGCAATTATCGCAAGTCAGCGGTCAGCCGGGTGCTCCTTCCACCATCTTTGTACGTGGTCGTAACTCGCTTAACTCCGGTACGCAGCCGTTGTATGTAATTGACGGTGTGCCCATTGAAGCAGGCGTATTTGGGGTTCGAGCCTCTGAAGGGGTCGAAATATCGCCTTTGGCTACGCTCAGCAGCGATGATATTGCTAACATAACCGTACTGAAGGACGCTGCTGCTACCTCTATTTACGGAGCACGTGCCGCTAACGGTGTAATCGTAATTACCACTAAGCGCGGTCACGGTGGGTTCAAAGCCAACTTCAATGCACGTATCGGTGGTGCTATGCTGCCCGCTTATACACGTAACTACAGAGGTGTAGACGGAAATACGTGGCTCGCTCTTTCACGCGAAGCTGTCCGCAACTCGGCTAACTACAAAGATCCCAACGGATCCGTATTTAACCAATATCACGATTCTTATCCCGACTGGGACATTAACAACGATACACATCTAAACCAGTGGCTTTCCGAATTCTGGTACGAAATACCTTTTGACGCCGAAAAGCCGGTATTCTACGATTGGCTTGGTGCTACTACCCGCACCGGCTTACAGCAGAACTACGGCCTTGATATCAGCGGCGGTGGCGATGCACCTACCTCTCCCCGCTACTTTGTAGCATTCGACTATATGAGTGACCAGGGTATTGTAATTGGTAAAGACTTGAACCGCTATGCGTTACGCGTCAATATCAATCAGAATCCGTATGCGTGGCTCGGATACGGTATCAATACCTCTCTATCCCTGACAACTACCAATATGGGTAGTGGCGGTGGTTACTTTGCTGACCCGCTTACGGCAAGTTTGATGCAAACCCCCGTAACGCCTATCTATAATCCGGACGGCTCATTCAACACTTCAACGGTAACCAACGGTGTCAACCCGGTAGCCGCACGTAGCAAAAATGGGGATAAGAATACGCAAAAGCAGTATCGCGCCCTAATTTCGCCGTATATCACGCTTAACTTTACGGATTGGCTCAGCTTTACCAGCCGACTCGGTTTGGATGCCTATGTCTTGGACGACTTCGGGTTCTGGTCACTGCTCGGTCCCGACGGAAAGAACTACAACGGACATGGTGAAAATGGTACAGTATATAACTTCTACACCACCATTACCAATACGTTCAATATCAACAAAGCATGGAACGATCACACCATTAACTTCCTAATTGGTCAGGAAGGTCAGCGTACCAATTACAAATCGACCTACTTGGAAGCAACAAACTTTGCAGTAGATTATCTGAACGATATAGCTCTTGCAGCTACGCCCAGTACCACTTCGTCAATAAGAAACGAGCTTAAATTGCTCTCATTCCTCTCTAACTTCGAATATAACTATGCCGAACGCTACTACGCATCTGCATCATTGCGTGCTGATGCTTCCAGCCGCTTCCACAAAAGCAACCGTTGGGGTATGTTCTGGAGCTTAGGCGGTAAGTGGCGTATGGCTAACGAAGCTTTTATGGAAAGTAGCCGCGATTGGCTACAGGATCTCACTCTGCGTATTAGCTACGGTACCAGCGGTAACCAAGCAGTTGGTTCCGGTTGGTATGCAGCAAGCGGACTTTTCGACTTCGGTTACCTCTATAACAATCAGCCGGGTAGCCTTTTCACTCAGTTCGAAAACCCGAACCTCAAGTGGGAACAGACCGCTAAGCTAAATGTGGGCGTGGACTTCCGCGTGCTTGACAGAATCTCCTTAGGATTCGATTACTACAACCACCAGACGAAGGATATGGTATTTGCCGTACCTCTATCCAAATCAACCGGTTTGCCTACCTATTATGATGGCGTGGCCTACTACGAAAACCTCGGTGCTTTGGAAAACCAAGGTATTGAATTCGAACTCGGCATTGATGCCGTACGTACCAAGGATGCACAACTACGCTTCACCTTTACCGGTAGCCACAACCGCAACCGCATCAAAAAGCTTGCCACCGATTTGCCAATTAAGTACAGTGCACAAATCATCAAGGTGGGTGAAGATATCAGCACCTTCTACCTAAGAGAATATGCCGGTGTTGATCCTGAAACCGGTATGGCTCAGTGGTACAAAAATACCGAAAAGGAAGATGGTACTCTTGACCGTTCACTGACGTTTAACTACAACGAAGCTGAACAAACCATCCTCGGTAAAGCCAGTCCCGACTTCCAAGGAGGTTTCCGTACCGACTTTAACTACAAGGACTTTGACTTCTCCTTCTTGCTCACCTACCAGTTTGGCGGCAAGATCTACGGGAATCACCTCCGCTACGACGAAACGACCGCTCTGACAGGCTCGAACTTTACCAACTGGGTTGCCGATAATCGTTGGCAAAACCCCGGCGACAAAGATAAGCTCGTACCGATGTTTACCGAACAGAGTAATGCCGCTTCCAATCCTTCCTCTCGCTTCTTGATGAGCAGCAACTATCTGAAAATACAAAATGTACAGATCGGTTATACCTTCAAGCAGAAAGCACTGAAAACCGTTGGACTAAGCTCCATACGTCTCTTCCTTACTGCCGATAACCTCTATACATTTGTAGCTAAAAACTACCGTGGCTTTGACCCCGCCAGCGTGGGGGCTAACGGTATCGCATGGTGGAACTATCCGCAGGCTACTAAGGTTATGGGTGGCGTGTCGTTTAGCTTCTAAGTTCGCGAATGGAATATGTGTATATGAACCTGTTTAGAAAAAGACAAATCGTATGAAAAAGATATTCACTTACGCCGTATCCCTGCTTTTAGTGGCAGGTGGCGTCGTGGGCTGCAATATGGAACCTAAGCTCACGCATAACATTTCGGTCGAACAATCCACTGCATCCGTGCAGGATATCAACAATATCCTTACCGGTGCGCTCAATCAGTTCGGCGACTATCGCTTTGTCGGACGCAATCTTATCGCCCTCAGCGATATGGCTTCCGATATATCGCAGTATGGTTCATCCAGCGGCCATTTCAAAAGCATCAACCTCTGGACCCTTGATGACGGAGACGAATATCTCAACGACATCTACACCAGCGGTTACGTGGTTGCAGATGCCTGCACGCGTGGTATTATCGGTGCCGATAAGCTGATTGCCGAACGGAACGAAAAGATGAATTCCGCCGACGAAGCTACTAAAGCAACGTTAGCAAACGAGATTGCCACGCTTAAGTCGCTCAAGGCTGAACTGCTCTCTCTCAAGGGAATGACCTACTTCTACTTGGTTAATATATTCGGTAAAGCGTATAGCCCCGAACATGCCGGTGGATACGGCCTCGTACTCATTAAAGACGAGCTGATTAAGCCAAAAGAAAAAGTGACAAGAGCTACGCTTCAGGAAACTTATGACTATATCATTAAGCTCTTTGAAGAATCCCTCGCTCTTCCTTGCACCGAAACGCGTGCTATCTATCCCAATCCGCTTAATACCAAGGCATTCCTTGCCCGAACGTACCTCTATATGGGCAACTGGCAAAAGGCTGCCGAACTTAGTGCTGAGCTGATTGGTAGTGGCGATATTCCTACCGAACCGGGTACCGCTCAGGCTTACGCAGATCATTGGAAATCCACCGCTATCGGTGCCGAAGACCTCTTCTCGCTGCTTAAGAGCGATCAGGATAACCTAAGCGCCAACTCGTTAAACGGGCTCTATGGCGACTACGGTTCTGCCCTTAACCCCGCCATGGTTGAAGCCTACTTCAAACACGAAGAAAAGAAGCAGATCGATGGCAAGGAGACCACTGTTTGGGTACCGAACAACGACTATCGCTTCAACCTCATCGCCGAAAAGAGCAAAGAATTTGCTACACCGCATCCTATGAAGTTTAACGGTATGCCCACCAATAGCAACCTAACGAACATTCCGGTAATGCGTGTGAGCGAACTTTACTTGATTGCCGCCGAAGCCAACGCACAACTCGGCAACGTTGCGGTGGCACAAAAGGCACTATTCTTCACTGCTTCCCGCAATGCCGATGTAACCGCTGCGGATAAACTCCCGGCAGGTAAGGACGAGCTGCTGCAGTACATCGCCGCCGAACGGGTACGCGAATTCTTCCAGGAAGGACATCGCTACTTCGACCTGCGCCGTACCGGTGCTGTGGCTGACATAGCCGGCGACCCCGCTTTCAAGTTCTATAACTTCGTTTACCCGATCCCGCGTTCCGAAATAAACGCCGGATACTTGGACAAACAGTATCAGAACGACGATTGGAAGAATAACTTGCCCAAAAGAAAGTAAGTCTAAGTATGGATAAATCGTAATAGATTTTCCCCGTTTCATTTTGTGTCCGAAAGGGGACGCTCACGCGAGCGTCCCCTTTCCTTTCAGCACAGCTCTCATTTATATTGAGCTAAAGTTTTAAGGAGGCCCAAGGTACTACCATACATTATGGGTACGATATAACAGAAATAGAGTTATTGAACCCGAAGACTGCAACGCCCAAAGAGGGAAAGCTACAACCGCTGAACAACAACTCTATCTCTTTGGCAAAGTTATCAAATAATGCGGAACTATCCTACGAACCTAACGTTACACTATTGGATGCAATGATAGCCCACCCACACACAAGCCACGCAAGTACCGCCCTGCGTCTACACACCTTAGCCTACTAACCCACGCATGTTCAGCACCGCACCTAGGCAGGAATCGCCCTCATCTGCGCAACCATACCCACCACCCACGCACGAGCCGCTCCCACGCCCGCACACCTTTGCCCACTAACCTACGCATAAATTGTGCCATCGCAGCGCACCTCCACACTTCTTTCTCCATAGCGAACGGAGCGGTTCTCACATACGAACAAATCGTTGCTACTATGCCGTGCGAGTGTTTCTACGGAGGTTTCGGGGAAAAGTCTATAGAGTATCCGAGGAAAGTCTATAGAGTTTCCCGAAAAAGTCTACAGAGTTTTCCGAGAAAGTCTATAGAGTATTTTCAGAAAGTCTATAGACTTTTCTCAGACC
>CABTZX010000013.1 GCA_902489445.1 uncultured Bacteroidales bacterium
CAAGGTTTTGGAGCCCCCGCTTCCGCATTCCTCAACAATTCATTACGTGCGAGGCAGTCCTTACTTTTTTGGATTTGAAAGGTATATAGGTTTTGCTTGAGAGGTATATAGGTTTCGTTCGGAAGGTATATACCTTTTTTTTACGGGGCGGAATGCTCTTGTTGCGATGGGGTGCTTCCGCTGGGGAGGCTCGACGTATGCTGATGCGGAAAAGGCGTCTAACGGAGCGAAGAAAGTGGCGGCGCGATGCGTCTATTTGAATGCCGAGAGTGTAGCTACAGATGCGTTTGTAGCGAGCTAATCGGGCATATCCGCTGAGGCGGCGATGAGCGTGATTTGAGCAGGTTTAGCCTCTTCCAGCACGCGTGCCGCAGAGCGGAGCGTAGCACCGGTGGTGAGTACGTCGTCAAAGAGCAGTACACGGCTCCCCTCGGGTAGGGGCGTTTTGCCCGGAACAAACGCATCTTTCATTCGTTCAAGGCGTTCGGTGCGGTGAACGGTAGTTTGGCTTTGTTCCAAACGCGTGCGCTTTAACGCGTGCGGCAGTAGTGGAATGCCCGTTTCGATGGATATTCCACGCGCAATCTCCTCCGCCTGATTATAGCCGCGTATGGGCAGTTTGCGCGGATGAATCGGAATGGGTACGATGAAATCATAATCTTCCCGATGTAAGTTGAGCTGACGCGCCAAAAGATGTCCGAAGTAAATGCCGGTTTCTCGGCTTCCGTAGTACTTAATGTGGTGAATTATGTTGCGGCAGACGCCCTCTTTTTCGAACAAAAAGCCACATTTTATCGCGTAGCCTTTATCAGTAAGCGGAAAGAAGAAGGCTGATTGGACGCTTTCCGAGTAATGAAACGGAATCAGCTTACCGAGGCACTCCACGCAAACTGCCTCTTCGGCGCGGCTCAGCAACCTACCGCAAGCGGCGCATCTTCGGGGGAAAACGAAGTAGCGTAGCCCGTCAATCAGCCTCGCTACGTATCTTTTGCAGCGTTCCCAGAACATCATCTATCGGAAAACCACGGTTCACCGCCCACTGAACTACCTTTCTGCCCATCATATCGGGCGTTATTTCCTCGTCGGGGAGCGATGCTATGCGGCGGAGCAATAGAGTGTGCAGAATGGCGGGTGCGTCCTCGTCCGCCATCACAGTGGGGATAATTTGTGAAATTAGCTCTTCATCGATACCTTTTGCCCGTAGCGTGTAGGCGATCTTGTTGGGCCCCCACCCGTCAAAACGTAGTTTGTCGCACGCAAATGCAGCTGTAAAGCGGCGTTCATCAATGAATCCGCTCTCCTTGAGGTGCTCCGTTATGGAACGGCTCTGCTCCCTTGTGGCACCGCGACGCGTGAGCCAGCTGACTACTTCCAGTGGGGCGCGCTCGGCTCGTGCACAATATGTCTCAGCATCAGCGGTATACTGTTCTATTGTTCGCTCTTTCATTGTATGGATTTATCCTCGATAATAGCTTCAAGGAAGCGTTGTTTCCCGGAAAGATCCCGTTCGATTTGTACAAAAGTGCAGTGTTTTGTGTTGCGGAAAAGCTCCAAAGTTTGCTCTGCTGTGGTTGAATTGAGCTCTAAGTAAAGCGAACAGGGGTCATTTAATGCAAGTTGCGATAATAAACGAGCGATGGCGCGGTAGAAAAAGAGGGCATCCTCGGGCGGGGCAAATAGAGCTTCCGCCGGCTCGTAGGCGGCAACGCGCGGCTCTAAGTAGGCTTTTTCCGCTTCTGTTACGTAAGGCGGATTGCTCACGATGATATCAATCGGCTCCAAATGAGATGCAAATGTTTCAGGATGAAGCATATCGCCCTGCAAAAAGTGCACGGTTCCCGCTAATTGGTCTGCATAGCGAGCCGCATTTTGCCGTGCAATGGCCAGCGCATCCCTACTTTTTTCGATGCCGTAGACCACACTGTTTTTCAAAAAGTATGCTAAATAGAGCGAAATGGCACCGGAGCCGCAGCCCAGATCCAGTATGTGTAACCCTTTGTCGGTGTGAGAGTTCTGCGCTTTTTCGCCGAGCTTTTGTGCGGAAACGATGCGGCTGCACAGCTCTTCCGTCTCCGGACGCGGGATTAACACAGCGGGTTCTACCGATAAAATCAATGGTCCGAAGGGCGCTTCGCCTAAAACGTATTGTAGCGGCTCTCCCTGCTTCAATCGCGCCACGGCAGCCCGATAGCGCGTTTGCTGCGCTTCGCTCAGCGTAAGCTCATCCAGCTTGAGATGCCACGCAGCATCGGTTACGCCACAAATAGCCGTCAGTAGGGCACGCGCCACGGCAGACGCCTCCTCGGGCGGATAGCCGATCGCCTCCAGCTGATGCCTCAAATCCGTGTACTGCTCCCTTGCTGATGCTGCCATAACGCAACAAAGTTACCGATAAAGATGCTTATTTGTCACATATATCAAATGAAAACGGAACAAAGAAACGGAATAATGGTCGGAAATTGTGGAAAGAGGTGCGGAGGAGATGGAAATATTTCTGTACATTTGCGATGGGAAGGGTGCGTCTTCAGCGGAACGATGCGGAATGCCAACCCATAAACGGACATACCAATAACACATAAAAAGATGAATCAGAAGGTAATTATGAAAAAAGTACAGATGAGAAATTTAGTACGGATGGCTGTTATCCTTTGCGTAGCAGCAAGCTTTATGGCATGCGGGAATAAAGGTCCCAAGCCGGTGCCGGGCAACGTTATCGACAAAGAATTGCCCACATTTACCGTAACGGGTAAAGGGGCGCTTCCGGAACAGCGCGAAAATCCTCAGCGCGTAGTGGTTAACGGCAAGGGCGATGTAGTACTAACGATCAACGGTATGCTATCCGGAAAAGGAACTTTATCCGTATCGAAACAGAAACAAGGGGAAAAGTACTATACCTTAATCGATAATACAACCGGTAAAGAGGGCGATATCGTATCACTGCCCGCTACGCTTAAGATAAAAGCGAACAACGAAACGGGCGCTAAATTACGTAGTTTCAGCTTAAAGATATATGTAACTGAAGCACCGGAACGGAGCCGAACGGTAACTTTTATTCAAGGGCCTCAGGCTCCTGCCCAATAAGTAAGGATAAAATGCACTCTGTGTGTGCTAATTGGGCACTGAAAAGCTTTCGGCAGTAAAGGGGAGTTTCGTTTTACCGGCACTCCCCTACATTTTACGATAATCCCTTGAGAACGAGCGGAATGCTCAGTTTTGTGAAGCGGAATCTGCTAACGGATTCCTCTTTTTGATGCATTCTAACTAATATTTCCCCAGCGTTCTTCAATTGGGTAGAGCCGTTCCAGCTCTTTACGGATCGGTGCCAGTGCGGGCGTTTGTAGCTCCGGATCTTGTGTAATGATTTGAGTGGCAACAGCACCGGATAGGCGCATAAGGAGCACATCTTCGGTCGGTTTGGCAAGACGAAGTCGACTTAAATCGCCACTCTGTTTAGTGCCTTCAATATCTCCCGAGCCACGGAGCTTCATATCCTCTTCAGCAATAACGAATCCGTCTGTGGAGTGCGTCATCACTTCGATGCGTCGTTTTGCGGTAAAGGATAGTTCGCGTGGCGTAACTAATAGGCAAAAGCTCTGATTTGCACCGCGCCCCACGCGACCACGGAGCTGGTGGAGTTGGCTCAGCCCAAAGCGATCGGCATTCTCAATTACCATAACAGTGGCGTTGGGCACATCTACCCCCACTTCAATCACTGTAGTGGAAAGGAGTATAGGCACCTCGTTGCGCGAAAAGGCATCCATACGCTCCTGTTTATCCTTTGCCGGCAGTTTGCCGTGCACCCATGTAACATTGCGCTCGCCAAACATATAGGCAAAGTACTTGTAGCCGGTTTCCAAATTGGCATAGTCGCTAGCCTCCGTGCCTTCAATCATAGGGAAAACGACGTAAACTTGTCGACCTTCGGCTATACGGTCGCGGATAAAATCGTAAGCCCGTTCGCGCTGATCTTCGTAGAGATGTATAGTAGTAATCGGTTTGCGTCCGGGAGGTAGCTCATCAATGGTAGATATGTCCAAATCACCATATAGAGTCATGGCGAGCGTTCTCGGAATAGGGGTGGCACTCATAATGAGAATATGCGGTAGCACTTCCGCAGCTTTGCTCCACAGCCGAGCGCGCTGCGCCACGCCAAAACGGTGCTGTTCGTCAATTACGGCTATTCCGAGCCGCTCAAAGCGTACTCCCTCTTCGATCAGTGCATGGGTACCTACCAAAATCGGTAGGGAGCCGTTTGCCGCAGCTTCCAAGATGGGACGGCGCTCCTTAGGTGTAGAGCTACCGGTAAGAAGCGCTACTTCTATACCTATCGGGGCGAGCAGTCGGCTCAGCGTGGCGTAGTGTTGTGCGGCAAGTATCTCGGTTGGAGCCATAAGGCACGCTTGGAAGCCGTTATCGATGGCCAGTAGCATTGAAAAAGCGGCTACCAGCGTTTTGCCGGAGCCTACATCTCCCTGCAACAATCGATTCATCTGGTGCCCCGTATTGCAATCTGTGCGAATTTCGCGTATTACTCTTTTTTGCGCACGAGTAAGCTCAAAGGGAAGAGATTCGTACAAGCGGTTAAACGAGTAGCCAACTGTTTCGAACCGGTATCCTTCAAAGCGTTTATTGCGTTCGAGCTTTGTTTGGCGCAACATTAGTTGTAGGAAGAAAAGCTCATCGAATTTTAGCCGTGTTACGGCTTCGTTCAGCTCTTTTGCATTGCGGGGAATATGAATTTGCCGCAGAGCATCGGCGAGCGGGATAAGGCGTTGTCCGGTGATAATATCGGGCGTGAGCGTTTCCTCGATGTACTTGGGTACGATGGGCAACAGGGATTCAATTATTTTGCCCAATGCTTTGCCCGAAAGGCGGCTCCGCTTCATTTTATCCGTTGTGTTGTACACGCCGTAGAGCGCGCCTACAGCCGGAGCTGCCGAATCGGCAAGGGTTAGCTCGGGATGGGATACGGAATAGGTTCCGTTGAACAGCCTCGGCTGACCAAAAAGTATATACACTTTGCCGGGCGGGTAGCGCCGAGTGACCCAATCGTTGCCCTGAAACCAAACTAACTCAATGGTTCCGGTTTCGTCCCGAAAGTCCGCTTTAAGTCGTTTTTTGCTACCAACTCCTTCACTTCTGTATCCGGTTATATAGCCTTTAAGCTGCACTTCGCCGTGTGTAGTAGCCAAAGCGCGAATGGGCGTAATTACGGTGCGATCCGCGTATCGGTAGGGAAAGTAGAAAATGAGGTCCCGATACGTACGGAGTCCCAATTCTTTTTCCAACAATTCGGCTCGTTTTGCCCCCAACGCAGGCAGATGTTGCAGCGGCGTATCTAAGTAATTGTTCTCCAGGTCCATACGCTACCGTTTTTGGCATAGTGCCGTAAAGAAAAGGGCATCGCCCGGAGTGGTTATCTTGATATTTTCCTCATTCCCCTCTATTAGAGCAATTTCGCTATGGGGATAGGCTGCTTCGAACACAGAACAATCGTCTGTAAAGGCAGGTGTGTACGTTTGTTCGTACGCTTTGCGAAGTAGTTCGGAGCGAAACACTTGCGGCGTTTGAACCGTGATATAGCTGCTGCGTTCAACCGCTTGCGAACCGTAGTTGGTGCGCATACGTATGCTGTCGCGCATCGGCAGAAAAGGCACCGATGCGCCTTGCGAATCGGCAGCTTCAATCAAGCGGGTTATCACATCCGGAGCAATTAGCGGCCGCACGGCATCGTGCACGGCAACCAGTTCTTCCTCCGGAGCCGCCAAAAGTGCGTTTCGTACCGATGCAAAGCGGGTATCGCCTCCCTCAATGCAACGGATGGGCATATCACAAAGGTATGCTGCAAATAGCTCCTGTGCGTAGGAGAGGTAATCGGCGGAAACGGATACGATAATTCCCGAAGCGAATGGCGCCACGGCTTTTATGGTACGGCAAATTAGCGGCTCTCCGCACAGAGATACAAATTGTTTGGGAAGTGCGCTGCCGAAGCGTGTGCCGCTCCCTCCTGCCGGTATAATAAAGAGTGCCCGCTTCATAGTTTTTTTTGCTTACATAAGGAACAACAAGCGGCATCGTACTTTTGTTCATTTTAGCGTCATTCTCTATTGCGATTCAATAGCTCAAAATGCCTTTCCCAAACAGAAATTGAAGGAATATTGCAATTATTTCGGAAGAATCCCTTACCTTTGCAGACGCAAGTGGGAAAAAGTACCCGTTGCAAGAGCGACTCCGTAGCTCAGTTGGTAGAGCAACTGACTCTTAATCAGTGGGTCGAGGGTTCGAATCCCTCCGGGGTCACACATCTTTAATACTTTCAGGGGAGAGGTCGTGAGATCACTCCCTTTTTTCGTTCGTAGTAGCTCGCTATATTAGAATTGGAAGTAGATGAAGGGCTGCACATCGGCGCTCTTTACTTGCGAGACAAGCACAACGAGCGCAACAAAAAGGAGTAGTTGTACAGCGAAAGGCGCACGGGTGAGGGCGCGTTCGGCAGCCCTATGCGCGCCACGGGGTAGGAAATGCAGCACAAAACCGCACAGAATCAGCAGAGCCACAGGCAGATACCCTTCGAGGAACGGGAGGAATAATTCGGGATGAAAACTGAGGCAGATTTGGTTAAGCATTGTCCACACTTGTGGCACATCCTTAGCTCTGAAAAAGAGAAATGCAAAGACCACAAAGTGAAAAGTGAGCAAAACGCTCAGAATACGCCATCCGGGTTTCATTTGTGAGGCACTAACCTTACAACGTGGAAAGAGCTTAAAGCGTATTTTATCCAATGCGAGCATTACGCCGTGCATCGTACCCCATAGAATAAAACGTAGCGCCGCGCCGTGCCATAATCCCCCGAGGAACATGGTAATCAGTAGGTTAATGTAGGTGCGGAACTTCCCCTTTCGGTTGCCGCCCAGCGGAATATAGAGGTAATCCTTGAGCCACGTGGAGAGGGATATATGCCACCGCCGCCAAAACTCGGTAATGGAGGCGGAATTGAAGGGTAGATCGAAGTTTTTGCGGAACCGGAAGCCGAGGAACAGCGCAATACCGATTGCCATATCCGAGTATCCCGAGAAATCGCAATAGATCTGGAGCGTATAGCCGTAGGCGGCGATTAAATTCTCCAAACCTGAGTAGAGCGCCGGCGCATCAAAGACGCGATCCACAAAGTTGATACTGATATAATCGGAAATAATGGCTTTTTTGAACAGCCCGATCAGCACCAAATAGAGCCCTTTACCGAATGCGCCGCGCGAAAGGAAGGGCGTGCGGTGAATTTGGGGGATAAAGTCCCGAGCGCGCACAATAGGCCCCGCCACCAACTGCGGGAAAAAGGATACATAAAAGAGGTAATCGATCCATCGCTTCAGCGGGGTCAGCTTGCCGCGTCCGAGGTCGATAATGTAGCTCATGGTCTGAAAGGTGAAGAAGGAGATACCCACCGGCAGGAAAATAGGCAGGTCGCGCCACGCAAAGGCGCTTAGCGCGTCAATGCCGCACTCATTACCGATCAGGGCGAGCAGGTTACACGCCAATCCGCCAAGGAAGTTAAAGTACTTGAAAAAGCCCAGGATGGTCAGATTGATGGTTATGCTCAGCGCAACGAGCAACTTCTTCTTTTTCCGCGCGGAAGTACGATAGATCGCTTTCCCGATCAGGAAGTCGCTCGTCACCATGGCGATAAGTAGCAACACAAACCAGCCGCTGCTCATGTAATAGAAATAGAGCGAAAAGAGCACCACATAGATGATGCGGAGCGTGTGGGTGCGTCGGAGCGCGCCGTAGAGAGGGAGGAAGCCGAGGAAGAGTAGGAAGAAGAGCGACGAGGAGAAGATGAGCGGTCGCTCGGGGCGATAGGTGAGCAGCTCCGGCAAGCGCGTAAAATCGAGCGACATCGCCCATTCGTTCAGTGCTTCAATCATAGGTTTATGCGGCTAACTGCCTTTCGTGCGGTGCGGGGTTTCGTAAGGCGTCAAAAAAGGTATATAGGTTTGCGCGGAAACTTATATAGGTATCGTTTGAAAGGTATATACCTTTTGCTCCAAAGTTATATACCTTTTTTTGCCCGCTCTCCATAGATCTGTAACGCCTCATCGTTAGGCTCCCAATTTGCGATAATAGGTTTCTTCCAAAAGGAAGGCATCCACAAAGTGCTTTGCCAGTTCCCTTCCGCCGCTAAAACTGAGGTGGGTGTAGTCTTTGGCTGCCCAGCCGTTGGCAACCCAGCGGAGCATGCTGTTGGTGCCGCCCATCGCTTGATAGGTATCCCAGAAGAGAACGCCGCAACGGCGCGCAGCGTTGCGTTGTGCTTTACGCAGAGCCGTCAGCTCGGGCATGGATTGCATTTCGCCGTTTCGCCGTTGAGCGCGGTCGGATATGCCCATAATAAGGATATCCGCATTGGGATAATCGTGCTTCAGCTTGGTAATGGTTTGCACCAACTTATCCTCGTATTCGTTGTACCGATAAACGCCCTGCGACACTACATTCATACCGTATTGCAGCACGATTAGCCCATAAGGGCGCAAACGTTGCAGCGCGCCGGCTTCTTGGTCGTTTAGCGTTAAGAGATGGGTGCCGGAGGAGCTCCGGAGCGAGAAGTTATCTATCGCCACGCCCTGCCCCTCTCCGTCCAAGGCGACCCCGTAGAAAAGAGCACCCTCAGCCCGAGGAATGCGCAAAGTAACGCTTCGCGCGGAACAGATGGTGCGATAGCACCTCAGCTCGGTGGAAGGGGTTAGCGAATCGCTCCGTACGCTATCGCCCACAGTTAGGGTAAAGGGTAGCGCTACATTGCTTTTGTAAAAGAGCGAAACGCTCTGAAAGGGAGCTACTTCCGCCGGCAATTCGTACGTTGTACGTGCCGATTCGGCTCTATAGATATGCTGATTGAGCAGATAGTCCTTTCGCCACGAGGTGAGTGGGGTAAATTCCTGCCAACCGCTGAATTGATGCCGTATGCCGCGCCGGTACCCGGCCACGCCACTGGATAGGGGCATCCAGCCCACGCCACGGCCTCCGTAGCGCTGTTGCAGCATGCGGCGCACGTCCAAAGTAAAGATATCCGCTTCGATAAAGGAATCGCCCAAAAAAGCCATATAGAGCATTCCCTCGTGATGGATCAATTTACGGAAACAATGCGCCAATCCGCGCCCGTCGGGGCTGTAATCTTCAAAAAATACTTTTTGCACGCTACCGGTACTATCCGCCGCCATTTCGTTGCTCGCAAAGAGAGCGTTTCGGAGCGAATCGGCTATGGCGCGCTGTTGTGCCACCGAATCGGCTGGATCAGCCTGAGTATGAGTCAGTTCAAGCGTATCGGCATCGTAAAGAGCCGAATCGGGTTGAATGGGTCGGAGGGCAGCCAAAAGGTCTATAGGCCTGAGGGTTACGATGCCCAAACGGGTAGGAACGAAGTAGAGCGCACTTAGCACTAAAAATGCTAAGTACACGAACAGAACCAGTCGCCAAAACCGATTTTTACGCCGCATATGTAGGGATAAGCGTTACGCTTTTTTCGCTGCCAATTCTTCTTCTATATCGTGATGCTTTTTGAAGTAGTGCCTCAGGAAGAGGTAGCCGAATATACCGGAAAATATACTGCCGATAAAGATCCCCAGCTTAGCTTCGTTCAGGTGAAGTACCGCCGCATTGCCCACAAACGAGAGGGATGCAATGAAAAGCGACACGGTAAAGCCGAAACCGCCCAAAAAGCCTAATCCTAACAGAGATTTGTTGTGCATTCCGATCGGCATGGGCGTATGGGTAATCCATAGGTACAAGCGTGAGAAGAGCCAGATTCCCAGCGGTTTACCGATCATTAGCCCTAACGCAACGGCGGAAGTTACGCCCCACAAATCTTCAAACCCAACGCCACTCAAGCGCACGCCTGCATTGACAAAGGCAAAAAGCGGCAAAATAAACCAATTCACCCCCGGGGTGAGTTGCGCCTCCATACGCTGCATGGGGCTAACAGAGTGATAGGTAGTGTTGGAAATGCTGTACAATATGTTGATATGCTCGCCGGGAAGCAATCCTTTTTCGCTATCCTTGCCGTCGTTCTCGTTACGGAGCAAAGCCATAAGCGATTTAACTCTTGCCGCCGTTTCCTTAGTATCGTAGCGCGGTTTGGCCGGTACGGTGAAGGCAACCAATACGCCGGCAATAGTAGTATGTACGCCGCTGGAGAGGAAAAAGAGCCATACAAAAAGCAAACCTAAGTAATAAACCCACAAATTACGCACGCCGGCATAACGCCCTAAAACATATAGTAGTAAGATGACACCTACACCGCATGCCAGCATAGCAAGGTTAATACCGGTGGAATAGAATAGGGCAATTACAATAATACCGCCAAGGTCGTCGGCTACGGCCAGCGCGGTAAGAAACGTTTTTAACGATGTGGGAACGCCTTTCACTAATGATAAAACCGCCAAAGAGAAAGCAATATCGGTTGCCATCGGTATAGCGGCTCCGTGCGACATCGGCTCTGTGTGACAAATTGTCAGGTATACCAGTACGGGAAAGAGCATACCGCCGCAAGCCGCTGTTACAGGGAACATCGCCTTGCGGAAGGAGGAAAGCTCGCCAACTAAGCCTTCGCGCTTGATTTCGAGCCCTACATTGAGGAAAAAAAGCACCATAAGTACGTCGTTGGCAAAGGTGAGTAAATTCATCGTCTCCCCGTTATGTGAGAAAATATTGAAAGGCCCCACTTGCAACGTAACCGGATAAGCGAGCAGATGGCTATACCCTTCAGCGAGAGGAGTATTGGCAATTATTGCCGCCAAAACTGCCATAACAAACAGCAAAACGGTCGCATTGGTTTTACGCGACAGAAAGTGCTGAATCGGTACAATAAAACTACGTGACTTTGCGCCCATTCCTGATGATCCTCCCAACTTCTTTTTTCGCGCTCAAAGGTACACTTTTCCTTTGTTGTTTCCCAATAAAAAAACATCGGAAGGGGTATTTTTTTCACCGGTGGAGTATCTTTTTCCGTCATCGCGAGCTGAGTTTGGTACAGTTTATGCATATAAGAAGATGAAAATGATAGCGTAATAACAAGGAAATAAGTAACTTTGCCTTGAGAAGCTGTCGCAAGCGGCGCAGCAAGTTTTATGTATTTGAAAATGTCGTCTTGCCCCCATTGGGTGCGGGCGACCGGTATTTTTATGAGAGATAGAACCATTATCGAAAAGATCACGGGCGCGATAGAGCGTTTTCGTGATAAACAGGGCTGGGTATCTACCGAGGATGAGGATTTTGTAAAGGTAATCTATGCGGGGATATTCGATGAGAACAACATCAAGGACCTAAAGCGTTTTATAGCGGGTTCGAAGCAAATGTTCGACACACACGAGGAAAACGGCGTTCAGTGGGTGGCTCTAAAGGGACAGCACAAGGATTTTAGCGGCAAACCCTCCTTTTGGCAACGCGTAAAGAGTTTATTTTCCCCGGAAAGCGAAGAAGCCCCCAAACAGCCTTCGGTAGCACCTCAGCGCGAAGAACGGGAATCCAAGGCGCAAAGCGCGCCACGCGCCTCAAAGGGTCAACCCCGTAAACGGGAGCCGCAACGCGCGGAAGCCAAACAAGCCAAGCGACCCGCTGTGGCAGAGCGTACGGAGCGCAAACCACGCAAAACGGAAGCTTCCTCAGTAGCGAAAAGCGAAAAGCTGAGCCGTCAGGCTATTGAGCGCGGTACGTTGCGGATCGACCTGAACGCAAAGGAGAGCACCGAACTGCTGAAATTATGTGGTGAAAAGAACTTCACTACGGGCGAACGGCGCGATGGAGCGTACATCAACATTAAACGATTCGTGAACGAAGCGTTAATCACCCAATTGCGCTTGAATACAGGCGTAAGGGCGAGTGATAAAACTATGTTCGATCTATCGCTACGCACGCCGGAAGGCGAACCGGTTTATGTAGTTGTGAAGGACAAAAACGCACGCGAATTGAGCATTGTACGCTTTGTTACCGGTGCGGAAGCCGTTGCACGCGAAGCGTTCCCTGCCTTGCCTGTTTTTGCCTCTCCGCTACAGCGGAATGCCCTTAGACCGGCGCAGTTGCTCTTGCAGCCTGATGCCATAGTGCAAAAGCTGAACCGGCGCGAATTGATCCGTCGGCACGCGGCTCTGTTCCCCGAAAGCATCAAAAAACAGATACCTGTTTTGGGCGAAATAGAGCTCATTCCGGAGGATTTGACCTTCCGCGAACGCGTGGAAAAGGAACGTGTGTTGCGGGATCAGCTAATTGCCGATAAGGAGGCAATGGTGCTGATGGAAAAAACATTGGACAAAGCGTTAGCCTACTCGCTCGGCATGCTCAAGGATGCTCCGCTCGGCATACGCTTCGGATATAACAATAAATGGCAAAAAACCGTTCTGTTAGTGCCATTCTGCTTTGAGGAAGGTGCGCCCGTTATCGGTGCGCTTGCCGTTCCTGCCGATGGCGGCTTTGTGCAACTCTTTTCCCTCAGCGAAGCGCAATTAATGCTTCGCCTTTTGGGACGCAGAGAGGAATCGCCTATGTTTGAGCATAGTGAGGCCTAATGGAACTATATTGTTGGAATAACTTAGTATGAATGACGAAATAAATCGCTCCGAAAAGAGCGAACAGACAAAAAAACGCTTAGGCGACTATATAGATTTTGTAAGAAACACCATCAAACGGCTGGCCCCTACCGGTCAGAAGCGTTGGACTACTCCCGAAGCGTTGGAAGAAGAGCTCAAGGAGAGCTACTTCGCTACAGCGTATAGGGATTTTGGCTACCCCACATTTGATGCGTTCCTTCGGGATGCCAAATTTGAGGACTTTTGGGTGGTGGAAAAGGATGCCGAAGGAAAAGATGCCGTCCGCATCCGCTTGCGGCGCGAAATTGCGCAATACCTAAAGGGCGTGACCGACACAATTGCCGCCTTATTTGAGCAGAATGGTGCCAAACCGATCGATATCGAGCAGCTGAACGAAGCACTTCGCGGTAAAAACTTTGCCGTAACGTACACTGATTTAGGCTACTCCTCGTTTGAAGTGTTCCTAACCGATACCAAACGATTCGGAAAGTTCTGGAACAGCCAAAAGAGGTCCGATTTCAGTATTCTGCTTTATCCGGCCGGCGTAAAGGTATCTCCGGAAAAAATGGAGGAAGCGCCTCGTACAGAGGTTGCTGCGCCCAAGCAAGAGGATAACGCGCTATCGCCCGAAGCAGCAGAAATTGCCCACAAAGTGGAAAGTATGGGCAGATTGTTGTTCGATGCCGAAGGATGGGTACCCATCGCAAAGATGGAGGCGCGAATTAGAGCCGGCGAACAGCTCAAGGCAATTGGTTTTGAGTCACTTCAGGGCTTTATCGATGCCTTTGCCACCCAATTGGGATGGGAAACATCGTTGCGTGAAACAGAACAAACGCCTTCGCTCCGTATTACCGAGGAAAAACTGAAGGCAACGCCACGTGTTAGGCGTCCCGACAAACGGGAGGCGCGCCCCAGTCGCAATAGTGCGGAGGAACGGTCCCACGCGCCGGAACAGCAAAAAGAACCGGTAAAACAGGCGCGCAAGAGAGTAGGGTGCGGTAAAAGCAGCTTCGGTGAACTGAGCGATTTTGGCGAACTTTCCATCGAAGCCGACCTATTGCGCGATCTGATGGCACGTTTGGCACCACAATATGCTGCCTTGTTCCCTGCTGATGAGCAACTTGAGCTCTATCTGCGCTTCTGCCTTACACTCTTTTTCCATCGTCTGTACGATGCGGACAAATTGACGCCCGAGGAAGACAAAATGCTCTTCAATACCGGACTCCTCGATAGGGATAATCGCGAAATAGTGGCGGTGGCAGCTAAGGGAACGCCTACGGAATCCGGTTTGGCATGTTTTTTGCATGAGTTTAGATGCATCGACGAAGCAAACGGAGCAAACGTTCCGGAAGGCGGAAAACGCTTCTTCTTGCTAGCGGACAATAAGTTGACTACGGAACAGATACTCCTGAGCAACCTTCCCGAGCTAACCAAAGAGGATTTTCTGCCCATTGTACCGGCAGGAAGGGATGCTTTGGAACATCCGGATCATATCGAAACACTTTGTTCCATTAATCCCTGTGCGGACGAACGCGGCAACGTAACCCTAAGTGGGGAAGTGGCTTTGGCATACGAAGCTAAGCGTAACGCCATACGTACCGAAGCGCCTGCACTCTATCCGCTGATGTATGACGTAAAAGCGGAAGCGTTTTATACACTGATGCCCATTACCATACAGGGAGCACGCTACTTTTTGGCATTGGCTCACGAAGGCTCGTGGCGACCGGTAGCTCTTTGCACCCCTGAAGCGGCTCTGATGCGTTCCGCGCCCCTTTCGATGCCACAAAAGGAGTGGTAACCATGAAACAGCGGACGCTACTTTGGATTGACGATGAAATAGAGATGCTCAAGCCGCACCTTATGCTCTTGGAGCGGCGCGGCTACAGTGTGGACGAAGCCCCCGGCGGCAGCGACGGGCTCGCTATGTTGGCGGAAAAACAGTACGATGCCGTTTTTCTTGATGAACATATGCCCGGGCTTTCGGGTGTGGAAACATTGCATCGCATCCGTAGCGCTTATCCTACGTTGCCGGTGGTGATGGTAACCAAAAGCGATGAGGAGGAGTTGATGAATCAGGCCATTGCCGGTCAGATTGCGGATTACCTCATCAAACCGGTTAATCCGAATCAGATCCTTTTGGTACTGAAAAAGCTGTTCGAAAGCGATCAAATCATCGGCGAGGCTACACTGAGCGGCTATCGGGAGGCATTTGCCTCCATAGCGCAGCGGCTTAACGGACCATTGGACTACAACGAGTGGCTCGCGCTCTATAAAGAGCTTGTTCGCTGGAGCCTGCAGATCGATTCCTATAGCCCTGACCTGAAGGAGCTGTTTCGTATGCAGCTACGCGATGCCGAGCAGCTTTTTGCCCGCTTCGTTACTGCCAATTACGGAACTTGGAGCCGACAAACGGATCAGCGCCCTACGCTCAGTTGCGATTTGCTCAAAAAGTACCTGTTCCCCTTACTGGATGAGGACGAAAAGGTGTTCCTGATAGTTATCGATAACTTTCGGTACGATCAGTGGCTTTCGGTAAAGGATTTGGTGACGGATCGCTTTGCTATAGAGGAAAATCTCTATATGTCTCTGCTGCCCACGGCTACCCAGTACGCCCGCAATGCACTGTTTGCCGGTTTGATGCCGGCGGAAATTGCCAAATTGTACCCCTCGCTATGGGTGGAGGAAGACAAAGAAGGCGGCAAAAACGACCACGAGGAAGAGCTACTCCTCAAGTTGCTTGAACGCAACAAAAGGAGCGTTTCGCTCTCCTATAACAAGGTTCTGGAAGCGGATTTTGGCGAAAAACTGGTACAACAATTAGGCAAGCTGAAGCAAAATCGCCTAAATGTGGTGGTGATTAACTTTGTGGATATGCTTTCGCATGCCCGAACAGATAGCAAAATGATCCGCGAACTGGCTCCGGATGAAGCAGCCTATCGCTCGCTCACACGCAGTTGGTTCCGCCACTCATCTATGCTTCCGCTCCTTCACAAGATAGCCGATATGGGCTACAAAGTGCTGCTGACCACGGATCACGGTACGGTGCGCGTAGCCAAACCGGTCAAAATTGTAGGCGATAAGTCACTTTCGCTCAATTTGCGCTATAAGCGCGGCAAGAATATGAGCTACAATGCCAAAGAGGTTTTCGAAATAACCAAGCCGGAGGCATATGGCTTAACACGCTGTTCCTTGGCGGAGCGTTACGTATTCTGTATGGAAAACGACTTCTTCGCCTACCCAAACAACTATAACTACTATGTGGGTTATTACCGAAATACGTTTCAGCACGGAGGAATCTCCTTGGAGGAAATGCTGGTACCCATCGTTCAATTGACCCCTAAGATATGAGTAATCAACCAATGGACTTTGAGCCTATACTTGTTCCTACCGAACAAACTATTGACGAGGCGGCGCGCCTTTTTCTGCGGAATACGGCGTCTCGGAAGGTTATTGCCTTCTATGCCCCAATGGGATGCGGCAAAACAACCTTTATCAAGGCGCTGTGCCGCTGCCTGCATATCAGTGATGTGGTCAACAGCCCAACTTTTGCCATCATTAACCGCTACGGAGCTGCCGAAGACGGCGATGTAACGCACATCGATTGCTATCGGCTCAAATCGCTCGACGAAGCGCTTGCCATCGGTATGACCGATTACCTCAAAGGCGATCACTACTGTTTTATCGAGTGGCCCGAGCTTATCGAACCGCTTTTGGATGACGATGTTACTTTACGCGTTGCTATCGAAGAACAACCGGACGGCAGCCGAGTGATAAAACCTTATTCGCAATCATGCAGGAAAGAAGATTAAATAAAATAGCCCGTCTGATACAAAAGGAACTTGCCGAAATGTTTCTCACCGAAACAAGGCAAATGCCCGGTGTAATTGTATCCGTAACCAACGTGCGCCCTACGAGCGATATGTCGCTCTGTCGCATCTATTTGAGCATTTATCCCTCCGAGCGTGCCGAGGAAATGATAGAGCTGTTGCGGAAGAATGCAGCCTCAGTGCGCTATACGCTCGGAACGCGCCTCCGCAACCAATTGCGTACCATTCCCGAACTACAGTTCTTCATCGACGATAGTTTGGACTACCTCGAGCACATCGATAAGCTCTTGGGCAAATAGCTTTACTGATGTATCCCTTTTTCATTGCATGGCGGTACACAATCACCGGCAAGCGTTGGGATGCCGTGCACATCGTTGCATTAATCTCATCGCTCGCCATGGGGGCCGTTGCTGCTGCGGCGATTGTAATTCTTTCCGTTTTTAACGGATACGAACATCTGCTGCTGCAGAGCACATCCCCTTTTGATGCGCCACTTGTACTGAAAAAGAGCGATGGAACCGTATTTGATGCCCGCGATTCCTCGCTGCAAAAGTTACTCTCATCCCCGCAAGTGGATGCTTACAGCCTCACATTGCAGAGCGAGGGCGTACTTTTTGCCGAGGGCGAGAGCACGCCTGTAATGCTTTTTGGCTCCGATGCCGCTTTCCCAAAGGTGTGCAAACTTACTTCTTCAGTCGCTTTGGGGCGCTATCGTTATGGCGATGAACATTTTCTGATCGGAGCCGATAGTTACAGCTTTATCGGTATGCCGCCATTGGACGATTCTGTGCCCGTAACCCTCTTGGTACCACGGCGAAAGGGTAGTATTAATCCCTTGCTGCCCAATACTGCGTTTGTGCAACGCTCCGGCATACTTACGGGTGTAGTGAATGCCGGACAGGGACAATATAATAGTACCCTTTTCCTCTCGCAATCCGCTTTGGCAGAGCTTTTGGACTATCCGCCGAGCTTCTGCGCGGAAATTGCCCTCAAGCCTACGGCAAATCTTACGGATGATGCGTTCCGTAATGCTCTGAACAAATTGCTACCCAATGACTACGAACTCTTAACACGTCGCGAGCAACAACCCTTCCTAATGCGGCTCGTTGCCGTTGAAAAGTGGCTCTCCTTCAGTATTCTTCTTTTTGTGGTTCTGTTGGCTGCCTTCAATATTATATGCTCTTCCGCAATGTTACTTATTGAAAAAGAGCGTGATACACGTCTTTTTGCCGCGTTAGGCATGCCCCAAAAATCGCTCCGAACCATCTTTTTTCTACGAAGTTTTCTTACCACTCTTGCCGGCGTGGCAGGCGGATTGATTCTGGGTTCCTTATTGCTTCTGCTACAGCGGGAAACGGGCTTCGTATCCTATCCGGAGGGATTGGAGCGCGTGGCCTATCCGGTAGCCTTCCGACTTACCGATTACGCAGCAGTTTTGGGCGCGCTTCTGTTATTGGGAGCCATATCCGCGCTACTACCTCCGCGCATTTTACTCAAACATCCTTTACCCGTTGATGCTCAATGAATACGCTTGATTATCTCGAACGCTTGGAACGCGAGTATCCTGCCGAATACCTCACGCTGCTCCTCATTGCCGAGGAAACGCTTCAGCACAATCCGGACGCCGTATCCGAGGGCGTTTTCGGCGTTTTGTTCGAGCGTATTCGGGCCGATTACCAACGCTACGGGGCGGCAGAATCCTCGCCGCACTCGCATAGTGCCAAGCAACTCCTGGAGCGGCTGGAAGCGGCGCACAAGCATTTTAGCGACGAAACGGACGGCAATCCCTACTATCGCGGTATTTATCTGCAATGTCTTGCCCCGATTGTAGAGCTGCGAGCCAAGAACGCTACCCAACAGAGTGGCAAGAATGCTCCCGAGCACGATGACGCGTCACAGGGCGAAATTGCTACCGCCATCGGTGCTGTGGTGGGCGTGGCTATGCTCAAAAGTGCGCAGAAGCCGGTAGAGAAGGCAACGGAAGAGGCGGTCCGCCACTTCACGCTCCTCTTTAAAGTTCTCGGCGAGCTGATGCTCTCCCCCGACGCTCCCCATCCCGCCCCCCAACCGGAAGCGTAAGTATTTCTTAATTTCCCCATTTTACTTTACGGAGATACTCCGAAGTCCCTTTGGAGGTGGACCCGATATGCCTCAAAAGGTATATAGGTTTCATTGGATAGGTATATAGGTTTTGCGTGAAAGGTATATACGTTTCGTTCGGAAGGTATATACCTCTTGAAGAGCCTCTTCGTTGAGGCCACTAATCCGGCAGTGAGCACGTGCCGCCTTGAAGTATCAAAGAAAAGAGTAACTTTGCATCGGCGATAGCTAATTGTATACATAAGGCTCGGTAGCTTAGCTGAATAGAGCGTCAGATTCCGGTTCTGAAGGTCGTGGGTTTGAATCCCACCCGAGTCACTTCTCTCTTTCTGCTCCCTATAATTTGTCCCTCATCGGTAATCTCTGTGAAATGGTTTAATGAGAACAAATAGCAGTAAAGAATGAATAGTCAGAGCAGAAATTGGAATAAAAAGGTGTATCTTTGCAGGAGTAAAGGGCGTGCAGCAAGTATGCGCGTTGTGCGATGACACGTAAGGAAGAGCTCTATTTGCAGGAATTAAGTCAGCTTATTCGGCGATTGGAGCAATTGGCGGAGCGACAACAGCAGCGGATCGAAGCACAGGAGGCGGAGATCAGGCGGCTGGGAGTACTTCGGGATGATTTATTGTCGGAAACGGAGCGTTTAAGGCAACAGGTTAGTCATCTGCTCACAGCGCGAATGATTGTGGCGGACGACGGAGATTGGCTCATCGCCAGAAGCCGTTTGGAGCACTTACAGGAGACAATAAAAAAGGCGATTAAAAGCCTTGAAACGGAAATAGAATAGAACGGGGTACAGCCGTAAGTATATAGAGGAAACGATGGCACTCAATCCGGAGAAACAACGCATCAATCTGCTCGTGGACCGCACGGAGCTGGGATTGGTGGTGGCTCCCGACGAGGAACCGCTCTATCGGCGTGCCCGTGATTTGTACAACGAGCGCGTGAATGCCTATCGAGCCAAGTACGGCTCTTCGGTAACGAATATCGATGCCGATAGTACCCCGCGCTTGATGGCAGCATTGGAAATAGCCATTCAGTTGGAGATTAGTCGCGAAGAACGCGATCCGCGTCCGGTTGAAGAACGGCTCGAAGAGCTCTGTTCCCATACGGAGGCTTTTCTCAAACGCTTTGATGCATAAGTACATTCTGACCGGTTCTGTTCTGCTTTTTTGTCTGTTCGGTAAGTTCGCTTTATTCGTCTAACAGCCTGCTCTTTACCAATTTAGTATAGCGTTCTCCACGAAGGGAACAGAGAGAATTGGGTATGGAAAAAACGATACTTATTACTGCCGTAGTGGTGCTTGTGGTGCTTGTGCTCGTGGGCGCGCTGTTGTTTCGGCAGATACTGCATCGGGCAGCTCATCTGAGCAAGCGGAAGTTGGACGATGCCGAGGAACAGGCAAAAGCGGTTCTGGTAAAGGCGGAGCAGGATGCAGCGCAGCGTCGCGAACGCGCCGAGAAGGAATCGGCAGATATGGAGGAACGCACGCGCCAGCGGGAAGGCGATAAGCGGCGTAACTTTGATCAGGAGTTGCGCGCACTGAAGGAATCGCAGGAAGCGGATTACGAACGCCGCAAGCAACTTATAGAGGAAAAGCAGCTCGAATTGCGCGAAACGGAGGCAGAGCTAACCCGCGACCGCAGCGAAATAGGCAGGCGCGGCGGCGAATTAGAGGCTTTGCGCGAAAATCTGCTCAAGCAACAGGAGGCTCTTGTAGCCAAAGAGCACGAATTGGAGGCATTAACGCTCGAAAATAGGCGTAAGTTGGAGCAAATCTCCGGCTTGAATTCGGCTGAAGCCAAGCAGCATCTGATCGATTCGCTCACACAGGAAGCGAAGGAGGAGGCGCAAGCCTACATCAACGAAATAGTTGAGGAAACGAAGATGAATGCCGCCGGGGAGGCAAAAAAGATTATTATCCAAAGCATTCAGCGTGTGGCTACGGAAACGGCAATTGAAAACGCGGTTACCGTATTCCACATTGATAACGACGATATAAAGGGGCGCATCATTGGCAGGGAAGGACGCAATATCCGCGCCCTGGAAGCGGCCACCGAAGTGGAAATTATCGTGGACGATACGCCTGAAGCGATCGTACTTTCGGCATTTGATCCGGTTCGACGTGAGATAGCCCGGCTGGCACTACACCAATTGGTGCAGGACGGACGTATTCATCCTGCTCGGATTGAGGAAGTTGTGGCAAAAGTTCGTAAGCAAATCGAAGAGGAAATCATCGAAACGGGCAAACGAACGCTTATCGATTTGGGAATTCACGGGATGCATCCCGAGTTGGTTCGTCTGATCGGTAAAATGAAATATCGCTCTTCTTACGGGCAAAACCTATTGCAGCATTCGCGCGAAACAGCGAATCTTTGTGCCGTAATGGCGTCCGAATTGGGGCTTAATCCGAAGAAAGCGAAGCGCGCCGGCTTGCTGCACGATATTGGCAAAGTACCTGATGATGAGCCGGAACTGCCACACGCACTGCTCGGTATGAAGCTTTGCGAAAAATATAAGGAAAAGCCCGATATCTGTAATGCAGTTGGTGCGCATCACGATGAGGTGGAAATGGAAAGCCTCTTTGCGCCTATTGTACAGGTTTGCGATGCCATCAGCGGCGCACGACCCGGCGCACGGCGCGAAATCGTGGAAGCGTATATCAAACGCCTGAACGACTTAGAGCAGCTCGCCCTATCCTATCCTGGCGTAGTAAAGACCTATGCCATACAAGCAGGGCGCGAATTGCGCGTAATTGTGGGTGCCGAGCAAACGGATGATGCTGCCACCGGTAGGCTTTCTAACGAAATAGCGCAGCGTATTCAGGACGAAATGACTTATCCCGGTCAGGTGAAAATAACCGTAATTCGCGAAACACGATCCGTAAGCGTTGCTAAATAGGTATGGCTTCTTTGGAGCAAGAAATCAAAAAGAGGCGTACATTCGCCATCATTTCGCATCCTGACGCGGGAAAAACAACGCTTACCGAAAAACTTTTGCTCTTTGGTGGCGCCATTCATGTAGCGGGAGCGGTCAAAAGTAACAAGATTCGCAAAACGGCAACCAGTGACTGGATGGAAATCGAACGCCAGCGAGGTATCTCGGTGGCTACCAGTGTGATGGGCTTCGAATATGAGGGCTACAAGATCAATATCCTCGATACGCCCGGTCACGAGGATTTTGCCGAAGATACCTTCCGCACCCTCACCGCCGTGGATAGCGTTATCATTGTGATAGACAGCGCGAAAGGGGTCGAAAAACAAACACGCCGCCTGATGGAAGTATGCCGGATGCGCCACACGCCGGTAATCGTTTTTATCAATAAGTTGGACAGAGAAGGGCGCGATGCCTTTGATTTGCTGGACGAGATTGAGTCAGAGCTCGCCATAAAGGTGTGTCCGATGACGTGGCCCATTGGCATGGGCGAGCGGTTTAAGGGCGTTTATAATCTATTCAAAAGCACGCTTTCGCTGTTCAAAAGCGACAAACAGCACGTTGCGCACGATGTGGTGGAAATAGAGAGCTTGAGCGATCCGCGGCTATCGGAGTATTTGGGTGAGGCTCAGGCAGATCAATTGCGCGAAGAGAGCACTTTGGTTACCGAAGTTTACCCCGATCCCGATCTGGATGCATACCGAAAGGGATTGCAGGCACCCGTCTTTTTCGGTTCTGCGCTGAATAACTTCGGTGTAAACGAATTGCTTCGTTGTTTTATTGAAATAGCACCTTGTCCGGGCGAAGTTCTTGCCAAAGAACGAATCGTATCGCCTTTTGAGCCTACATTTAGCGGTTTTGTGTTCAAAATACATGCCAATATGGACCCCAACCACCGTAGCTCCATTGCCTTTGTTAAGGTCTGCTCGGGGCGTTTTGTGCGGAATGAGTACTATCGGCATATACGTTTGGACAAAAAGCTCCGTTTCGCTTCGCCAACCGCCTTTATGGCGCAGAAAAAGGAACTGCTCGAAGAGGCATTTGCCGGTGATATTGTCGGCTTGCCCGATACGGGAAACTTCAAAATAGGCGATACGCTAACGGAGGGCGAAGAGCTCCATTTCCGCGGATTGCCCTCTTTTTCTCCGGAGCTTTTCTGCTACATCGATAACGCTGATCCGATGAAGCAGAAACAGCTTGTCAAAGGTATCGATCAATTGATGGGTGAGGGCGTGGCGCAACAATTTATCAATACGTTCAACAACCGCCGTATTATCGGCACCGTTGGACAGTTGCAGTTCGAAGTAATCAAGTTCCGATTGCTCCACGAGTATGGTGCCGAGTGCCGCTGGACCCCCATCTCGCTCTACAAAGCGTGCTGGATCGAAACAACGGATACCGATGCTTTGGAGCGGTTCAAACTGCGCAAAGTGCAGCAAATGGCACGCGATATCGAGGGGCGCGATGTATTTCTTGCCGAATCCGAGTACCTCCTCCGTATGGCGCAGGAAGAGTTTCCCTCCATCCGCTTCCATTTTACCAACGACTTTTAACCTCTTTCCCTACGAATCAGGGAAGATCGTTTGGAGAGAATTAGGGCAGTGAACGCCCTGCTGAATGCATTCGATTGGGGTTCAGCTACTGAGTTCGAGCGCGCCGAGAGCATTCCTCTTGATCCAAAGGCTCCTTCAGCGTTTTTGAAAGGTATATACCTCTCGATCGAAATGTATATACCTCTCAGCGGAAACGTATATACCTTTTACAGCAAAGGTATATGCCTTTTTCGGGAGAGGTTAGGAGTTCGTTCCGAAAAGCAGAGAATAATGTGCGGGAATCACTATCTTTGCGAACGGAAAAGAACTAACAGATAAGGAAAACGTATATTATGATTATTGGTGTTCCTAAAGAGATTATGCACGATGAGGCACGCGTAGCAGCGAGCCCCGAGGCAGTTGCCAAGTATGTGGCTGATGGTCACAAAGTACTGTTCGAGGTAAATGCCGGAGAAGGTGCCTTCTATCACGATGAAGCGTATCGCGAAGCCGGAGCAGAACTGGTTAAATCTGCCAAAGAGATCTATGATCGCAGCGATATCATCATCAAGGTTAAGGAGCCTCTGTACAACGAAGCGCTCGGCATGCACGAGATTGATATGATGCACAAAGGTCAGTATTTGATCACTTTCATTCATCCCGCTTCACCGGTTAACCACGATATGGTGCGCAAAATGGCTGCCCAGGGCGTAATCGGGCTTACGCTGGACGGCGTTCCGCGTATCTCACGCGCGCAAAACTTGGACGCACTCACCTCAATGAGTACCTGTGCCGGTTACAAGGGCATTCTGATGGCTGCCAATGATCTGGCATCCTTCTTCCCGCAAATGTTTACGGCGGTAGGTCCTATTCGTCCCGCCAATGTGCTGGTAATTGGGGTCGGCGTAGCCGGTTTGCAGGCATTAGCTACGGCGCGTCGGTTAGGCGCGGTTACGTATGCAGCTGATATTCGCCCCGCAGCAGCCGAACAGGCTAAGAGCTTAGGCGCGAAAGTGGTGGATATGGGTGTGCCTGAAGCACTTGCCGTAGGAGAAGGCGGTTATGCGCAGCATCTTCCTGAAGCAGAATTGCTGAAGGAACGCGAACGTCTTGCCGAAGTGGTAAAAGATATGGACGTAATTTTCTGCAGCGCATTGGTTCCGGGTAAAATCGCTCCGGTAGTAATTACCGAAGATATGGTGAAGAGCATGAAGCGCGGTAGCGTGATTGTGGATATCGCCATCGACCAAGGCGGTAACTGCGCTATTACGCCTGCCGGAAGCCGCGAAGTAAAATACGGCGTAACGCTCGAAGGAATCAAAAACATTCCCGGTATGTTGCCGCAAAGCTCAACGTGGATGTTCTCGCAAAACATGTATAACCTTGTGAAGTACCTCGTGAAAGACGATCAGGTTGTTCTTGATATGAACGATGAAATCTGCCGTTCAATCTTGGTAACTCAGGATGGCGAAATCGTTCACAAGGGCGCTCGCGAAGCGATGGGAATGAACAATTAAGTATATAAGTATGGGCGGATGGCGAGGAACAAGGGTTGCTTACCATCCGCCTCTTTAAGAATAAGATCCGGTATGCATCCCCTTATTTTAGTAGTAGTATTTATCGTTGCCGCCGTTGTCGGCTACTTTTTGATCAAACAAGTGCCTACGCTGTTGCACACGCCGCTGATGAGCGGAATGAATGCACTATCGGGCGTAACCGTAATAGGCGCCTTGTCGGCTGCCGGATTGGCATTTTTATTAAACGATAGCGTTTTGGCTCAATGCTTTGGCGGTATTGCCATTGTGCTGGCTATGGTAAACGTGGTGGGCGGCTTTGGCGTGACGCACCGTATGTTGCGTATGTTCAAAGGAAAGAACAAGAAGAAGTAAAACCTTGCAATACGCAGTAAAAAGCAATAGATCTATATGAATTCGATAGCAATTATTGTTTCGGTCGTGCTGTCCGTGCTGGTGATGGTCGGCATCTCGTTGATGAGCAAGGTAAAGTACGCTAAGCTCGGTAATTTGCTTAGTGCCGTGGCTATTTTAGGCGGCATCATCTTTACACTATGTACTGAATGCGACGCAAAAAATACCCCTATCGTTGGGGTGTGGACGCTATGGCCCTCTTTGGCGATAGGTGCGATTTTGGGGGCATTCTTGGCAGCCCGGGTCAAAATGATCCAAATGCCTCAAATGGTGGCTCTGCTGAATGGGCTCGGTGGCGCCGCTTCGGCTATCGTGGGCGTGCTTTCGGTTGCCCAAATAGGAGTGGATGCCAATGTAACCCAATATGAGGTTTTCTACCGCGTAACCGGTTATCTCGCCATAGCGGTGGGGATGATTACGTTTGTAGGTAGTTTGGTGGCAGCGGGTAAGTTGCATCGCATTTTGCCACAGAAGCCTATGGTGTGGTTCCAGCACTCGTTAGTTACGATGCTGAGCCTCTTTGTTGCCGTGATATTTATAATCGTTGGCGCGGTTACGCCTATAGGGGACAGCCGTTTTGTATGGTTGGTTTGGGGCGTAATCCTGTTTTCTTCGTTCTTTGGTCTATACTTTTCGGTTCGTGTGGGTGGAGCGGATATGCCCATCACCATATCGCTGCTGAACTCATTGAGCGGTGTGGCGGGCGCAATTGCCGGTATGGCTATCGGCAATGTACTGCTGGTTGCCGTGGGCGGCATTGTAGGGGCATCCGGACTGCTCTTAACTCAAATCATGTGCAAAGCGATGAACCGAAGTCTGATCGCTATTCTTTCGGGCGGATCGATTAAGGGAAAGGCGAAAGCACCGGTAGCATCTCAGTCGAAAAAGAGTATAGCTGCGCCGCAAAGCGTATCGCCCAAAGAAGAAACTTCCGCAAAGGAACCGTCTGTGGGAAAGATACTTGCCGACGCAAAACGGGTAATTATCGTGCCGGGCTACGGTATGGCTCTGGCGCAAGCACAGCAACAAGTGAAGCAATTGTTCGATACGCTTGCCGCCAACGGAGCGGAAGTGCGCTTCGCAATTCATCCGGTTGCGGGACGAATGCCGGGACATATGAACGTATTGCTGGCTGAAGTGAACGTTCCGTACGAAGATTTGTTCGAAATGGATGCGGTGAACGACGATTTTGCTCAGAGCGATTTGGTTATAGTGGTAGGAGCTAACGACGTACTGAATCCGGCGGCACGCGATGCTGAGGGTACACCGATCTACGGAATGCCTGTACTGAATGTGGATCAGGCGAAGCACGTGATTATCTGTAACTACGATTTGAAGCCGGGCTACGCCGGAGTGGAAAATCCGCTCTATAGCCGTCAAACGGGCGTAACGCTCTGCTTGGGCGACGCAAAGGAAACGGTAGCTAAGCTCATTACAATGGTTCGATAGTAAAACAACAATAAAAATAAGATTACCAACTAAGCTTAAGATTAGTATGAATTTCCCTAAAGACTTAAAGTACACAGCCGATCACGAATGGGTTCGTTGCGATGGAGAACGTTGCTACATCGGTATTACCGACCATGCTCAGAATGAATTGGGCGAAATCGTGTACGTGGATGTGGATTGTATGGACGAAGAATTCGGTCAAGGCGAAGTATTCGGCTCCATTGAAGCGGTAAAGACGGTTGCCGATATGATTATGCCTGTTGCCGGCAAGGTGGTTGCCATCAACGAAGAACTGGCAGATGCGCCTGAACTCGTGAACAGCGATCCTTACGGAAAAGGATGGATCATTGCGATTGAAGGTGCGGACGAAGATCAGTTCAAAGCGCTCATGTCCGCCGACGCTTATACCGAAATGATAGGTAAGTAAGCGCAATGACACCACTTGTAAGCGTTATTATGGGGAGCACCTCCGATCTCCCCATAATGCAAAAAGCTACCGATGCGCTCAACCGCTTGGAAATACCTTTTGAGGTAATGGCTCTTTCGGCGCATCGTACGCCCGATGAGGTGGCGCACTTTGCACAAAATGCGGCAGGGCGTGGGGTAAAAGTGATTATTGCGGCTGCCGGTATGGCGGCGCATCTCCCCGGGGTTATTGCATCGATGACCACTTTGCCGGTAATTGGTGTACCCATTGCCTCCACGCTTCAGGGCTTGGATGCACTGCTCGCTATTGTGCAGATGCCGGGCGGTATACCCGTTGCCACGGTAGGAATTAATGCGGCGCAGAATGCCGCCCTGTTAGCTGCCCAAATCATTGCGCAAAGCGATGAAAAGGTGGCTGCCAAAGTGGCTCAGGATAAGCAAGATCTAAAGAATAAGATTGTCAAAGCAAACAATGACCTTAAAAGCCTCTGTCAGTACGAATACAGAGTTAATTAAGGCATTTGGATAGTTATTGTGCACAGCCCTGCCCGTAGCGTGCAAAACGTTGCGGAGCGGGGTTCTTTTCGTTATGAAGGAAACTGAGCTTCATTCTGTCAATTATCGTCGGCGCAAGGCTGATTCCGTGCGGATTGGCGCGCTCCCTTTGGGAAGCGATTACCCGGTACGCATCCAAACGATGGCAGACGTTGATACCACCGATACGATAAGTGCCGTGGCGCAAGCCAAGCGCGTGAAACAAGCCGGCGCGGATTACTTCCGTTTCACGGCTCAAGGCGTGCGTCAGGCGGAAGCATTGGCGCCGATCCACGAGGCTTTGCGTCGCGAGGGTATAGCGTTGCCGCTAATTGCCGATATACATTTCAATCCGCAGGCTGCCTTCGAGGCGCTCAAACATGTGGAAAAGGTACGCATCAATCCGGGGAACTTTGCAGAGCGTAAGCCCGCCGGCGAGCGTTACACAGAGGCAGAGTTTGAGGCGGGCGAACGGCATGTAGCGGACGTTTTCGGCACATTTCTTGCCGAAGCGTCACGCTTGCACCGCGCTATCCGTATAGGGGTAAATCACGGTTCTTTATCCCGAAGAATGGTGGAACGATACGGCAATACGCCGCTCGGAATGGTGGAAAGCGCGCTCGAGTACCTGCGTATCTGCAAAAAAGCACGCTTTACCGATGTGGTGGTATCGATGAAAAGCTCCAATCTCATCGTAATGACGCAGGCCGTGCGCCTATTGGCCGCGCGGCTTGAGGCGGAGGGCTTTGCCGTGCCGCTCCATTTGGGCGTAACGGAAGCAGGCGAAAGCGAGGACGGACGTATCAAGAGTGCTATCGGCATCGGCTCGCTTCTTGCCGACGGAATTGGTGATACAATACGCGTTTCCCTGAGCGAACCGCCTGAAGCTGAGCTGCCTGTGGCGCGTTTGCTGTTACAACATGTGACGAAGCGTATATCGGCACCGGTGCTACCCGATATCACCTATCGCCCGGCGCAGGTTGCCCGTAGCGAAGCAATGCGTATTTCCGGCTTCAACACGCCCGAGTTGCCGTTTCCGCTCATCGTAGAGGCGGCGCATGCCGAGGCGGTTTCCGAGCCGCTTGCGCCCAACGATCGGCTGATTAAACCGGGCGAAACGCTCCCATCTTGGGGCGATGCGCGCGTTATCTCCCTACGAGCTGCCGCAATGGAACGGATTGATACCGAGACGCTCACTAATCCGAATAACATCATTCTATTAGAGGCACCGGCGGACAATGCCATCGGCTATTGGCGATACGCGCTTGCCACGTTGCAGGCGAAGGGGATCAAAGCACCGGTAATACTGCATCGGCGCTTTGAAACGGAGCCTAAGGAAGAGCTGCTGATAGCCGCTTCCGTAGATTTTGGTACGCTGCTGGCGGAAGGTGCCGGTAGCGGCATCATGCTTACCGCACCGCATCTTGACGCGGCGTGGGTGCGCACGCTCGGGCTCAGCATCCTACAGGCGGTTCGCTTGCGCTTTAGTCACACCGAGTTCATCAGCTGCCCCGGCTGCGGACGTACGCTCTTTAATCTGCAATCTACCGTTGCCAAGGTGAAAGCGGCGCTGGGGCATCTGCCCAATCTAAAGATCGGCGTGATGGGTTGTATCGTAAACGGACCGGGCGAGATGGCTGATGCCGACTACGGATACGTGGGCGGCGCGCCGGGCAAAATAGATCTCTATCGCGGTCAGACCTGTCTGCGCCGCGGAATTAACGACGCCGATGCCGTTGACGAACTGATCGCTTTGCTCAAGGAGGAGGGACGTTGGCACGAGCCGCCCCTACCGAACGCCTGACCCTCAGCGTGCCCACCGAGCCGCTTTTGGCTCATTTCCGATATAAAGGTACCGATTTGCTGCGTGGCAGGTCGGTACCTTTTTCTTTTTTATACGTACGCTCCGCCCTTGCGCATCCTTAGTTCTTTCGGAATGTATCGGAACCCATCGGGGCAAGTCGGGGGTAATCCGAGACGGTCCGACCGTCTCCGCCGCCTCCTTTTCTATATACATTGTCAACTGCTTCTATATAGCTTCTCAATCTTCTCATTAGAGCGGCTCTATAAATCCTTTAAAGAATTTGTATAAACTATTAAAAGGATTTATACGCGTACTTTAAAGGATTTGTATAAATCGTTTAAATGATTTATCGAAAAGGTACGAAGGAAAGATTGCAAAACATCGTATAACGGATTGAGAAAGATGCGTTAAAGAGGTGAGCATCAGCGCGCCGCGAGGGCAAAGAGTTTGGTTTTGAGGCTGATTTTACGTAACTTTGTCCAAAGAAACAGGAAAAACAACTACACTATATGGAACCCAAGAAGGTATTATTTATCACTCAGGAAATCGCCCCTTACGTAGCTTCTACGCCACTGAGCGAGCTATCGCGCAGCGTTCCGGCAGCGGTTGCGGAGGCGGGTCACGATATACGGATCTTTACGCCGTGTTACGGAACGATCAATGAGCGGCGCAATCAGTTGCACGATGTAATACGTCTTTCCGGTATCAATATAATTGTGAACGATGCGGACCATCCCCTCATCGTAAAGGTTGCCACCATGCTGGACGGGCCACGCCTGCAAGTGTACTTTGTGGATAACGACGAGTTCTTTAAACGTAAGAGCCGCTTCAAGGCAGATGCCAAGTATGTGAACAGCAATATGGAGCGGAGCGTGTTTTTCGTCCGTAGTGTGTTCGAGGCGGTCAAAACGCTTCGCTGGTTGCCCGACATTATTCACTGCTTTGGATGGTTCAGCGCGCCGGCACTTCTCTATCTTAAGAGTATGTATGCGGATGATCCCTATTTTGGTAAGGCAAAAACCATCTTTACCGCATGGGAAGGTGAGGAAAAAGCTCCGCTCGGGGATAACGTGCACGACGTATTTTCCTTTGATAATGTGGCGGAAAAGGCGCTCCATATTATGGATGCCAACCCCACTACGGAAGGATTGTGGCAACTGGGCTATGCTTATGCGGACGCGGCGAGCCTCATTGGTGGCTCGGATGCTACCCGTACGCTGATCAAACCCTATACGGATACGCTCAAATTACCCCTGCTCGAAGAGCCCGAAACGACGGAGGGCACTTCGGAAGTGTACGCGCCTCTGTACGAAAAGCTTTTCGGCTAAACGCGCAACAAAGGAGGCTTCTGCTCGTCTATATATATAGTGAGGAGTGGAGCAAAGGGGGATGGATGCCGCATTCGGCATTATCCTCTATCTTTGCAAACGGTATAAGAAAAAGACGAATGAACCAGATAAACAAAAGCCACCGAAGCCTTCCCGGCGCATATTTACTGATAGGTGCGGTAACGCTGTTCCTTGCGCTTGCGGGAACGGGTTGTAACGATAATCTGTCGCACGTGGGCGGCTCGGTAATGCCTCCCAAGGATGCGCTCTATCCGCATGCCGATACGCTGCACTTTGATGCGCATTCCGTGGATATCGATTCCGTGTACGACCGCTCAACCTACTCACTTTTGGGCGAGTTGAGCGATCCTTTGTACGGTAATTTACGTGCTTCCTACATCAGTAGGTTCCAATATGCGCGTGATTATCATACCGAGTTTGAACCGATCGGTGGGGCAATTGACTCTACCTTTATTGAGGTTTCCTATGCAAAGTGGGTGGGCGACTCCACCGTTTGGAGCAAAGTAACCGCATACGAAGTGAAACAAAAGCTGCCGGAAAGCCGCTATTCGGGCGATGTGCAGCCCTATCTGAAGGGCGCTTCCTACTTAGGTGCTTTAACGTATCGGGCAGGCAATGCCGCAGGGGTGCATAAGTTGCGCATCCCGGTGAGCAAGGAGTTGGGAATGCGCTTCTACAAAGCATCGAAAGAGCATCCCGAGTATTTTGCATCGCAGGAAGCTTTTGAGGAAAATCTCCTTCGCGGCATCTATTTGCACTCTACCACCGGTAACGGCTGTATGCTGAGCGTGTACAGTACTTCGCTGGTGCTTTCGTATCGCTACCAAAAGTCCGATACCACGCGTACCGGCGCCGATACCACTTATATCGCAACCGCCGAGGAAAGCTTTGTCAATACCAAGCAGCTCTACCTGCACCGTCAGTTCGAAACAGACCGGGGCGACGTGCTGAAAAAGCCGAATTCGGACTATGCCTTTATAACCTCTCCGCAGGGATTAGCCCTATCGTTGAGCGTTAATGCCGATGAGTTGAGCAAGACGTTCCTGAAGCAGGGGAGCGGAAATACGCGGCTGATTAACGAAGCAGCGCTTACGCTTGCCGTCGATCCGCCTGATGTGCACGGCTCAGTACTACAGCCGGCTACCTATTTGCTCCTATTGCCGGCGGATTCGCTCGGGCACTTTTTCGAAATGGGTGAGACGGAACGCTCTCAAAGCAATATAGCTTTCCTCTCGTCCGCCTACAATATCACGTCGCGCACCTATGTGTTTGCCAATATAAGTAGGTTAATTCAAGCGCATTTAACCAAACATATCCACGTAAACGACAAAGGCGTGGCTACGTTGGACGAGCCGCTTAAGCTGATCGCTCTACCGGTAACGCGCGAAACGATGAGTGGAAACCGCAATGTAACCGCCACTATTTCCAACTACATCTATCCCTCCGGCGCACGCATTCGCCTGAATAACGGGCAAGTGCGGATAGGTGTGGTAACAACTATATACGCGAAAGACTAAGTTCCGATATTTGTTTGATTTCGTAAGCCTATGACCGCCAACGCATCCCTCCAAACACCTCACGCGATGCCGTACCTCAAAACGCGTCTAATTGTGATGAATTTCATCCAATTCTTTATCTGGGGCTCGTGGCTTATTACGTTAGGATTCTACTTAGGGAACGTAATGCATTTCGACGGCTTACAGATCGGTTACGTATTTGCTACGGCGGGAATTGCCTCCATCATTATGCCTCCGCTCTTGGGATACGTAGCGGATCGATGGCTCAATGCGGAGCGGGTGCTCGCTATCTGCCATTTGGTGGGGGCGGTGCTCTATGCCGTTATGTATAAACTACCGGTAGATGCCGGCTTTTGGCCTGTATTTTGGCTCTTTTTAGCCATAAACTGCTGTTTTATGCCTACGCTTGCGCTCACCAACAGTATTGCCTATAATGCGCTTTCCAAAGGGGGATACGACGTGGTAAAGGACTTTCCGCCAATACGTGTGTTCGGAACCATTGGCTTTATTGCAGCCATGTGGTTGGTGAATCTGCTGGGGCTGATGGATAGCTCAAGCCAGTTTTTGATTCCTTTCATTGCATCGGCGGTGCTGGCGGGCTATTCGTTTACGTTGCCACAAACGCCTCCCGAGGGAAAAGGACGGAAGGAAAAGCGCAGTTTTCTCTCCATAATGGGCTTGGATGCCTTTGTGCTGTTCAAGGATAGGAAGATGGCTGTCTTTTTTATCTTCTCGATGTTGCTCGGCGCGGCACTACAGCTGACCAATGCATACGGCAATCCGTTCATTTCCGGCTTTGGAATGATGCCGGAGTTCGAGCAGAGCTTTGTGGTGAAATATCCCAACATATTGCTATCACTCTCGCAGATAAGCGAAACGCTCTTTATCCTTGCTATCCCATTCTTCCTGAAGAAGTTCGGCATTAAGAGGGTGATGCTGATGAGTATGTTGGCGTGGTTCCTGCGTTTCGGTCTGTTTGCCATAGGCGATCCAGGCTTCCCCGGCGTGTTGGCACTAATCCTTTCGATGGTGGTGTACGGCATGGCATTCGACTTTTTCAATATCTCCGGCAGTATCTTTGTGGAAAAGGGCACTGATCCCTCTATGCGGAGCGGTGCGCAGGGGCTGTTTATCTTCATGACCAACGGGTTAGGTACCATCATTGGTATGATAGCGGGCGGCCGCGTGGTGAGTCTGTTTGACGCTACCAACCAAGTAGCCAACTGGCCCAAGGTATGGGGCGTGTTTGCTCTGTATGCGCTCGTGATTGCCATTCTGTTCTTTTTCCTCTTCCACTACGAACCGGCTCCCGAAGAGGTACGCAAGTAACTACCGCCAAAAAGCGGGCGGCGCTGCGATCGTCGGGAAGCTTCTTACTCACTGAGGCGGATGCTTTCCTATATACCTTTGGATGTTCGCCGCAAAACATCTATACCTCTCGATCGAAACATCTATACCTTCCAGTTGAAACGTATATACCTATCGTTTGAAACGTATAGATGTATTGAGAGCAGGGAATACCCCCCTTTCCCTCCTTCGGCAGAAGTACTTTCTGCCCGGATTAAACTTTTGCGTTTAAGCGCGTCTATTAATAACGACAGCCCCACGGAGCGATTGCACGTTAACCGGCTTGTAACGATAAAACGGTACATTCGTTCTGGCTGTCTTCTCTCATTTAAGGATGAGGGGAAAAAGGAGAAAAAGAAGAAACTATAATAACGTAAAGAGTAAATGAGAAGCATTTTCTTATCGGTTGCACGCGTCTTTTGCGTCACTTGTCCGCTGTTGTTGCTCGGAAGTGTGCAAGGCGCCGTGGCGCAAACGATCCCAACGGACACAATTAGCGCGGATCTGACGCTGGATGATGCCGTGCGCATAGCCCTATCGGAGAGCCCAACCGTCCAAATTGGGGATTTGGCGGTGCGCAAGCAGCAATATTCGCTTCAAAGCGCCTACGGGCAGTTATTTCCCTCCATAAGTTTTTCCACGAAATACAGCTACACCATCAAAAAACAGGTGATGTATTTGGACGGATTTCCCGGAGCGAGCCAAATGCCTAAGGAGATGATGGAGAAGGGGATAGAGATCGGCCGAACGCACAATATACAGGGCGGCTTCAGCGCCGGGCTCCCGTTGGTCAATTTGCAACTGTGGGAAAGCATTTCGCTCAGCAAGGATGCCGTGGAACTATCCCTTCGAAAGGCACAAACATCGCGCATTGATAAAGTATGCGAAGTACGCAAAGCTTTCTATACGGCACTGCTTGCCCGTGATGCCTACGATGTACTGAAACAAAGCTATGAAAACGCACAGGACAATTACAAGAGGATCAGCAATCTGTATGCGCAGGGATTGGTAGCCAAATACGATCTCATTCGCGGCGAAGTACAGATAAAAAACATTGAACCTTCCCTTTTGGAAGCGGAAAACAATGTGGTGCTGACCCGCAGGGCGCTGCTCGTGATGATGGGCTTGGATCCCTCCGAGTACGAAGAAGTGAAACCTATGGGAAAACTGACCAACTATGCCGATGAGGTTGCCCAAACCTATCTATCGGGCGAACAGCTTTCCATAGAGGGAAATGCGCAGCTTCGCGAATTGGAAACCCAGCGCCGGATGCAGGAACGCTCGTTGCAATTGGCGAAAAACGCCTTTGTACCTACATTAAGCGCCGGAATGGTGTATAATTTCAACTATACGAGTAACGACTTTAAGCTGAACAACAAACGGCTCTGGACGCCCTTTTCAGCGGTTACCGTTAATTTCTCGTTTCCCCTCCTGCAGGGCGGAAGCCGCTACTTTAAGATCAAACAGGAAAAAATCAGCTTGATGCAGCTCGATTGGAGCCGTAAGGATGCGGAACGGCAGCTCGATTTGGGCATGCAACGGTATCGGAATCAGCTCCGGACTTCCTCGCGCTCGTTGGCGGCAGCCGACAATGCGGTAAAAGCAGCCAAGCAAGGATACGAAATAGCGCAAAAACGCTACGAAACGGGGCAGGGAACGCTCTTGGAAGTAAATGATGCCAACGTATCGCTCTTGCAGGCTCAACTCAATTACGACCAGGCAATCTTCAGTATGCTTCAGGCTCGCGCCGAAATGGATAAGATTGCCGGAAAAGGATTACCGGACGAAGCAGATAGCCGCACGAATCAGCAACAATAAATCACGGGGTAAAAACAAACCATTATACGCACGCATAACGCAAAAATAGATTGAAGTATGAAATATTCTACACGAACGTTTTACGGCATCTTTGCCGCCCTTTTGCTCGTAACGGCGGTTGGGGCTCAGAGCTGCTCCAAACAAGGGAAAAAAGAAGGGGATAATGCGCAACCCGAAGCTGTACCGGTAAGCACCGTAACCGTAGCGCAGGAACTTATCGATTTGGATGAGGTATTCACCGCAACGATAGAACCTTTCAAAAGCAATAACATATCGTCACAAATGGGCGGACGCATTAAACGGATTGCTGCCGAAGTGGGGAATACAGTGGCAAAGGGTCAGGTGCTCGCAGAGATGGATAACAGTCAGCTCACCCAAATGAAGGTTAAGCTGGAAGATGCCCGTCTTTCCTTTGCCCGTACGGATGAATTGTACAAAATAGGGGGTATCAGCAAAGCGCAATGGGATGCCGCCCGAAGCGCCAAAACAATAGCGGAAACCGCCTATACCAATATGTACGAGAATACAGTGCTGCGTAGCCCCATCAGCGGCGTGGTAACAGCGCGAAACTACGATGCGGGCGATTTGGCATCGCCGCAACTACCCATTTTCGTCGTGGAACAGTTAGATCCGGTAAAGGTACGCATCAATGCATCGGAAAAGGACTTTCCGTCCATTACAAAAGGGCAGAAAGCAATTGTAACCGCAAGCACGCTCGGCAACGAATCCTTTGAAGCTGCCGTATCGCTCATCTCTCCTACGCTGGATCCCATGAGCCACACATTTGGCGTGGAACTATCGGTAAACAATAAGGGTAAGCAGCTGCGCCCCGGTATGTATGCTAAAGTGAAGCTCAACTTTGGGCAAAGCGAAGCAATCCTTATCCCGGATCGCGCCGTGATTAAGCAGGTGGGCAGCGGCGAACGTTATGTGTATATCCTCAATGGAAGCAAGGCGGAACGCCGTACCGTTACGATTGGTCGGCAAATAGAAGATCGCGTTGAAGTAACCGATGGGCTAACGCCGGGCGAAGTGGTTATCGTAGAGGGAAGCAACCGCCTGAATAACGGCACAACCGTAAAGGTAACCGGCGAAAATACTAACGAAGCGCAAACAACTACCACTAAGGAGCAATCAAATCAATGAGCAGCATCTATCAAGGCGCTGTTAAGCGTCCTATAACCACTATACTGATCTTTGTGGCACTTGCTGTGCTGGGGATATTCTCCCTATCCAAGCTGCCCATTGATCTGTACCCGAAGATCGATACGGGTAATATCATCGTAATGACCACGCTACCGGGTGCCGGGCCGCAAGATATAGAAACCAACCTCACTAATCCGATAGAAAATACGCTGAACGGGGTTGCCAACGTAAAGCATATCACCAGTCAGAGCCGCGAAAACATATCGGTAGTTAACCTTGAATTTAACGAAGGTACCGATATAGATGCCGCTACCAACGATGTGCGCGATAAGTTGGGTACGCTGAACGATATTCTTCCCGAGGAAGCGCATCAACCTATGATTTTTAAGTTCGGGTTGGACGATATCCCCATTCTCTTTATTTCCGCTACGGCAAAGGAGAGTGCGATGGCGCTGGGGAAGATATTGGACGATCGGGTAGTTAACGCGCTGGCAAAAATCAACGGCGTGGGAGCAATCAATTACGCCGGAGCCGTGCAGCGACAAATACAGGTATACTGCGATCCCGCAAAGCTGGAAGCGTACGGAATTACCCTGCAACAGGTAGCCTCCATCATTGGGGCGGAGAATAGCAATATACCTGCGGGGCAAATCGATGTGGGTAGCCAAACCAATTCATTACGTGTTCAGGGCGAATTTACCTCACCGGATCAGCTGAACGATATAGTGCTGACATCTCGCGCCGGGCAGAATGTATATCTGCGTGACGTAGCTCGCGTTGAGGATACATCTCAGGAACGAATACGCGAAACATACCTTAGTGACGGCCGTGGCGCCATGATATTTGTAAATAAGCAAAGTGGTGCCAATTCGGTGGAAATAGCCCGTAAGGTAAAAGCCGAGATGGAGCGCATACGTCCCACGCTTCCGTCTGATGTACAGCTGGATATCGTGAGCGACAGTAGTGATTTCATCATTAACAGCGTAAACAACCTGAAGGATACTATCTTTATTACCTTCTTTGTGGTTATGCTGGTGGTATTGCTCTTCTTAGGACGCTGGCGAGCCACATTCATCATTGTGCTAACTATCCCCCTCTCATTGGTCAGCAGCTTTATCTATTTGATGATAACGGGCGGTACGCTTAATATCATATCAATGAGCTCCATATCGATAGCGATCGGTATGGTGGTGGACGATGCCATAGTGGTATTGGAAAATATCACTACTCATATTGAGCGGGGCAGCTATCCGAGTCAGGCGGCGGTACACGCTACCAACGAAGTGGCTATATCGGTATTCGCCTCCACGCTTACTCTTTTGGCTGTATTCCTGCCGTTAACTATGGTGGGCGGTATGGCGGGAATCATGTTCCGTCAGCTGGGGTGGATTGTCAGCATTGTGATGATTATTTCGCTCCTTTGTGCCATTTTGCTTACACCAACGCTCTGTTCGCTCATGTTGCGCCGCAATAAGGGCGCCAAACGTACGCTAATGCAGCGTTTTGCCGATGGTATGCTGCAACCGGTGGAACGCTTCTATTTGCGCTCGCTTCGGTTTGCCGTTTCGCATCGTGCCGTTATTATCGTTAGTGCTGTGGTGATCTTTGGCGGCTCGCTTTTCCTGGCTCGCTTTATCCATACCGAATTTATGCCGCAGGGCGATAATTCCTATCTGAAAGCCACCGTTGAGTATCCGCTGGGTACTTCCATTGATGTGAGCCGTAAGCTGGGAATGGAGCTGAAGGAGAAGTGGTTAGCCGAGCACCCCGAAATAAAATCAATCGGCTTTTCCGTGGGGCAGGCCGATGCAAGCAACTCTTTTGGCGCAATGGGGCAGAGTGGCTCTCATCTAATAGATTTCACCATTGCGCTGACTGATCCCGGTAAGCGCAAGCAGAGCGTCTTCCAATTTGCCGACAATTTGCGCGACGAACTGAGCAAAATCCCCGGATTGGAGCGCTACAACGTATCTACCAGTAATATGGGAAATATGGGCGGTGGCGTGAATATTGAGCTGTACGGCTACGATTTTGCCGCTACCGATGAAATAGCGCGCAACGTGATGGACGGAATGATGCAAACCTCCTCCTGCGCTGCAGCCATCAATAACCGCCAAAACTATATGCCGGAGTACAATATGCACTTCGATCGCCAAAAGCTCGCTGAGAACGGCTTAAACCTCTCCTCCGCTGCTTTCTTCCTGCGTAATGCCGTTAACGGGGCGCTTGCCTCCTATTACCGCGAAGATGGTAAGGAATACGAGATCCGCGTCCGCTTAGCTCCGGAGGCGCGCCGCTCCCTCGAGGATATCGGCAACATATTGGTTTATTCGCCTAAGGGTAAGGCTATTCGGCTTAGCGAGCTGGGTACGATAGAAGAGCTTTATACGCCTCCAACGATATATCGTAAGGACCGCCAGCGCTGCGTTACTATCGCTTGTACCCCCAAAGCGGGCGTTCCGCTTTCCACTTTGGTTAATGATGCCCGAAAGGTTTTGAACAATGTAGAGTTCCCCGGCGGATACTCTTACAAATTGGCGGGCTCCTTTGAGCAACAACAGGAATCCTTTGCCGATATGACTATCTTGTTGCTACTCATTGTGTTCTTGGTCTACATTGTAATGGCGGCGCAGTTCGAGAGCCTCTACGATCCTTTTGTGGTGATGTTCTCCGTTCCGTTCGCCTTTACCGGGGTAATATTGGGCTTGTTGCTCACGCGAACCACGCTGAGCCTTATCGCCCTAATCGGCGCTATTATGCTGGTCGGCATTGTAGTGAAGAACGGGATTGTGCTGATCGACTATACCCGTTTGGCACGCGAACGGGGCGCATCGGTACGTAGTGCCGTGCTGATTGCCGGCAGAAGCCGATTGCGTCCGGTACTGATGACTACGCTCACCACGGTGCTCGGTATGGTTCCGATGGCACTCGGCATCGGTCAGGGAAGCGAAATGTGGCAACCGATGGGAGTTACCGTAGCTTTTGGGCTAACGATCTCCACTTTGGTTACCCTCATCCTCATCCCCACCTTATACACAGCCTTTTCCGGCGGAAATATACGGCGGAAGCGGCATAATCAAATGAAGAAATTCCACAAAAACGCTATCGGATTATGAACAAACAACGAGCCGTATTCATCGCCTATAACCGTGCGCATCACGGAATTATTGTCAATACGCTTCAGAAGATGAGCCTCCGCGGCTATACACAGTGGAACGACGTGCTGGGCAAAGGCAGTAAAACCGGTGAACCGCACCTAGGTAGCCACGCCTGGCCTACTGTTAACGGAGCTATGTTGGTGATCTGCAGCGAGGAACAAAGCAAAAATCTGCTCGCCGCCCTCCGCGAAATTGACCAATCCGTGCCCAAGCTCGGGCTGCGTGCCTTTACTTGGTCCGTAAAGGATTCCATATAGCTTTGAGGACGCAGGAATGTTGTATCTTTGCAACGCGTTGAAGCACGAACAATAGAAACAACAGATTAAGCAGACGAATCCGATTATGAGTAACCTTTACGGCAACCTGATTCCCAACACGTTCTTCACCACCAAGGGAAGTGGAGAGAGCGATTTGGAGCTTCATGCAGGCTCGTACCACATGGCATTGTATGATGCCGGTATAGCCGACTATAACATCATGACCTACTCCAGCGTCCTTCCCGCCACGGCACACCTCGCTTCGATGGACGAAGTGGATATGCCCCCCTTTGGCAGCGAAATGAAAACCATTATGAGTGTATCGCACGGCTTTCAGGACGAGTTCGTTTCCGCCGGCATTGTATATGCCTGGATGTACAAGGATGAGAACTTCGACGAAAAGGCAGGCGGCTTGGTATGCGAAGTAAACGGGCGTTACCGAATCGAAGAGCTTGAATCGCGTCTTATTCGTGTGATCAACGATCTGCATCAGAATACCTATAGTCAATACTATTTAGGCGAACTTAATTTCATTACCGAGGGGATTACCATCACAAAGCGGTACGGGACGGCGCTCGCTTCCCTCTGCTTTGTCGATTTTATGGCACCCCCGTCTCCTATGCCTGAGCAATAATTGCCTTTCCATACGGAGTTTAGCGTTTGAAGACGCCGTGTTCTACCCTTGAGCACGGCGTCTTTTTGTTGCCGCCATCATCGTTCCCCCGCAATTCGGACGTGCCTTCTGCGCCGCCCCACCCATGCCCCTGCGCCGCTCCGCCCAAGTCCCCGCGCCACTCCGCCCATCCCCCTGCGCCACGCCGCCCATACTCCTGCGCCACCTTCCCCATACCCTCGCGCCGCTCCTCCCATCCCCTGGCGCCGTCCCGCCCATACCCCCGCGCTGCTCCGCCCATGCCCTCGCGCCGTTCCGCCCATCCTTCCGCGCCGCTCCTTCCATCCCCTCTGCGCCACTCCGCCCATGCCCCTGCGCCACTCCGCCCATCCCCCCGCACCGCTCCGCCCATACCCCTGCGACACTCCGCCCATGCCCCTGCGCCACTCCACCCATATCCCTGCTCCGCTCCGCCCATACTCCGCGCCACTCCGCCCATATCCTCGCGTCATATGATGCTTCCGCCGTTTCGCACCCTTGCGCCAATGCCACCCCTTTCTGCGTAGCTTTTCGAGCGGAACTCCGTACCACCTCGCTCTCCGCTACGATGCTTCCCGATCGTTTGTACGAAGCTTCTCAACCTTTTGTCCTATGCTGTTCGATAAATCATTTAAACGATTTATATAAATCATTAAAAGGATTTATACGAATACTTAAAACGATTTGTATGAATACTTAAAAGAATTTGTAGAGAAGGTACATACCAATGATCCCAAAGCTACGTAGAAAAGAGTGCGAAACACCAAAGGAGCGAGCGCAACCCTGCTTGGAGTGGATGCGCTGATGCTCTACGGCGTAGGCGTAGGTGCGAGGGAGTGACGATGCAGATACGCATCGGCGTAGGCGTAGGTGCGAGGAAGTGGGAGCGCTGGTGCGCGAGAGGGGTGGCGTGTTTGCGTGGGACTGGAGGCGGTACAGGGGTGTGGCGCGCGATAGTATCCTCGGAGTTAATCGGAATCAATCAGAACCCATCAGAATTCATCGGGGGATATCGGATAAGCTCGGATTGATTCCGATAAGCTCCGAAAGAGGGAAGGGAGGACGAAGGTGCGCAATGGGGGGCGCCAATGTGTATAGATGGAGGACGAAGGTGCGCGAGTGTGGTGGCGCTTGTGCGCAGCGGCGTAGGCGCAGGTGCGTGAGTGTGGTGGGGCGGTTGTGTGCGAGTGGTGTCGTAGGTGCGCGAGAGGGGGATGCAGGTACGCAGCGGCGTAGGCGCAGAAGCGTGAGTGTGGCGGGGCGGTCGTGTGCGAGTGGTGTCGTAGGTGCGCGAGAGATGGTGGCGGCAGGGCAAACTAAGCTGATGCTTTTTGCTTTTTCGCATTCGCTCCGTATTTAGTCACTTTTCGGAGAAAAACAGGAATGAGCATCAATGATACATTGAATGAAAATATTTTACTATCTTAGCCGGCAGAATAGAGGGTGAGACATAAAAAAGAAAGCAGTTTCCGCAGCGGTTGGGATTGTTTTACAAAAGAAGCATTAAAAGAGATACGCCGTTTCCCCCTCCTAGCTAAAAAGGAACTAATTAATTAAGTTAAGTAGAGAATATGAAAAGACTACTACCATTTGTGGTTACGATGCTGGCGCTCCTTTTCCCGGCGTTAGCTTCGGCACAAAGTGAACAAGGGAAAATAGCGACTATGCGGGGCGCATCAGACGTCTACCTCATTACGATGGAAACCGAGGGCGAAGGAACGATTACGGCAAAAGATGGCGGTGGCAACACGGTCAATTCCGGCGATAAGGTCAAGGAAGCCACTTATATCACCTTTACGGCAACTCCCACTGAAGGCTACGAAGTAGATAATTGGTACGTCAATGGCGCCCTGGATTTCACTAATAGCGGTCAGACCACGAAAGAAATAGAAGTTTACGAAGATACGAGTGTAAAGGTGGTCTTTAAGCAGGTTCAAATGTACACCGTTACCTATTCTGCCGGAGAAAACGGCACTCTTTCCGCTTCATATCAAAATGACGACTATGACGACGTTGCCCTGGCATCCGGTGATAAAGTAAAGGCGGAAACCACTGTTACATTCACGGCTACCCCTAACGAAGGCTATTTAGTGGATAAGTGGCTTATTGACGGAGAAGTAGACAGCGAATATGGTGATCAGACCGAAATAGGTATTTATATGGAATCCGATAAGGAAGTTAAGGTTCTGTTTAAGCAGAAACCCGTGGTACTTAACGGACACGTGGTTAAGTTTAGTGCTGAAGGTGATGGTTCCCTTACCGCAAAGGTTGGGGAAACGAAACTTACTTCCGGTGACCAAGTGGAAGAAGGTAAGGAAATAGTCTTTACGGCTAAGCCGGGCTTCTTAATGAATGTGGACCAATGGATCGTAAACGGCACTGAAACAGATCCGAGTGCCGAAGATCCCAACGTTCTTAAGGTTACTATGGGTACGGAAGATATCGAAGTAAAAGTCTCTTTCAGTACACCAAAGAAAACTATCACATTTTCCGCCGGTGAAAACGGTTCTATTGTAGCCAAGTTTGGTGACAAAACACTCACTTCTCCCGCGAAAGTGAAAAGTGGTGTTGTCGTTACTTTGATTGCTACTCCAAATGAAGGGTACGAAATTGAAGGTTGGTACAAAAATGGTGCCACAGTAGCTGATCCCACGCTCGGTACTCAAACAGAAATTGAGGAACAGGTTTGGGAAGATGTTACCATCCTCGTTAAGTTTAAGGAAACCGTTCACTACACGGTAACGTACGAAGCCGGCGAAAACGGTACCTTAGCCGCTACCGTTGAAAAAGGCGAAGAAACTAAGGCTCTCGCATCCGGAGGCAAGGTGGTTGCCGGTACGTTTGTAACCTTTACGGCTACGCCTGCTGAAGGCTACGAAGTAGACGAATGGAAAGTAGACGGAACCGTTGATGCCGAACACGCAAAATCACTTGAATTGCGCAAGGAAGTTACCGCTGATACAAAGGTAACCGTAAGCTTCAAGAAGAAGCCCGAACCGGTTAAGGAATTCACCATTGCCGTAAACGCAGTAGAACCGGCTGAAGCCGGAACACTTACCGTAACGGATGATAAGGGAGCCGCTGTTCTTACCGGTGCTAAGGTAGCTCAGGGTACCATGCTTACCATCACTGCCGAAGCAAAGGATAAATACGAATTCAAGAACTTTACAATCAATAAAAAGGAAATAGGTACAGACGCTGAAGGCGTAATCAAGGTTATCGATAAGAAGAAGTATACCTATAAACTTGAAGTAAAGGGTAGCACCGTTATAGGCGCAACGTTCAGCAAAACGACTTCTGCCGATGACATTTTGGCACAAACCAAGGAATTTGCAGTAGTGAACGGAAGCATCTATTGCCCGGGAGCACGTATGATCGCTCTCTACACGATGGACGGCGCACTGGTACGCACCATCGAAGCTGAAGTAATGGAAGTACGCGACCTCGCAGCCGGCAACTACTTAGTAATTGCCACCAACCGCGAAGGCGTAGCACTGCAAAAGAAGATCGTGCTCTAATCGGCACTATCCGCTAAATCGGCTCCCATTGGCGAAAGGGCATCCCGACGCCACGTAACGAGCCAAACCGTAGGAGGGGCGAATCCTGAAAGGGGTTCGCCCCCTTACTTTACTCCGCATATCTATACTATTGCCGGGGAGAGGTTATCGGAGTATTTCCGAATCAATCGGAATCAATCAGAATTTATCGGAACCAATCAGAATCAATCAGAGCTAATCGGATTAATTCCGATAAACTCCGATAAGTTCGGATAAATTCCTATTGCCTACGATACGCTATAATACACTTCGATACAGTTTAGTACGTTTCGATACACTTCAATACGTTAGGATACGTTTCGATACAGTTTAATACACTTCGATACACTTTA